>CAMDMI010000055.1 GCA_945902135.1 Spirosoma fluviale
AGCGAAGGCGGAAACAAGGGCCTCAATAATTTGCGGCTTGCCAGCCATAACCGGTCGATAGAACGCTACTTGAAAAACACCGATGATGAAAAGAAAATCATAGAAACCGGTGGCCGGATTGTGCAAATGGCGGATCCTGTTTTCAGGGAACCTGATGGAAACCACATTTTCTCAAGGGCGCATTTTTTCTCCCCATTCAAATATCTGTTTGATATTCGCATGGATACGCCCGTTTTCAATATGATCGTTCTATGGCTGATGACTGGGTTTCTTTACATCTTGCTTTGGTTTGACGGACTTAGAAAACTGATAAATTTCCTTTCCTCCGGAAAGAGTTCCAGAAATTAAAACAAGGTTTCTGGAAAGCGGAATCTCTTTAAACTTCCTGTTCTGCAAGAAAACTCAACACCTCATTTCTGAATGGAATTGAGGTTTGCGCCCCTTCCCTCGTCACACAAATTGCGGATGCGGCCTGGGCCAATTTCATGGATTCTGAAAGTATCATTCCTTCGGCAAAAGCAGTTCCAGCATAAGCGCAGAAAACATCACCAGCTCCGGTTGTATCCACAGGCTTGACTTTAAAAGAAGGAAAAAAATAGGATTCTCCATTCTGAAAAGCCAGCACACCTTCAGAGCCAAGTGTGATTAAAATAAGCGGAATCCCTGTTTTTTCTGCAATGGCTTTCGCCGCCTGACAGGCACTTTTCTGATCAGAAACGGGAAGACCGGATTGCCCGGAAGCTTCTCCGGCATTCATTACCAGAATGGAAACCTTTTTCAAAACATCATCAGGAAAAAATTGATAAGGCGCCAGATTCAGCAGGATTGGTATGTTTCTTTCTGAAAGCAGGTCAATCGTGGACCTCACTGTTTCCACATTTATTTCCATCTGAAGAATGCCAAGATCAAATTTTGAATCCGAACCTTCAAACACCCTGGAAACATCAGAAGGAAGTAAATTTCCGTTGGCTCCAGGAGCAACAGAAATACAATTTTCACCTTGTTTGTCCACCAAAATGAGGGCCACGCCTGTGGCAAGCCCCGGCACTTGTCTGACAAATCGCGTATCAATTCCGCATGATTTCAGATTTTCAAGACTGTCATTTCCTAAAGAATCTAAACCAAGGCAGCAAACCATTGTCACATCGGCCCCGGCACGGGAAGCGGCAACAGCCTGATTCGCGCCCTTTCCACCAAACACCATTTTATAAATCCCACCGCCCAAGGTTTCTCCCGGAACTGGCAATTTTTCAGTAAAAACAATGTGGTCAACATTGGAACTGCCGACAACCAAAATACGAGGGAATTTTGGGTTGAATTCCATCAGCGTCGGATCAAGCGGTGGGTAGCCTGGTTCCCTGTTGTAGAAACCAATCGAATCAGGTAAACCCCCGAAAGGCAATTACTCAAATTCAATTCTTGGCTTTTCTCCAGACAGCCCGAGACCACAAGTCTGCCACGCGTATCAAGAAGGGCATATTCCCAGGATTCCCGGCCATTCGATTGAAGCAAAAAGCGACCATCTTCCGAAGTGGAAAGAATGCTAACATCCTGCTTTGGAATCTCCAATGCCTCATTTTTTGTGACCACCAAAGTTGGATCTTTCAGCACCGTGGTTGATTTATTGATGATGTAATTAGAGGGATCCAATACTGGAGTTCCGCTTATACTTGATATACCGGGCACAAGAATAAATTCCGTGGTAGAAGTAATTGGGAAACGAATAATTGTATCAGGCCTACCCAGTCGGGAAAACTTTATTTGCAGCGGAGTAGTAAACAAAGGCGTCACACCCGGAGCAGAAACAGTCTGGCTGAGTTTCAGGTATAGGTCATTGTTGCCCGTGTTCCATCTGAGGCTGTATGTGGGATAACCTTCCCCGTAATACCACTGCTCAAAAGCTTCATCCAGGTTTACACCACCAATATCTTCCAGCACTTTTTTCACATCGGTGCCAATGGCGGTGCTGTCTGCAAATCGAATTTGATATTCTCTCAAGGCCTTAAAAAACAGGCTGTCATTGTTTACGAGGTAGCGAAGGGTGTGGATGAAAGCAGAACCTTTTGAATAACTAAGTCTGCTTGAAAAAATCCGGGTACTGTTTAGGCTATCCAAAATCCAGATGGCTCCATTGGCTTGTTGCATTGCAGCTGTATGTTCGGAATTCATTACTGAGGCGGCCTGCGTAGGATATAAGCGCTCATTCATGAGGTACTCGGAATAAGTTGCAAATCCTTCATTTACCCAGATGTCGGCCCAGGAACCACAGGTTACATGGTCTCCAAACCATTGATGCGCAAGTTCATGGGCGGTAAGGTCGGCATTAAAACTTCCCTGACTTGTCATGGTTTGATGCTCCATGCCACCGCCAAAAGGCGCCATACAATGGCCATATTTTTCATTTCGGAAAGGATATGGACCAAACAATTCTGAGAATAGCTCGACGAAAGATGCCGTCTCGTCAATGTCTGCTTTAAAATTAATCAGGGTCTGTGGATTGTCGTAGATGTAGTTCTGAATCAGGATTGAATCCTGGCCTGCAGGATGCGCATAGAAACTGTAATCCACATATTTGCCCACTGCGATGGAAACGAGATAATAATCTATGGGATGGCGGTGTTTCCATTCATACCGCGATTTTCCGCCGGGCAAACCAGTTACAATATTTTTCAAAAGTCCATTGGAACCAGCCTTGCATGCAGATGGAACTGTAATGTTCACATCCAAACTGTCGATTTTATCGCGAAGCGATTGTTTACAAGGCCACCACTCGTAGGCCGAAAATGGCTGACTCAGGGTCCAGGTAATCTGGTTTCCCCAGGAAGGCGAACTGGCATTGCTCATACCTGCATCACCAAATGGATTGCTACTGCCATCCGGAGGTGTCCCCGCGTACTTTGTTTCAATGGTAAAACCAAGGCCAGCAGGAAGATTCACCGGAACATAAACAGCGGTAGCCTTTCTGATAAATCCAACACTATCGCCGTTCAGCAAAATTCTGGAAATACTCAGGTTTGGATGAAGTTCGAAAATCACCGAATCGATTGCCTGACGGGAATTGGCCTGCATAGTTACAGTGCCGCTCATAACTTTGGACAGGTTGGTCATTTCCAGATTAAGCCTGTAAAAGCCCACATCATACAACTCTGTGCGTGCAATTTGCGCCGGAGCAAGTGTATTACTTTTTGCTTGTGCCCCGGAAGATTTAGCGGCTGCACAAGGGTGTTGCCGATCTTGTGCAAAACCAGTCGAAGCAAAAATCAATATTAAAATGGTGAGAATAACAGGCGTTTTCATTAAGCAAATCAAATAAAAAATGCTGGCCTTGCTAAACCAAAATTCAAGGATTTCGGAGTTTGAATGTGCGCCTGTGTTCCGCACTTAAGCCAAGCCGACGAATGGCAAGGCGATGCTCTTCTGTCGGATAGGCCATATTCCTTTCCCAGCCATAACCGGGATACTGGTTTGCCAGTTGTTTCATCATACGATCTCGTTCATTCTTGGCCAAAATAGACGCTGCCGCAATGGATGCAAAGCGGGAATCGCCTTTTACAAAGCATCTGTGGGGAATGAATGGATAGTTCTTGAATCGGTTTCCATCCACCAGAATAAGTTCGGGCCTTACCAGCAATTGATCCACCGCACGATGCATGGCCAAAATACTGGCGTTGAGTATATTAAACTGGTCAATTTCTGCCGGACTGCATTCGGCCACCGCCCATGAAATTGCCTGTTCCTTTATGCCAGTTTCCAGTTTCAGTCTCGTGCTTTCGCGAAGTTTCTTGGAATCATCAAGCCCGGGCAAATCAAAATCCGGGGGCAAAATCACAGCGGCCGCCAAGACAGGACCAGCGAGCGGACCACGACCGGCTTCATCACATCCGGCTTCCAAGGTTCCATCGGTGCTAAGGAATTTTTCCATGAATGGAACTGTCTGCGAGCAAAGTCCGAAGACGAATAAGTGCCTTTTGGTTGGGTGTTTTCAGAATGGCTTTTTCTATGCCCGCCTTTTCAAAAGTGGTTAGATGCCAGGAAAGGGAAGCCCTGTTTTCCGTTTTGCCTTCCTCCGGATTTTCTTCCAGATCTGCGTCGGCCAGATATTGAAAGTTGAGGACCTCAAAAGGAACCTTCAGACTTTTACCAAAGTAAGCAGCCTGGTGGTCGTTGTTGTAATCCTGATTTCGGGCCCAGTTTGAATAAATAGAACCAACAGGATTCAGCAACCTCGAAAACCAGGAATCCCTGCTTTGCATACGAAAAGGCCTTTCGCGTGGAGTATCTCTTATGCACATCAGAACCACACCCGAAGTTTCCCGCTCAATCCAGTTTCTGAAAGTAGACGCAAACTTGAGCGCATCCGCAACTCCAAAATTATCATTCAAACCACCGTCCATTACCTGAATAGCAGGTTCGGTGGGAAGTGAAACATTGGGCATCACATAAGGAAAAGTGGCATTCATTCTAAGGGCTGAAGAAAATGCCAGTCTTCCGGCATCGGCACCGGCAAAAAACCGGGACCATTCCACGCCCCGGATAATCCTGTCGTTGGGAACAATGTGGCCGGCATTGTTGTCGCAAGTCATGTAGGAAATATCCTGAGGAGAAATGTAAAGTCGGCGACCATCATTTACGATGGCCGGAACCACAAACATCATCGGAATTAATGCTTCACGCTCAGGATTCCGGTAATGGGCAAGGGGCCTTGCCAAAACGCCATTCAGATTCTTGTGCAAGCTTTGCTCAAAAGCCAGTCCCCTGTCGGCTTTATACACATATCGACCATCATCAAAGTTCCTGAACCGGACAAGCAAGTCGTTGGAAACCAATGAAAATACGAGCGGGTTTAGCAAATCGCGGGACATCTGGCCTACATACTTTCTTTCATAATAATCCAGCTTTTCTCCTGTGAAATTCCTGAGGCACAGGTCACGGAAATATGCAGCCCCAATTAAACCACCGGAGGCCCCGGTCATAAGCGTAGTATGCTTCATCAGCTGGGTACCAAGAGAACTATCAGAATATTGCAGCACACGAATGGTCCAGGTAGCAGCCCGAACGCCACCACCACTACAGCAAACAAGGACCATGCGGGGTTTTTCCTGGCCTGTCTTTTTTTTCCAGCGGGATAGAATCCGGATTGTTTGCAAAGAATCTCTTCGTACAAGATCCGGATTGGCAAAGGCCGCAATTTTGGGGTTGCTGTACCGAACCTTGTGCCCATAATCAATGCCGAAAGCCTGGTATTCTTTGTCAATAATTCCTGCGGTGTGGAGAAAGTTAATGAGCAGGGCAATGCCCAGAAAAATGGTAATGCTCCAGCCCCGCAGCCAATACGATACAGCGCCGATAACCATCAGAATTAAGCCAAACAGAATAAAAATGCTGGCCCCTGCCGGAATCTGCAACCAATTAGCCGAACTAAAAAAGCCAGCCACTAATAAAAACAGAATGGTAAACAACTCGAGCAAAACTGCCGCCAGATGGCTAGTACCAAAAACGGCGAAGTCATCCTTCAGTCGCTGAGGGCTCGTTTCCCGCACCCGGGCAACACTGAAATTCATGTCGAGAAAAAAAGCTGTACGCCCGGCAGAATTGCGCAGATCATGCTGCCGCTTACGGATAGACAATCGATATAAGCTAAGACTGCGCAATCTTTCATCCAGCCAAATGGCAAGTTTAAGAATAAGCCGGCTTCTGGCAATCCTAAAATAGAGTACCGTAAGCAAGGAAACAGTGACAAAACCTGCGCCGAAAGAAAGCGTTTCCAAAAAAGCTGCCCAGGGTTTTTCAAGGCCTCGTTCCACCTGAAAATTCCAAAAGCGCCATGAAAAGAGCAGCCAATACAAAAGCGGTAAAACAGCATTGTTAATCGAAAACCGGATGATGGCATTTTGCATCCCGGCTAAAAAACGAAACCGACCGGAATCAAGGATATAGGTTGTAATTTGAAATGAGCTGTTGAAAATGCCGAATGCAATTCCAAGAATAAACAGGCTCAGGGCATTCACATTACCTAAATACTCAGGGTCCAGAAAAAGATATGGAACCCCATAAAGCCTGGCCCAATCCCACAACATAACCCCAAAAAGCAGAAGCCAGAAGAAGAGAATTACCTGGTTCTTCTTCAGGTGGTTAAGCAGCAACCTTGCTGGAAAGGAACTGCCCGCCCTCCATAAAAAATCTTTAATTCCTTCGAAACCTATCAAGCGTGTTTTCGTCTTCCCGTTTGTTTTCCGGCAACATCAAAAAACAGCCGGATTTCAACTGCATTTTATCCAAAATAAATGGAGGATGAACCAAAATTAATTCAGAGAAATGAAATAAAGTGAAACCCAAACCAATAAGGCCATGAAAAATTCAGCTCAAATCTATGTTTTCCTTTATAAAAGGATATCAGAAGAGAACACCGGCTTCGAAGGACTTTCAAAAATCTTTTTTGAAATGCAAATCAATCCCAGATTTAATCATGAAGCCATTTCCGGCCAAATCGACGAAGTCATCCAAATTTTGATGATTCTCCCGGCCAATTCCATCAAAGCCTATCTGGAAACCTGCATCTCAAACCACAACCCAGAAGAAATTTGCTCGGCGTTGGACAAAATTGAAACCGGCCAAACCAAGTCAAATTACAAACCGGAGACCTGAATATCGAGTTTTCCTTTTGCCAGAATTACTGCCTGCAGACCGTTTGGCGTCACATAAATTGGGCCCGGACTTAGCTCCGAAAGGTTGCCATTGAGCCTGACATTTTTATTCATGGAATTGCCGGTGAGGTTTTCCTTGATCATTTTTTTTGCCTCTTCCAGCTGGGAAGCCACCGACACAGAAAAATAGGGCTCCATCATTTTGAGGAATTTCCCATGAGCCATCCAATCCGCTGTTTTCAATAACTTGTCTTTGGTGTCCAGATCAAAATCAAGGTCCTTTATTTTCAAGCTGGTACTTGCAGCATCATACCAAGGCTTTCCTTTTATATAAACCTTGCCATTGAGCGCACCCGACATGGTCGTGGCAACCACCACATCGTTGCCTTGCCCGTAAACTTCAATATCCAGAACCGTAACCTTTTGCTTTCCATCATTGAATTCATAGGTTTTTCCGCCGGCCTGATCCATGGCAATTTTGCGAATCTGAGAATACGGAATGTCGGTCATCATCCCAACCTCAAACTTCTCATCCATCTTATCAACAATTTTTAGTGGCGGCACTGTAGCCATCACAGAAACCGATGGTTTTGCACCCAGAAAAGTTTCAGCAACGGCGGTAATTCCCAGGCCAATCCGAACATTTTTTCCCTTCACGCCAATCTGGGTCATCATCACCGACTGGGGCGTTACTTTGAGCCAAGCTTGGTAGGCTTCATTCATCAGGAATGGTTGCTGAACAGACTTCCATGCAAATTCAGCTTGTGGTTTCAGGTTGATTTTGGCGATTTCACCATCCACCGTTTTCACAACATTGGGCAATTCCCTGTCCATAATTTTCTCGATGATGTTGGTAATCGGAATTTCAAAGAATCCGATTTTCACCTTGGGCTCACTTACCCATTTATAACCATTGGGTGTTGTGGAAGTAGAAATCCTCCAGTCCTGACCAAGATTAATTCTGGTTAAAAAATTCAAGTCAATGTCGAACTCAGTGTCTTCGTATTTGGAAACACTGAGGCCGAGTTTTTCAATTTTGTAGCCCGCTTTGGCCCAGATATTCACCGGCACTTTTATGTTAAAAAGGTTTCCTCCTTTTGCCTCAATAGACAATGGCTGCCTCTTGGTCACTTTCAGCATGAGATTATCCCCGCCATTGTCTTCAAGAGAATTGTCTTCAAAAAGAGTTTTGCCAAGCTGGTCGTTGATCTTCCGCTCAATATCCAGAATCGGAATTTCAATGGGAAGATTTAAGGTGGAAACTTCCTTCACGCCGGGCACAGTTGCTGAATAACTGGCCGCAGGAGCCTGTGCTAGAAATGGCTTTCGGGAACAGGAAGCTGCCAAAAGGAGAAACAAAAACAGGGATAGAATTCTTGGAATGATCATAGAGAAAATTAGACCCGTAAAATTGGGAAATCAATCCTAGAGTCTGAAGTAAAAATCCATCTGAAGGCAAAGTTTCAAAAACTTTATGGTGTATTCCTGCCGACCCCACCCTTAATGACTAATTTTACAGCCAGTCATGAAAATCAGAAATTTCCTGCAAATCTACCTGGATGATCCCAACATTGGGATAATGCTCAAGCAATTAGAAAGCAAACAGGCATCGGTAGTCTTAAAAGGCCTTGCTGGGTCAATGGATGCCATCGCCGCTGCTGCATCCTTTATATCCTCGCCGGCAAACAGTCTTTTTGTGTTGAACGATAAAGAAGAAGCTGCCTATTTTCATGACGATTTGAGAAAATTGCTTGAAAAGGAAGACGGCATTCTCCTTTTTCCGGCGAGTTGCAAAAAGCCATTTCATTTTGAAGAAATAGACAATGCCAATGTCTTGCAACGCTCAGAGGTGCTTTCGGCCATCATCGAGGCAGACAAATCGGGTAAGAAACTATTGATTGTAAGTTATGGGGAAGCACTTTCAGAGCTAGTTCTAAACAAAAAATCTTTGGTGTCCGGTTCCAGGATTCTTCAGATTGGCGAAAAAATAGATTTTGACGCCTTGCATGAAGCCATGCACGGTTTTGGTTTTGAAAAAACAGACTTCGTATTTGAACCCGGGCAATTTGCTGTGCGGGGATTCATCATAGACATATTTTCCTATTCTTCTGAGTTCCCTTTCCGGCTGGAACTACTAGATGATGAAATTGAATCCATCCGGATGGTGCACCCAGAAACCCAGTTATCGATCCGCAACCTGGACAAGGCAACTATAATGCCCAATGTGCAGACCAAAATGACGGTGGAGGAAAGGGAGGGCCTGCCGATTTTTCTACCTGCCGGAAGCCGGGTTTGGATTAAAAATGCAGCACAAACCTCCGCAGCCATTCAAAAGGTCTATGATAAAGTACACTTGGAAAGAGAAAAACTATCTGGATTTACGGGATCTGGAAATCTCCTTTCAGAACCGGGCCGACTTTTCTGCGATTCTGCTGGCTTTGAAAAACAAATAATAAATTTGCCAAGGGTTTATTTTGGAGGAAAAGGTCCGGACAAGGCTCCTGTAATTGAGTTCAAAACGGTATCACAACCCGCTTTTAATAAGGATTTCGAACTTCTTGGAAACACACTTAGGGATTTGTCGAACCAAGGTTTTCAAACGCTGATTTGTGCAGATTCTCCCAAACAACTGGAGCGCCTTCAATCCATCTTTGATGAAACGAGCCATGGACTTCATTTCGAAAGTCTATATCTAAACCTGAGGGCTGGATTTGAAGACAACGACAATAGAATTGTTTGCTACACCGACCACGAAATATTCCAACGATTCCACCGTGCAAAAGGAAAAGAGCGATTTTCAAAAACCAGGGCACTAACACTTCGGGAGCTAAAAACACTGAAGCCGGGCGATTTTGTAACCCATATCGATTATGGCATTGGACGGTTTGCCGGTCTGGAAAAAATTGATGTCAGCGGAAAGCAACAAGAAGCCGTTCGGCTTGTGTACCGCGACAATGATTATTTGTTTGTATCCATTCATTCACTCCACAAAATTTCCCGGTATTCCGGAAAGGAGGGCGAGCCACCAGCCATTTCAAAATTAGGCTCAGAAGAATGGGACAACAAAAAGAAAAAGGTTAAAAAAAGGGTAAAAGATATAGCCAAAGACCTTATCCGCCTTTACGCAAAACGCAGGGACGCAAAAGGCTTCGGGTTTTCACGCGATACTTATCTTCAAGTGGAACTGGAAAGTTCCTTCTTGTATGAAGACACACCAGACCAGGCAAAGGCCATCCAAGATGTTAAAAACGACATGGAGAAAATTTGCCCTATGGACCGCCTGGTTTGTGGAGATGTAGGTTTCGGCAAAACAGAAGTAGCAATCAGAGCGGCTTTCAAGGCGGTAAACGACAGCAAGCAAGTTGCTGTTTTGGTGCCAACCACAATTCTGGCCATGCAGCATTACAAAACTTTCAGAGACCGACTGGCTGGTTTACCCTGCAATGTTGAATACATAAGCAGGTTTAAATCGCAGTCAGAAATAACCAAAATTCTAGAAAAGGTAAAAAAGGGAGAAACCGACATCCTAATCGGAACCCATATGCTCCTTGGCAAAAAAATTGAATTTAAGGACCTCGGCCTCATGGTTGTAGATGAGGAACAAAAGTTCGGCGTAAAGGCAAAAGAGAAACTCAAGGAAATGAAGGTGAATGTGGACAACCTCACCCTTACGGCAACACCCATCCCAAGAACCTTGCAACACTCACTTATGGGAAGCCGGGATTTAAGCATCATTGCAACACCACCACCCAACAGGCAACCAGTTACAACCGAAGTACACACATTTTCAGAAACGATCCTTCGGGATGCCGTCCGTTATGAAGTGGATCGCGGAGGACAAGTTTTTTTTATCCATAACCGAATCGGAGACCTTGTGCAGCTGGCAAACACTGTAATTAAACTTGTGCCGGATGCCAAAGTGGCCATCGCGCACGGGCAAATGGAAGGAAATCAGCTAGAGGATGTGATGCTGCGTTTTATCGACGGAGATTTCGATGTGCTTGTAAGTACCAATATTGTAGAAAGCGGCCTCGATATTCCAAATGCCAACACCATCATCATAAACCAGGCGCACATGTTTGGTTTGTCTGATGTGCACCAAATGCGGGGACGGGTAGGAAGGAGTAACCGAAAAGCGTACTGCTATTTGTTTACACCGCCTATGAACCTGATTACCTCAGACGCACGCAAAAGACTAAATACATTAGAAGAATTCTCGGAGCTTGGTGATGGCTTTAAAGTAGCAATGCGAGACCTTGACATCCGCGGAGCCGGCGACCTCTTAGGCGCAGAGCAAAGTGGCTTCATCACAGACCTGGGATTTGAGGCATACCACAAAATCCTGGATGAAGCGATACAAGAATTGAAAGAAACAGAATTCAAATCCTTATTTGAAAACGAACCTGAAACAGGCCCACTGGTAAAAGACTGTATTCTGGAAACAGACTTAGAGATGTTGATTCCAGAGAAATACATCACAAGTATCACAGAAAGGCTGGCATTTTACACCCAGCTGGATGACCTTGAAAACGAGGAAACTTTAAAGGAATTCACAAAGAACCTCGCAGACAGATTTGGCCCAATTCCTGGACGGGTTCAACAGTTAATCAATTCAGTAAGGCTGCGCTGGAAAGCAGAAAACCTGGGTTTTGAAAAACTGGTATTGAAAGAAAGAGCCCTGCGCGGAACCTTCATTTCAAAACCAGATTCGCCCTTTTATCAATCCGAGATATTCGGACAGATAATCCAATTTGTAACCAAGAATCCTGGCAAATGCAGCATGAAGGAAAAGGGAACCAAATTGATGCTGCGATTTGAGAATGTACCAGATGTTGAAACAGCGCTGAGTTTACTGGAAAGCCTTGTTCAATCATAAATAAAGAACCTGAATTTTGGAGGGTAGATTTGGACTACAAATAATTTATTTATGAAGGGGAAAATTAAAGCCCAAAATGGTTTGAATTTATGGCCCATCCGATGGACTAATTTAGGGTCACAAGAAATTTCTGGGGAGCGGGAAGGATTGATATTCACAGGAATTTGCATTTCTGGCACCAGCGGAGCCGTATGTCATTAGATAAAGAAAAAGGAAGGACCAAAGCTTCAGACGAGAACCATGCAATTGAAGCTGATTCCTAATGCCCAAGAAAAAAAACATATCCAAAAAATCCTGTGCCTCAGAGATAATTCTATGAATCTGTAATTGATTGAATCATTACCAAGATTTCGCAAAAAGACAAAAAAAAGCCCCGTATTTCTACGGGGCTTTTTTTAAGGCTTAAAACCTATTATTCAACAACCAATTTGGTTGTGAACTTATGGCTCTTACCAATGCAAGATACATTGTAAACACCTGCTGCTAGTTTAGCAGAGATGGAATGCTCAGCACTGTTTCCAGAACCGATGGTCTGGGTAGCAGAGTAAACAACTTTACCAAGAACATCCGTAATAGTTACTGCAACATTGCTCTCATTTTCGAAACCAATCATAGAAGCAACAACTTTGCTGCCATTGCTTGGGTTTGGATATAGAGAGAATACAGCTGAACCATTGATGGCTGGCTTAACATCTGTGATTGCAGTTGGAGAGAACACCAACTCAAAGCGATCATTAGAGTTAAGATTGTTTGTAGTAGCTACATTGAAAGTGTAAGAAGGATTCTGACGAACATCTACGATGCTGTTAAGAACTCTGTCTTTCAAGTAGATATGAACATTCGCAGGGAATGTAGAAAGCTCAAGGAAATTAAACTTGAACTGACCAGTCTGTCCGCTGTAGAAGCTTCTAACTGGAACTACACGATATCCATCAAGAGAAGGAAGAGAGCTAAGGATCATATCCTCGTCACCAACTTTGAAAGCAACAGACTCGTAAGTACCACGCATGAAGTGTGCATCAATGTTCTGATCGAAACCTTCAGTTGCACCATCCATGAAACGAACCATTGCATCAAACTCATAACCTGAAGTATTTCCAACTTTAGAAATTCTAAGACGAAGGTTGTTTGAAGCAGTTGCAGTTCTTACGAAAGAAGCAGCACCAGAACTCTTAACACTTTCATCAGCCTTTAGGATAGCAGAATAGTCACCTGCCTGAGTAAGCTTAACGAAGAAAGCTTGTCCTGTTGGAATTAGGTTAGGATTGGTAAGTGCTGAAGCAGCAACACCAAGAGCAACTCCACCAGTACCAACATAAGTCCTGTAACCACCAAGAACGCCATCGTAAATAAAGAAGGCATTGTTCATTTGGGCAGGCTTAGTCCAGCCTGCTGCATTCCAGTTGATTGCAGATGGGAATGGATTGGCAAGAAGATTCCAACCACGGTTAGAAGGATTAGAAATGGTAGGATCAGAAGTAGGAGCATACTCATTCCTAGACATTGAAGGGAAGCTATAGCCACCAACAGCGTTTCCAAGAACAACCGCACCTGAATTCTCAATCTTATCATCACCGTTATTGGCAAGGATAGTTGGGCTCAAGAACACACGGAATCCTTTTCCTGAAGTAAGACTTGCGCCTGTAGGAATTCTCCAACCGTCTTTCTGAACTGTATCAAGCTTCACATTGTGCTCAGCTTCATTGTATTGGAAAACTGTAGCATGTTGAGTACCAACAGTCAACACAACACCTTCAGTTCCACCAAGTGGTGCAGCTGCACGGATTTCAAAATCATCGCTCCATCCACCGAAGGTGTTACCACCAGTTGTAGGACCGAAGAAGTGCCATCCTGGAGTTGAAGTGAAAGGAAGATACCTTTCTACAGTTACATTACCAGTAATGGTGGCACCTGATCCAACTACACCGATACTTCCGTCTCCAGAAGCAGATGAATTTACAACAAGTTTACCAGTAGCATTTACAAACATTTTAGTGTTTGCATCAGCAGTCATGACACCATTGATGCGGGCAGTTGAAGAAGCAGCAACCGCAAGACCACCTGGGTTTGTATTGGAGTTACGAACATTGGTGAAAGTAACATTTCCAATAAGAGACTGAGATGAAAGCGCGTTGCTGAAAATTACTGGGCTAGTACCTGTAAGGGTATTGCCATTTCCAGCCATGCTACCTTTTACAGTAAGTGGATTAGGAGTGGTAACAACAGTAGCACCTGGTAGTAGGGTAATGTTGTTACAATTTGCTGTAGTAACTACTGTAGGCGCAGGTGCAACATTTGGAATTGTAACATTGGTACCTACACCTGGAACCGTTCCTTCGCACCAGTTTGAACCAAGTGCCCAGTCGTTGCTGGTAATACCAGACCATCCACCGGGAGTTGTTACTCTGATAGACACGTTTCCTGGAGGCGGTTGAGAACCTTCAGTATATACATACCAACGGATGTAATAAGTCTGCCCAACTACTGTATTCAATGTAATGGTTTCAACACCACCCGCACCTGTTGCATCTGAGCAAGAAAGGTTTGGTCCATTGCAATAGCCAAGGTAAGCCTGAAGAACGCCATCCTGGTTGCCAGTTGCAGTAATTGTATGCAAAGAAGTATTGGCAGTAAACTTATAAAATAAGTCAAATGCATAATCACTAGCAAAACCAGCACAAGTTACAGCCGGATAAGACTGAGTTGCACTCAAAGTAGTACTGTTAACAGATGGTCCGCAAGGGATCAAAGTTACTGGAGTAGCACAATTGTCGTTTGCTGCAGGAAGTGGAGGATTCACAGAGAAACTGGCAGTAATCAAGTAATCATTACGGGTAGAAGCACATCCAACATCATCAAAATTCTGAGGCGCTACAAGCAACCAGTAAGTTCCAGCAGGACGGCTGGTTGGGAACGAGATACCAATGTTACCAGCACACTCAGCATTAGAATTTGCTGTTTCAATTACTGTTCCAGGGGAACCAGCAGCATCAGCAAAAATACGACCAAGCACAGGGAATTCAGAATTCAAAGTGAAGGTTAGGTAACCTGTTTGTGTGGTAGTGATTTTGTAGTAGTCGAAATCACGGAATCCGCA
>CAMDMI010000056.1 GCA_945902135.1 Spirosoma fluviale
CTCCCATGCCAGAGGCTGATATGAAAAAAATTGAAACCTGGATTTGCCAGGGAATGAAATAAGAGACAATCAATTAACATTTTATGAAAAAGTACTTTTCGGCCTTGGCCATTGGATTTTTAAGTCTTGGCAGCGCAAATGCCCAGGAAGATCTTTTAAGTATGATGGGAAATGAACCCACAAAACCAGAACCCGTAATGGCCACCTTTAAAACAACGAGGGTTTTGAATGGCCACAGTGTTGAGCAGGTTGCTACCCGCCACCTTGACTTTAGAATAAACCACCGCTTTGGTAAAATTTCAGATGGTTATGAAGGATTCTGGGGGCTCGATGCCGCAAGAATCCGACTGGCGCTTGAATACGGTATAAACGACTGGTGGATGGTAGGTGTTGGAAGAAACAATGCTGGCACCAAGGCCTGGGATTATTTTTCCAAGTTCAGAATTCTGAGGCAGACGAAGACCAATTCTATGCCTGTAAGCATTTCGTTTGTTGGAACAGCAGCTGTAAATGTGATAAAAACGCCCACAACTTCAAGCCTTACAGACCGCAGCACTTACACCGTTCAAGCCCTGATTGCCAGAAAATTCACCGATGGATTTTCCCTGCAGTTGAGTCCGGGATTGATGCACCGAAATCAAAAAGAAACACCTTCTCAGTCAAATGATGTTTACAGCCTTGGCATGGGTGGCCGTATAAAAATCTCAAAACGCACCTCTTTCAATGCGGAGTATTTTCTGAGGTTAAAACCAGATCAATACGCCAGTGAAAAATTGAACAATAGTTTCAGCCTTGGTTTTGATATTGAAACAGGTGGCCATGTTTTTCAACTTCATGTAACCAACACCAATGGCCTGATTGAAAGAGATTTTATTGGAGGCACATCCAACAAATGGAGCAAAGGAGACATACTTTATGGCTTTAATGTATCCAGAGTTTTCAGTTTTAAGTAATTGAAAAATAAGCCAGATAATTAAAAAACAGGTGACCAAACCCAGTCCTTTTTCAAGGACTAGGTTCAAATTCTCTGTTTTCGACTTTCTTTGCACCCAATTAACAGGATGAAGAAATTTCTGGGTTACTTTTTGCCGATTCTATTGGCGGCATTTCTACTTTGGTTTGCTTACAAAGACAAGGATTTTGGCAAGATGCTGGTGGATTTTCAATCTGCAAGTGTCCCCGCAGTTCTGGCTACTTTTCTTACCACCATCGGCGCACATTGGTTCAGGGCACTTCGCTGGAATATGCTTTTTGAACCTATCGGGTACAAGCCAACGAAAAGCGGAAGTTTCCTGGCTGTAATGTCTGGTTATTTCGTAAATCTGCTTATCCCCCGTGCTGGAGAAGTATCCCGATCCACAATCATCGCAGCTTCTGAAGAAATTCCAATTCAAACGGCCATTGGAACTGTTTTGGCCGAACGCGGTTTTGACATGATCATGCTAATTCTGATTGCATTAACTGCATTCGGACTGGAATATGAAACCCTGAGCAACTTCCTTGCTCAATTACAGGAAAAATACGGAAGCAGTTCCGGTCAAGACCCCAATCTAAAATTGATATTCCTTGGGGCAATTGCATTGACTGCCGCTTTTATTTTCATCTTAAGGAAGATTCTTTTGAAAATTCCAATCGTTAGTAAGGTCCTTGAATTTATCAAAGGACTTCTGGAAGGAGTCATGAGCGTAACCAAACTCCGCAATCCAGGCCTTTTCCTCCTTTACACAGTTTTCATTTGGGGCGGATATTATCTCACCACATACATCAGCCTTGAAATGTTTGGTTTCACCCACGACCTTGGTTTCAAAGCCGCATTCATGCTTTTGATTGCCGGTAGTTTTGGCATCGTCGTTCCGGTTCCGGGGGCAGTTGGAGGTCCATTTCAAATATTCGTGAGTGCTGCGCTGGTTCAACTTTATGGCAAAGACCCTGAAATGTCATTAACTGCATCTTCGCTAATGTACTGGAGTCAGGTATTTTTCTCTATTACCGTTGGAGGGCTTTGCTACCTGATTTCAATTTTTCGGGCAAACAGGAAAATTAAGGCTGGCTGACATGTTTGAAACCTCATCCAAAATTGTAGATATTGAGAAAGCAAAAGGCATTCTTGAAGAAGTTCGGATTCAGGGTAAAAAAGTCGTTTTCACCAATGGCTGCTTCGACCTGGTTCACCTTGGACATGTAGATTATCTGGAAAAAGCCCGGAATCTGGGAGATTTTCTGGTAGTTGGTCTCAATACCGACGCATCAGTTTCATCCATTAAAGGCCCTTTCAGGCCTATTAGTCCTGAGATTTCAAGAGCAAGGGTTCTGGCTTCCATGGCCTTTATAGACATGGTCGTTCTTTTCGGAGAACCTACTCCAAAAGAACTGATCGAAAGCATCAAACCTGACATTTTGACAAAAGGCAATGATTATACGATTGATACCATCGTAGGCGCGGATTTTGTGATAGCCAGAGGAGGTCATGTTGAAACAATTCCACTTGTACAAGGATTTTCAACAAGCAATTTTGTGAGTCGTATTTTGTCAAACCCTTAATTAAAAAAGTTATGATGATGTTCCTTTTCATTTTAATTTTCGCTGCCAGCATGGGCGTTTCATGGATGCTTCGTTCAAAAATGGAGAAGTATTCCAAAACTGCACTTCAATCCAATGTATCTGGGAAAGAAGTGGCAGAAAGCATGCTAAAAGACAATGGAATTTTTGATGTTCGTGTAACCAGCGTCGATGGTCAGCTTACCGACCATTACAACCCTGCCGACAAAACCGTGAACCTAAGCAATGCAGTTTACCATGGCCGCAATGCTGCAGCAGTTGCAGTAGCTTCACACGAAGTAGGCCACGCAGTTCAGCATGCAGAAGCTTATGCTTGGCTCGGATTCCGTTCTGCGATGATTCCCTTGCTCTCTTTTACAAACAGGTTTATGTCCTTGATAATTCTTGCAGGAATTTTACTCCTGGAGACAACTCCAATCCCGCTGACTGTTGGCGTTGGCATGTTTGCCTTTACTACAATCTTTAGTTTTATAACCCTGCCCGTAGAGTTTGACGCCTCGGCGAGAGGATTAAAATATATTTCCTCAAAAGGCGTGGTAACAAGCAATGAATATGCGCTCTCTAAAAATGCTTTGCATTGGGCGGCAATGACCTATGTGGTGGCAGCCTTAAGTTCCCTTGCCACACTGCTTTATTATGCAAGTTTGCTTAGTGGCAGGCGAAATGATTAAAATCTAGCCAAAAGCCAATCAGAGATAAACACAAGTTAAAAGCCCTTCAGGTTAAAATCCCCGATGGGCTTTCTTATTTTTATCCATTTTTTGAATCCATCTGTTAGATTTGCATTTGGATTCTGCCAATACACTAAATTCATCAATTAACACATCATTCGAGGAATATGAATATCCAACTTTCTGAAGAACACATTTCTGTAATGGAAGCAGCACGGGACTTTGCAAAATCCGAACTTCTTCCAGGGGTTATTGAAAGAGACGAGCACCAGAAATTTCCAGGCGAACAAATTAAAAAAATGGGCGAACTCGGATTTTTAGGGATGATGACCGACCCAAAATATGGCGGAGGTGGAATGGATACAATTTCCTATGTGCTGGCAATGGAGGAAATTTCAAAAATTGATTCATCAGCCTCAGTGGTGATGTCTGTAAACAACTCTCTCGTTTGCTGGGGTATTGAGAAATTTGGAACTGAATATCAAAAAGAAAAATACCTGAAGCCACTAGCAACCGGTCAGATTCACGGTGGTTTTTGCCTTTCAGAACCCGAAGCCGGATCTGATGCAACCTCACAAAAAACGACTGCCGAAGACAAAGGAGATCATTACCTGCTGAACGGCACCAAAAACTGGATTACCAATGGCAATTCAGGCACTGTTTTTCTGGTGATGGCCCAAACCCATCCAGAACTGAAGCATAAAGGCATCAACTGCCTCATTGTTGAGAAAGGAATGGAAGGATTTGAAGTTGGCAAAAAAGAAGACAAACTTGGAATCAGGGGTTCAGATACGCATTCTCTAATGTTCACCGATGTGAAGGTGCCAAAAGAAAACCGAATCGGTGAAGATGGATTCGGATTCAAATTCGCCATGGGTGTCTTAAATGGTGGCCGAATTGGAATCGCGGCTCAAGCTTTGGGAATCGCAGCTGGTGCTTACGAGCTTGCCCTTCAATATTCCAAAGAAAGAAAATCCTTCGGAAAGCCAATTTCTGAGCACCAGGCCATCCAGTTTAAACTGGCCGATATGGCCACAAAAATTGATGCTGCTCGTCTTTTGGTTTGGCAGGCTGCACTTTTAAAAGACCAGAAAAAAGACTTTGTAAAAGCCGCGGCTATGGCAAAATTATTTGCTTCCCAAGTTGCCATGGAAGTAACCGTAGAGGCAATTCAAGTGCACGGTGGGTTCGGCTATGTAAAAGAATATCATGTTGAAAGACTGATGAGAGACGCCAAGATTACCCAAATTTATGAAGGCACTTCCGAGATTCAGCGCCTCGTAATAGGAAGGGAAATTTTAAAATAATCGACCGAATGGAGGACTATAACAAGATAATTGACTCTCTGAATGTCCGGTTCAGCAAATGCCGGAATGTTAAAATTCTAAAACCGTTCCGCATGGAGAATGTGCGGGACATAGAAAATACACTTGTACTTGTAAACAAAGGAGCCATTCGCCTTGACCTGATGGACGACATCGTTCAAGCAGGTGAACTCATTTTCATTCCGGCCAAAAGTACCGTAACCCTTACCTATGGCGTTTTGGCCAAACCGGTTACCGTAACTTACGAGTCATTTTTAAACAATGAAGGCAACCTGTATGAAATCAATTCTGAGCAGGAACTTCGGGAAATCGAAAATGAGAATTATACATTCCTGACTTTCGACGCCAAGATTTTCGATTCAGTTAATTTCTTTGGCAATCTGGACATCGGCGCTTTTAAAATCCGAGACGAGAAAATTGCCTTCCTTTTGAATTCACTTTTGAAAGAAGGACTTCAACCTGAGGATGGAAAGGACAGAATGTCTAAAATTCTCTGTGATGCCATTTCAATTGAAATAATTAGGTACATTCTCAAGAAACGCCTTTTTGTAGAGCAACTGGCAACAAATTCAACCTATTTTAAGGATCCAAGGCTGATCAACATCTTCACTTTTATTCGCGAGCACATTGGCGAAGACCTTTCCAACAAACGCCTTGCTGAAGTTGCAGAAGTTTCAGAAGACTATGTAGGCCAGTACTTTAAAATGCTTACTGGAATAAATCCTCAGGATTACATCGAGTACCAAAGAATGGAATTTGCGGTAAATCTTTTAAGAAGCAGCAAAAAGAGCATTAAGGAAATTGGGAATACCATTGGCTACAAAGACACTGCTTATTTTTGTCGCAGGTTCAAAATGATGTTTGGAATTCCTGCAGGTAAAATGCGCCGCAGAGAAGCATCAGCTTAGTGTAAGATTAGCCCTAATTCAATTGCAAAATCCCTTGTGAAAAGGGATTTTTTTTTGCCTAAAAAAATTAAAGACTCCAGTTTTTGCCGATTTCTGGTTTCGAATGCAAATAAAAAAAGGCAATCATGGTGATTGCCTGAAAGTTTCAGTTGGGGACTTCTCAGCGCCTGGCAGGCTTTTCAATTGACTGATTCTGGCCCTTTGCATATGTAGGACAAGTCTTTGCGGCGTTACACGACCAGGCCAAAGCCGAAACAATCACCACTGCGAGGATGCTTTTGTTTTTCATTTTCAGGAATCATTAAGAAGTATATGCAAATATAAACAGAGCTTCTTCATATTTTCAATAGCCCGGCATCATAAGTTTGGAAATGCTTTTCGCCCTGCGTTTGAAAATCACTTATTTTGCATCGCTTTTGAAAAAATGAAGTTACAAAATCTACTCTTTACAGCCCTAACAATCTTAGTATTTTCCGCAGGAGCTTTTGCTCAATCCGGTGAAATTCGTGGATTTCTGTACGATGCCAAAACCGGCGAGCCTGTCTTATTTAGTCCCATATTTTTGAAAGGCACAAAATATGGGGTTAACACAGATGTAAATGGATTCTTCTCGATTTCCAAAATTCCCAATGGAGAATATGAATTGATGGTTGTAAATCTTCTTTATGACACAATTCGGGAAAACATCAGCATTACTGGAAGCAAAATTTTAAACAAGAAATTCTATTTAAAAGAAAAAATTCGGGAACTGAAAGCAGTTGAAATCAAAGGTTCAAAAAACAGACAGGCCAGAGAGAATACCGTCAACACCGGAATTGCAAGAATCACACCGAAGGACATCAGATCCATCCCTCCGATGGGCGGTGAAAGAGACCTGGCGCAATACCTTCAAACAGTGCCTGGAGTAACTTTTACCGGAGACCAGGGTGGGCAATTATTCATCCGCGGCGGCTCTAATGTGCAGACACTTTCGCTTATGGATGGCATGATGGTCTACAATCCATTCCATTCACTTGGTTTATTTTCCGTTTTCGATACGGATATTCTCAAAAATGTAGATGTTTATACGGCCTCTTTTCCTTCCGAATATGGGGGGAGAACATCTTCAGTGATTGATGTGAGAACCATCGACGGAAACAAGAATAAAATCGGGGGCAAAATTGGAGTAAACCCATTTTCAGCAAAGGCAATTTTAGAAGGCCCGATTTATAAGGGCAAAAACGGAGGAGGAATTACTTTCCTTGGCTCATTTAGAAACTCTTATCTTAAACAAACCTCTCCGGTGATTTATCCTTATGCGAATGAAAGTGGAAAGCACCTCCCCTTTTCATTTCGGGATACTTATGGCAAACTCACATTTCATGGAGACAATGGCAACAAAGCCAGCCTATTCGGATTTAATTTTACGGATGGAGCCGACCTTGGAAAGCTGGGAAGATTTTCATGGAACTCGTCCGGAGCCGGCGCCAATTTTATATTAGTACCCAGCAGCACAACCGTGCTGATTTCCGGAAACCTTGCTTATTCTGGGTATAATGTTCGCATTGACGAACTAACAAGTGCGCCGAGAACCTCAGCAATATCAAACCTCAATTTCGGACTCGACTTTACTTATTTTCTGAATAAAAACGAACTGCGATACGGCGTAGGATTGGTGAGCAATAACACCAATTACATCACTTACACCCCAAAATTTGTAAAGGAAAATTACGAGGCCAACAATGCTGAAATGTTTGCTTTCCTGAAGTATAAATGGAATTACAGCAAGCGCCTGATTTTTGAACCCAATGTGCGCATGCAATATTATGCTTCTCTGGGCGCCCTGCGATTGGAACCGCGGGCCGGCTTGAAATTTTTCCTCACAGAGAAAATTCGCCTGAAAGGATCATTTGGATTTTACTCCCAAAATCTGGTTTCAACCCAAAGTGATCGGGATGTGATTGCACTCTTTCAAGGTTTCATTTCCTCGCCAAATCAGGTATATGCCAAAAATGAAAATGTAACAGCCAACCCGAACAATCCATCCCTGAAAACACCATTGCAAAAGTCAACCCACATTGTGGCTGGAATTGAATATGACATCAACGACGACATTGAAATAACCATTGAGCCATACATAAAGCAATTCAACGATTTTGTGAATGTAAACCGGAACCGAATTTTCCCAGAACAACCCTTATTTATTGTTGAAACTGGGCTGGCACGGGGCATCGATTTTGTTGTAAAATACGACAGAGAACCATTTATGCTACAAGGGAGTTACTCTTTCGGAAAAGTGGACAGGCGATTCGACCAAAACACATATGCACCAGTTTTCGACCGCAGGCACAATGTGAATCTGGTTGGAACATGGAATTTCGGCGAGAAAAAACAATGGGATCTGAACCTACGGTGGAATCTGGGTTCCGGTTTTCCTTTCACGCAAACAGTGGCATTCTATGAAAACTTGAACCTGAATGGAGGTTTAAACCAGGACATCAATACCCAAAATGGAAATCTTGGGATTTATTATGGCACAGAATCTGATTTCAATAAAGGCAGACAGCCTTATTACCACAGACTTGATGCTTCGATAAGTAGAATTTGGAAATTTGAAGGTGGCAGCAAACTAGAAGGCGTTCTTTCAATCGTGAATGTTTACGACAGAAAGAATGTTTTCTATTTCGACCGCATTACCTACAAACGCCTCAATCAGCTTCCAATTCTCCCTGCCATAGGCGCTACCTGGAGCTTCTGATTTTTAAAAGGATGAAGCTATTTCTATTACTCCTTCTCTTCTTATTCTCAATAGGAAAATCTTTTGGACAAAATATCAATCCTGGAATGGCGCCAAGGGTTTCATGGGGTCAGGTTCAGCGTATACCTGAATTTGAATCAAGCAATATTGGCAAAAGAACCATTGACATCCTGGTGCCTGACGATTATTCGGGACACCCAGAACTTCGATATCCAGTGCTTTACATGCACGACGGGCAAATGTTGTTTGATACAAGCTTTACCTGGAACCATCAGGAATGGGGCCTTGACGAAGCACTTGGTGAAATTAGCCGGCAAAGCGGCAAAACTTGTATTGTTGTCGCCATTCACAATGCAGGTTCAAACAGATATGAAGAGTACTTTCCGGAAAAGCCGTTTATGATGCTGGATGAGGCTGGAAAGAAATTAATTCTTGACCTCGCCAAGCAGGACCCAAAACGCTCGATGAATGAAAATAAACCCTCATCCGACAATTATCTCAAATTTATTGTCAATGAACTTAAGCCATTTATTGACACCACATACAGAACCTTTGGCAACAGTGCAAATACCTATATCGCTGGTTCCAGCATGGGTGGACTTATATCGATGTATGCGATTTGCGAATACCCCAATATTTTCGGTTCAGCTGCCTGCCTTTCTACCCACTGGCCTGGAATTTTCAAAACAAAAGAAAATCCTATCCCGGATACATTCCTGAGATATTTAGAGAATACATGCCCTAAAGCCGGTCAAAATCGATTGTATTTTGATTGTGGAACCATTGGTCTGGATAGCCTTTACCCAAAATACCAGGCAGAGGCCAACCTGATTATCAGGCGAAAAGAGTACGGAAAGAAAGATTTTCTAAGCATTGTTGATAAGGGAGCCAGTCATTCTGAAATGGCATGGAAGGCAAGAATGCCTGGAGTTCTTCGATTTCTTTTGATGCCCGACAAGCGCTAAAGAAGATCAGCTGTATTCCGGATTCAGCACCAAAAATCCGCGATAAAAATTGCATTTTTGGGGCTTGCTTAATTACAGCCCTAATCCATGACGCTCAGCAAAGACATTGCCCATTCTCTCGAAGAAACACTGCCAATTGAAAGAAACTGTATAGAGATTTTTGGTGCCAGCGAGCACAATCTAAAGCACATCAGCCTTCGCATTCCAAGGGAAAAACTCACCGTAATAACCGGGATTTCAGGTTCCGGAAAATCATCTCTGGCCTTCGACACCATTTATGCAGAAGGTCAGCGACGCTATATGGAGAGTTTTTCTGCCTACGCCAGAAGCTTTATGGGCGAAATGAAAAGACCGGATGTTGAGAAGATTGACGGCCTTTCCCCAGTTATTTCAATCGAGCAAAAAACAACCAGCCGAAATCCACGGTCAACCGTAGGAACCGTCACTGAAATTTATGACTACCTCCGCTTGCTTTATGCAAGAGCAGGAGAAGCATTTTCTTATGTGACCGGCGAAAAAATGATCCGGCAATCTGAGGATCAGGTTATTAATACAATCCTTGAAGAGCTAGAAGGCCAGGCAATTCTCTTGTTAGCGCCCGTAGTAAAGGGACGGAAAGGGCATTACAGGGAAGATTTTGTGACCTGGCGCAAATGGGGATATGCCAAAGTCCGTGTGGATGGCGAAGTGATGGACATTGTGCCACGCATGCAGGTTGACCGATACAAGGTGCACGACATCGAAATTGTGGTTGACCGGATCAAAGTAAAATCAGAAGACAGAACGAGAATTTCGCAATCCGTTCAGACGGCGATGAAATTGGGAAAGGGTGTCATCATGGTTCAAAGCGGGGAAACGGTTCGCCATTTTTCACGCTTTCTGATGTGCCCCAGTTCCGGCATTGCATACGATGAACCTGCGCCTAACAATTTCTCTTTCAATTCACCTTATGGCGCATGCCCGGTTTGCAATGGACTTGGCAAAATTGAAACCATTGACCTGGATGTTGTAATACCAGATAAGGAACTTAGCATCTCCAGAGGCGGACTCGCTCCGCTGGGCGAATACAGGGACATTTGGGTTTTTCATCAATTGAATGCCCTTTTAAAGCAAGCCGGTCATAACATAGCTACGCCCATAAAAGACCTTCCAGATGAAGTTCTGGCGAAGGTTTTGTTCGGCACCGATGAGCCACTGACAGTAAATTCCGAAAAATATGGACGGGAATATGAAGTAAAATATGAGGGCTTGTTGAATTACATGCAGAAGTATTTTGAATCAAGTTCCGACAAAGTACTCGATTGGGTATCAGAATACACAAAGACAAGCGAATGTGGAGAATGCCACGGAGAAAGGCTTAAAATTTCCTCTTTGCATTTCCGGATTGATGGAAAAAATATTGCCCAGCTAACCAGCATGGACATAAAAGAGCTTTGCGATTGGGCGAATGGCGTTGAAGAAAAAATGGATGAAAGGCGCCGTCAAATTGCAAAGGAAGTAATGAAGGAGATCAGGCGCCGAATTGGGTTCATGGTTGAAATTGGTCTTGATTATCTCAATCTCAACAGAAGCATGCAAAGCCTTTCCGGCGGTGAAGCCCAAAGAATAAGACTGGCTACCCAAATTGGGAGTCAGTTGGTTGGAGTGCTTTATATACTTGATGAACCTTCCATTGGACTTCACCAGCGCGACAACAGAAAGCTAATTTCAGCTTTGTGCAATCTCCGTGATATTGGCAATACAGTACTTGTGGTGGAACATGACAAAGACCTTATGCTGGCTGCTGACCATTTGATTGACATTGGACCCGGTGCAGGAAGATTGGGAGGGCATATTGTGGCAGAAGGAACTCCTGAGCAAGTATTGGAATCCGGCTCTGAAACGGCCAAGTATTTGAGTGGAAAGAAATGCATCCCAATGTCTTCAAAACGAAGAGAAGGCAATGGGAAATTTCTCTCAATTCTGGGCGCCACCGGTCACAATTTAAAAAATGTAGACTTCAGGCTTCCTTTGGGAAAAATGGTCAGTGTGACGGGAGTATCCGGTTCGGGCAAATCATCCCTCATTCATGAAACCCTCTACCCAATTCTAAATCAATTCTTTTTCAGGGCAAAAAAAATACCGCTACCCTACAAAAGCCATGAAGGAATCGAAAACCTTGACAAGGTAATTGAGGTCGACCAATCCCCCATTGGCCGGACACCTAGGTCAAACCCAGCAACTTACACAGGTGTTTTCTCAGATATCCGCAGCCTTTACACACAATTAAACGAATCGAAAATCCGGGGCTATAAACCTGGCAGATTTTCATTCAATGTAAAAGGAGGCCGCTGCGAGGATTGTGAAGGCGGAGGTTTGAAGGTAATTGAAATGGAATTTCTCCCAGATGTTTCGGTCATATGTGAGACTTGCAAAGGCAAAAGATACAACCGGGAAACCTTGGAGGTGCGTTTTAAAGGCAAATCAATAGCCGATGTTCTGGATATGACGGTGAGCCAGGCCGTAGAGTTCTTCGAAAAACAGCCAGCCATCCTGCGCAAAATCAAAACCCTTGAAGATGTTGGACTTGGTTATGTATCGCTCGGACAGCATGCTACAACCCTATCAGGAGGCGAAGCACAAAGGGTAAAACTGGCAACAGAACTTTCTAAAAAAGATACAGGAAAAACCCTTTATATCCTTGATGAGCCAACTACAGGCCTCCATTTTTCAGACATTCAGCATCTGTTGAATGTGCTGAATAAATTGGTTGACAGAGGCAATACGGTTTTAATAATTGAGCACAACCTTGATGTAATTAAAGTTTCAGATCATATTGTTGATATGGGTCCGGAAGGTGGTCAAGCAGGCGGAATTATCATTGCGGTAGGAACTCCGGAAGAAGTGGTGGCGTCTAAAAAGGGATATACCTCTGAATTCCTAAAGGACGAAATAGCATTCAGCCTTCGGGTTCAGCAACTGCAGGAGGTAGAATCAAACCCAAGTTAGGATATTTAAGCTGGGTTTCAATTCCTGATTAGGCTTTTAGTGAAGATTAGAAGTCCAAATAAATTTCAGCTTTTGAAAGTTTTTGGTTTTAGGGATTTAAGCTGAATTAAAACGAATTTAAGCGTCCAATAAAATGCAAAAAGAAAGGCCACCGTTTCCGGTGGCCTTTCTTTTGTAAACCTTTGCTTGAAATTATTTCTTTACAAACTTAACAGTCTCTTTGGCAACTCCACTGTTAACAGTGAGGAAGTAAACACCTGATACCAAGTCATTGGCATTGATGTCCATTTCTTTAAGATCCCAAAGTTTACCTTCAACTACCTGAGTGCTGATAACGCGGCCCATGTGGTTGTAGATTGAAATTTGAGCACTTTCAGAAACCATTGAGAAACGGATTGCGATGTTGTCAGAAACTGGATTTCCGATCATCTGCAATGTTTCAATTTCATTCGGAACATTTTGCTGATCAGCAATTTCACCCAAAACTGAAACCCTTCCGTTCGCCGCAGCACACATTGGAGTTTGTCCGAAAGTTGGAAGGCTTACGATACCATCGATATCGAATCCATCACCAGAAGGTGGGAACTTAGTTTTGTCCGAAACATCTTTCAACTTAATGTAGTTAATTCCTGACAAAGAAAGGCCTAGATCAATTGTACCATCCTGACAAAGCATACCTTTATTAAACCAAGTAGTTCCGTCATAAGAAACAGAAACCTCAACTTTTTCAGGATAAGCATTGCAAGTAGGTGCTCCGAAAGAAGTTTCGATTACGCGGATATCAGCGCCAGGACCATCAAATACTGAGTAAGCAAATTTAAATGCTGCATCACCATTAAATCCAAGGCTGTAGAAATTGTATGTATCGTTGCTCTGAGGAAGACCAAGGGCTTTGTTTACATCACTGCGAACCGCAGGCACTGCAAAATTATTCTTTTGCTTACCCTGAGTTCCGCCGGCATAAGAAACTACACCTGCACCCAATACTGGAGCTGGAGTTGGAGCTAAATTAGGCGTATAGCCATTTAAAATTTCAATTCCGTCAACATCAAAAGCATCTTCGCTGTTCTCAAGATTGGTTACATCTTGGATGCGGAAATAACGAGCCCAAGCCATTGAAACGGGAAGTTCGAAACTTGCATCATATACAGCAAGACCAAGATCTACAAAGTTGATACCATCCTGAGAAGCGTATACACGGGCTCTTTCACCAGTTGCGTACTGAGCAGGATTTCCCCAAGTTGTTTCATAAACTGCGATGTCAGCACCAGGACCATTCATTACCGGGCAAGAAGATTTCAAAGTGATGAATCCACCATAACCAAGAGAGAAGAAATTAATTGCACCTGCAATGTCAGACTTTTCAGCTACTACAGCATTACTGGTATTAGAACGAGCTGCCTGAACAACACCACCATTGCGGGTTGGTCCCTGACGGAAACAATCAACTGTCATAACACAAGTTGGAGTTGGCCAGTATTCCGGAACATTACACTGTGCAGAATTGGAAACTGAAGTAACAGAATAGGTTTTGTTATCATCGTCATCATCGTCGTCATCGTCATCGTCGTCGTCACCTTCACATTTGCCTATTTTGTCGCCATGTCCAAGGTGCGCATTAAGTGCAGAGGAAGAAATAGATATGGTTTTACCTTTGTGACAAATCGTAATCTTTTCGTTGTTGCCTGCGGAGGAAGCACCCAAGTCATTATCATCACTGTCGTCATCGCCATCATCATCGCCATCATCATCATCGCCATCATCATCGCCATCATCATCGCCATCATCATCGCCATCATTAGAACCCCAGGTAATTTTGATGTCGTTGGCTCCAACCTGAGTCATAGTAGTAAGATAATTAACACCTGGACGAGCAACACCAGTTCCGAACAAAGTGGTACCTACAATTTCCCAAGAATAATTAAGATCAGAAGAACCATTGTTGGTAATCTTCCACAAGCGCATGGCTGAAGGGTCAAAAGAGCAAAGGCCTGCAACCTGAATCTGATTTGAGTTATCGCCATCGGCGAAAACTGG
>CAMDMI010000057.1 GCA_945902135.1 Spirosoma fluviale
GGCATTCGCATTGTTCAATCGGATGCAACTGCTTTTTTAGAAACCAGCACCCAGAAATTTGACTTCATCCTTTGTGCGCATCTGCTTGAGCATTTTGAAAAGAACAAGGTGCTCGATACCTTCAAGCTGGCAAAGGAAAGATTGAATCCGGGTGGACAATTTGTGGTGATGACTCCCAACTTTGCTTCGCCTTTTGGAATCCCAATAGCCTTTGGAGATTTCACCCACCTTACACATTTCAGTGGTCCTTCCATGGCCCAGCTAGCGGGTCTCTCAGATTTTGGCATTCGCCACATTGGCGGCAATGGCCCGGTGGCTTTTGGATTTAAAGGAATGCTGAGAAGTATCCTCTGGAAAAACATCCTGAAACCCATTGGCAAGCTTGTATTTTCAAATAATTCCAGGAAATATGGGAATGTGGTTGACCCAGAATTGATCGCAGTTTTTCAAAAAAACGCATAATGCAATGTCGCTAACCCTGGTCATCATCATCATTACAGTGCTAGTTTCTATGAAAGCATGGAATCTTCCCATTTGGTTTGATAAGTATTCTTTCAAGCCTTATCGTGTTGAGCGTCAGAAGGAATATTATAGATTCTTCACGAGTTCTTTTTTACATGCAAACTGGACCCATTTAATTTTCAATCTCTTTACCCTGTTTTTTTTCGGGCCAACAGTGGAAGAATATTTTTCAATGGCACATGGAGGAAATGGCTGGATTTATTTGTTAGTCCTGTACTTAACAGCAATGGTTGTTTCCGAAGCAGGAACTTTCTTTAAGTATAAAAATGAAAGTCGTTATAGTTCCATTGGGGCCTCCGGGGCTGTTTCGGCTGTATTGTTTTCGGCAATCTGGTTTAATCCTACCGCAAAGATTCTGGTGATGTTTATTCCGATGCCCGGATTTGCTTTTGGCGCCGTTTACCTGATTTACACTGCCTGGGCTGCGAAAAATGATTATAGTGGTCAAATCAACCATGATGCCCACTTTTATGGTTCAGTTTGGGGCGTGATATTTACCATTATTGCTTGTCCGGAATCAGTGGCTTTTTTCTTTGATTCGCTGGCAAATTTCCGGATGTTCTGATGTCCATCAGGCTGCAGGAATCCGAATGAAAAGGCTCTCCGGTTTTACCTGAACAGATAAGGGCAAAGTAAATACCACCGCTTCGCCATCAAAGTGGCCTTCAATCTCGGATTTTCCCTCTATGGTAAGTTCAAGGTTTGTGAAGGCACTTTCAAGGTGATAAGCAGATTTGTCCATACTTCCACCCATTAGCTGAAAGAACAATTTTGGGGCTGCCAATAGCGAAAAAGGCAGCACTCGTACAAATTGAAGAAGTCCATCGTCAATTTCAGAACCGGGCGATATGATGGCATTGTTTCCATACTGTGATCCATTGGCAAAGGCTATTGAGAAAGCAGTACCGCCAACTTTTTCTTTTTCAAAGGTGGACTGATAAACAATATTTTTCCATCTGAAAAACTCTTGTGATGCAGAAATAAGGTAGGAAATAAATCCTCTTAACTGCTTTTTTGAAAATCGGTTTGTAACAACCCCCTCAAATCCAATTCCTGCTGCAAGGAAAAATTTCCTTGAATTAATTTCCCCATGATCCATTGGCTTGCTGGTGCCTTTTAACTGGCGAATAATTGCTTCTTCAATCTTGAGTGGAATTTTAAGATGGCGTGCAAGTCCATTTCCTGAGCCTAACGGAATAATACCGAGGCTGGTTTTGCTGCCAATTAAGCCACGCGCAACTTCATTCATTGTTCCATCTCCGCCCGCAGCAAAACAAATATCATCACCACGGGATGCCGATTCCATTGCGAGATCGCTGGCATGGCCGGGATACTCAGTCTTTAAAAATTGGAAAGTAAGTCCGTCTTGATTTTCAAGAACTTTCCTGATGCGCAATTCGCTGTTATTGTTCCGGCCTTGCATGCCAGACTTAGGATTTAAAATAACGCTTACTTGCATGGGTTTAAAAAACAAAACCCCGCGTAGGGCGGGGCTCTGTATATTCACAAATTATTCTATTTTGATACTAGTGCTTCAGCACCACCCACAATTTCAAGAATTTCTGTGGTAATGGATGCCTGGCGCGTCCTGTTGTATGTGAGTTTGAGCTCTTTCAAAAGTTCTCCTGCATTTTCAGTTGCCTTATCCATTGCCATCATTCTGGCTCCCTGCTCAGAAGCATTGCTGTCGAGTACAGCTTTGTAAAGCTGCATGCCTAAGGCTTTTGGAATGAGTTCAGAAAGCAATAATTCTTGGTCAGGCTGATAAATGTAATCGGTTTGACTCGATGTGTCTGAATCCATTTTTGCAGCAAAAGGAAGATATTGTTCTTCGCGCAAAATCTGGGTGGATACATTTTTGAATTCATTGTACACAACCACAACTTTGTCGAATTCGCCACTGGTATAGGAATCCATAATCCACTGGGCTGCAGTTTGCAAAGTCTTGTATTTCAGGTCGGAGAATATCAAATGAAAATCTCCATTCACCTGCGGCATGCGCTTGGATAAAAAGTCATAACCTTTTTTACCGAGACAAAGAAAGGTTGTTTCATAACTGGCGAATTCACCTGCAGCTAGGTTGCTTGCTGCTTTAATCACATTTGTGTTAAAGGCTCCGCAAAGTCCGCGATCGGAAGTTACAACCACCAACAGCACTTTTCGAGTTTCCCTCACCTTCATGAACGGGCTTTCAAAGTCAGAACCTGCTGCAGAGGACAAGTTCTGTAGCAAAGAACTCAGCTTTTGGCTATAAGGACGCATTTGAGTAATAGCATCCTGTGCACGGCGCAGTTTGGCAGCCGCCACCATTTTCATGGCTTTGGTGATTTGCTGCGTAGAGTTTACAGATTGAATCCTGCTTCGTACTTCCTTGAGGTTTGCCATTGGGAAACTGTGTCGCTGTTATTTTTTAGGCTATCAATCAGGCAAACCTTACGGCTACCTCTTTTGCAACTTTTTTAAGAACATCGGTTTGTTCTGCATCCAGCTTGCCTTTTCTAAGACCTTCCAGAGTATCCTTGTGCACAGAACTTAGGATGGAAAGATATTCTTTTTCGAAATCCTTTACCTTGTTTACAGGGACATTGTCAATTAGTCCAGTTGTACAGGCGAAAATAATGGCCACTTGTTGCTCAACAGCAACTGGCGAATATTGCGCCTGCTTAAGCATTTCCTGGTTGCGACGGCCACGCTCAATTGTGAGTTTGGTGGAAGCATCAAGGTCAGAACCGAATTTAGCAAATGCTTCAAGTTCACGGAATTGTGCTTGATCCAATTTTAAGGTACCAGCCACTTTTTTCATTGACTTGATTTGCGCATTTCCACCTACGCGGGATACAGAGATACCCACATTGATAGCCGGACGCATACCTGCGTTAAAGAGGTTTGTTTCAAGGAAAATCTGGCCATCTGTAATAGAAATAACATTGGTAGGGATATATGCAGATACATCACCAGCCTGAGTTTCAATGATTGGAAGAGCCGTTAATGAACCACCACCTTTGACCAAATGTCTGATTGATTCAGGAAGGTCATTCATTGCCTGGGCAATTGAATCAGATGCGTTGATTTTTGCAGCCCTTTCCAGAAGACGGCTGTGGAGATAAAATACATCTCCTGGGAATGCTTCACGACCTGGAGGACGACGAAGCAACAAAGACACTTCACGATAAGCAACTGCTTGCTTGGAAAGGTCATCATATACAACCAAGGCTGGCTTACCGGTATCGCGGAAAAATTCGCCAATGGCAGCACCCGTGAAAGGTGCAAAGAATTGTGAAGGTGCAGGGTCTGCTGCAGATGCCGCAACTATAACTGTATAGGGGAGGGCACCACCTTTTTCAAGGGCATTTACAACCTGCGCTACTGTGGACGCTTTCTGACCTATTGCAACATATATGCAATAAACAGGCTCGCCTTTTTCATAAAACTCCTTTTGATTGATAATGGTATCAATTGCAACAGCTGTCTTACCAGTTTGGCGGTCACCGATAATAAGCTCCCTTTGTCCACGACCCACTGGAATCATGGCATCGATTGCCTTAATACCAGATTGAAGTGGTTCAGTTACAGGCTGGCGATAAATTACGCCAGGTGCTTTTCTTTCAAGCGGCATCTCGTAAAGATCACCTTCAAGAGGACCTTTGCCATCAATGGGATTGCCTAGGCCATCTACCACACGACCACAAAGTCCGTGTCCAGCACGAACGGATGCAATTTTACGGCTACGGGTTACTGTGTCGCCCTCCTTTACAAGAGATGAATCTCCGAAAAGTACGGCTCCTACATTATCCTCTTCAAGATTTAGAACCAGGCCAGTTAGACCATTTGGAAAGTTCAGGAGCTCGCCGGACTGAGCTTTGCTTAGTCCGTAAATGCGGGCAACGCCGTCACCCACTTGAAGTACGATTCCTGTTTCCTCCAGTTCTGCTTCTGACCTTGTGTTAGCCAGTTGTTCTCTCAGGATTGCGGATATTTCATCCGGTCTGATATCTGCCATATTGGTATGATTTGAAATTCCTAGTGTTAAATGAGATCAATTTTTGGTATGTAGCTTGAATCAACAAGCTGAAGGCGGAGTTTTGATAACTTGGTCCGGATGGATTCATCAAGCTGCAAATCACCTACTGTAAGGATAAATCCTCCAATTATGGCAGGATCTACCGATTCGGTTATTTCTACTTTACTTCCTGCCAGTTTTTCTGCCCGGGAGATCAGTTCGTTTCTGAGTTCGTCATTTAAAGGTGATGCTGTTACCAGCTTGCCATCTTTAATGCCTTTAATTCTTTTATCCTCTTTGATATAAGCTTCGGCAATGTGCGATAATTCTTTTTCGCGCCCTTTCAAAATAACCAAGTCGAAAAACAGACTGGTAACTTTTTGAAAACTTGATTTGAAAATTGCGTCAATAATTGCCTTTTTCTTTGAGCTAGGTATTACCGGGCTTTGCATAACAGTATGTAGCTCATGGTTGCTGTGAATTGCATTCTTGTAAGAATGAATATCTGCAAGCACTGCTTCCTGTGTGCCTTCGGCGCTGGCAATCTGAAACAGGGATTTTGCGTAGCGCTCTGCTGCTTTCGAATTTGACATCCTGTTGATGCTTAATTTTGGGACGAGTTGGAGATAATATCTTTTACAAGTTCCTGCTGGGCATTTTCAGCTGAAAGATTCTTGCGAATAACTTTCTCAGCAATTAAAAGAGAAGTAGAAGCCAGATAGTTTTTTAGCTCGGCAAGAGCTGCTTCCTTACTGGTTTGAATTTCTTCCTTGGCTGCATTGATCATTATTTGAGATTCCTTTCCAGCTTTTTCCTTTGCATCATTGATAAGGCTCACTGAAATAGTTTGTGCTTCCTGAAGCATTTTATCTCTTTCCTTACGGGCTTCTGCCAATAATTTTTCATTATCAGCTTTAAGGCCTGCCATCTCATCTTTTGCCTTTCTGGCTTCAGATAGTGCATTCTCAATACTTTCCTCTCTTTCTTTCAAGCCACTCATTATTGGCTTCCAAGCAAACTTGGAGAGCACAAATAATACTGTGAGGAAGGTCAGAACCTGCCAGAAAAGTAATCCAAAATCGGGGGTAACTAATTCCATTGCTTTGATTTCTTAAAATAGCCCCGGCACAAAGTCCGGGGCATTTTTTTTACTTGTTCATGATAAGGAAGCAAATAACGGCTGCAAAGAGGGCTACCCCCTCGATAAGTGCCGCTGCCACAATCATGGCACCCTGGATTTTGCCGGAAGCTTCTGGCTGACGGGCAATGCCTTCTACGGCAGAACCACCGATTTTACCGATACCAAGTCCTGCACCCAACGTGACAAGACCAGCACCGATACCTGCACCCATTATATCAAAACGGGCAACTTCCATTAAAAGAGCGAAAATTGAATTAAGCATGGTATATAAAAAATTAGAAAATGGTGACTAAATTAATGATGGCCATCGGCATGGTCGTGTTCGTGCTCTGCAGTTGCCTGGCCAAAATACATGGCAGAGAGAAGTGTAAATACATAAGCTTGAAGTAGTGCTACGAACAACTCCAGAAGACTCATGACAGTTGAGAAAATTGTTGCTGCAACACCTACCGCTGCACTCTTGAAAATAAATGTCAAACCCAGAAGGGAAAGAATAATTACGTGACCCGCTGTGATGTTGGCAAACAAACGAACCATAAGGGAAAATGGTTTGGATAAAATACCCACCAGTTCAACCGGTAGCATGATTGGACGAAGCCACATTGGAATTCCTGGAGTCCAGAGAATGTGCATCCAATAATCTTTGCTGCCAGAGAAAATTGTAATGATCAGCGTAAAAAAAGCAAGACAGAAAGTTACTGCAATGTTGCCAGTCAAATTGGCTCCTCCTGGAATGAGGCCCAGGAGATTATTGAACCAGATAAAAAAGAAAACTGTGAGAAGGAAAGGCATGAATTTGTCTGATTTCTTGCCAATGTTTGGAACAGCGATTTCATCGCGAATAAAAACCACAATCGGCTCGAAAAAAGACTGAATTCCTTTTGGGGCAGCACCTTGACGCTTTTTGTATCCTGACGCAACTGGAATAAAAACCAAAAATAAAATCACAACGCTAAGAAACATTGAAGCGATGTTTTTGGTAATCGAAATGTTGTAAACCTGAACAGCTCCTTCTTGATGCGTAGCATGTGGATCTTTCATGAAACCGAAGATTTCACGACCAGGTAGGGTAGAAATTATTTTGCCGTGGTGGTTGGTCGTGTAACCCTTAAAAACTACCGGGCGATGTGGATCATGAGATTTTAGATTGGAAAAAGAGAAAGTCTCAATTCCTCTGTCGGAAGAATAAAGAATTACTGGAAGATTTAATCCAATATGGGTTTCACCAAAAGAGGCAAAATGCCATTCATGTGCATCACCAATATGGTGAAAAATCATAGAAGAAATATCAAACTTTTCATCGCCCTCATGTGCTGAGTCGGAAGCTTTTGCTTCAAAACCCAATGAAAGGCTTATTGTAAGTAGTACACTTAAAAATTTGATTCCCAAAGAGTTGCTCGTCATTCTCACTAGATATTCTCCGAATTGGGGCGCAATATAGAGACAAACCTTCTTATTTCCTGAAATTCAAAAATCAGATATAGACAAATGAACAAAATTGCTCCCTCATTGTCTGGACCGATTTTCTTTACAAGGTATATTAGCAGGAGGCTTAGGGCCGCCAGCATTTTCACCACCATCCCCAAAATAAAAATCATAAGTGGCGGCTGGTCAATCACCTTCATGAACCATTCTGTCAAGAAAAATGAAATTAAGAAAACTGAAATAATGCCAGGAAGAAAATAACTGATAGCCAACCCGGCATAGGGCGATGCCCATGATTGGTTTGAAATCATATTAAAAAATCCGACAAGTATTAACGACAATGCCAGAATTCTAATCAGGGCTGGTTTCAGCAGTCTGCCGGCCATTAGATGTCGATCCTTGCATAGCGCGCATTGCGCTCAATGAAATCCCTGCGAGGCGCAACCTCATCACCCATCAGCATAGAGAAAAGGTGATCTGCTTCAACTGCAGATTCAACAGCTACCCGCTTCAGCGTACGGTTTTCAGGATTCATTGTTGTTTCCCAAAGCTGTTCTGGGTTCATTTCACCAAGACCCTTGTAGCGCTGGATGTTGACAGAATCCTCTTTACCTTCTTTGGCAATTTCTTTTACTGCTTTCTCACGCTGCTCTTCTGTCCAGCAGTAGCGCTCTTCCTTGCCTTTTTTTACAAGATATAAAGGTGGCTGGGCGATGTACACATAACCACTTTCAATAAGGTCGCGCATGTAGCGGAAGAAGAATGTCAGGATGAGTGTACGGATGTGACTTCCATCCACATCAGCATCGGTCATAATGATTACTTTATGATACCGGAGTTTTACCATGTTCAAGGCTTTTTCGTCTTCGGGTGTTCCGAAGGTTACGCCCAGAGCAGTGATGATATTCCGAATTTCTTCGTTGTCATAAATTCTGTGTTCCTGCGCTTTTTCAACATTCAGAATTTTACCCCTGAGCGGAAGAATTGCCTGAAAAGCCCTGTTTCGGCCTTGTTTTGCGGAACCACCCGCAGAATCTCCTTCCACAAGATATATTTCACATACTTCAGGATCATTGTCAGAGCAGTCGGCAAGTTTTCCTGGAAGTCCTGAACCGGAAAGTACATTTTTACGCTGCACCATTTCCCTTGCTTTCCTTGCTGCAATTCGTGCTTTGGCAGCTAAGATCACTTTAGAAACAATGGTTCTGGCTTCTTTTGGATGTTCTTCGAGATAGGTAGATAGGATGTCTGCAACGCAGGTTTCCACAGCACCCATCACATCACTGTTTCCAAGTTTTGTTTTGGTTTGGCCTTCAAACTGAGGCTCCTGAACCTTCACCGATATTACTGCTGTCAGACCTTCCCTGAAATCATCACCGGAAATTTCAATCTTTTCTTTTTCTAAAATACCGGACTTGTCGGCATAATTTTTCAGGGTACGGGTAAGCGCCCTGCGAAAACCAGAAACGTGGGTTCCGCCTTCGATTGTATTTATGTTGTTTACATAAGAAAAGACATTCTCGTTGTAGCTGTTGTTGTAAGTCATTGCGACTTCAACAGGAATGCCTCCCTTATCACCTTCCATATAGATAGGCTCTGGAAGTAGCTGTTCTCTGGTTGAATCCAGATATGAAACGAATTCCTTCAGACCTCCTTCTGAATAAAAATCTTCTTCTTTAACCTGATCGTCTTCTGTAACTCTAACATCTGTGAGTTTGATGCGAATACCCCTGTTCAGGTAGGAAAGTTCCCGCATCCTGTTGGCTACGGTTTCATACTTGAATTCGCTCTCTGTAAAAATGGAATTATCAGGTAGAAAAACGACCGTAGTTCCGGTTCTGTCGCTCTCGCCAACCACTTTAACAGGATAAAGTGGAGCGCCTTTGCTGTATTCCTGTTTGAAGATTTTTCCTTCCCTCTCAACTGTTACTTCCAGGTGGGAACTCAGTGCATTTACGCAAGACACGCCGACACCGTGAAGTCCGCCCGAAACCTTGTAAGTATCTTTATCAAACTTTCCGCCTGCGTGAAGAACAGTCATTACAACCTCAAGTGCGGAACGGCCTTCTTTTGTGTGTATCCCGGTCGGAATCCCTCGGCCGTTGTCTGTAACAGTAACGGAATTGTTTTTGTTGATTGTAACCGTGATATCCGTGCAATATCCGGCAAGTGCTTCATCAATTGAATTGTCAACTACCTCCCAGACCAGGTGATGGAGACCTTTAAATCCAATGTCTCCGATGTACATCGCTGGTCTCTTACGAACTGCTTCGAGTCCTTCCAGTACCTGAATATTGTCTGCTGAATAATTGTCTTTATTTTCTGCCACGATTGTATTACAGTGAATTTGAATTTTATGACCTCAAACTTACAAAAATTTGGCCGTATTACGGCTTAAGGAGGCTTTTCAATTTAAGTCGATTTTCAATGGTTAAGCCATTGGATTTTTACTTCAGGAAAGAACTGAATGAGAATTCCATCTGTTAAAACATATCTGAATAAAAACATTCCAACAGCCAATATGATCAACAAGCTCCAATTTATTTTTACTGCTTTCTCAAAACGGAGAATCGAAACCTCATAAAAAAATCGCTGCGCGATATAAACGGGAACAACCGAAGTGAACATCATTAAAAAGATTAGGGCTTCGTTGTAAGTGATGTTGGGGGATTTTAACAAAATGATGCTGCATGCGCCTAAAAACCATGGCAAAAATACAACGGCTGTTATATAACGATTGCGTTTGTGGTTTACAAGTATAGACTGCGAAACAGCCATTTGCAGAAAGAACTTAACCGATAAGAAGCCCACCAAAAACATGCAAATCAAGGCTCCAATCGCGATGAAATACTCAATTTCCTGTGGTATGGCAGCCCAGTTTGAAGCATGCCTGAAACCCGACCTTGAAATTACTCCAGATACATAAGCACCGAAGAATAAATTGAATCCATGGTGATAGCCCCAAAGAAAAAATAGCCTCAGCCAGTTTTTTGTTTTCCTGAAAAAAAAGAAGAGTCTCAGGCAAATGGTTCCCATTATGGCACAGGAAATTGGCCCTGAGGAAAATGTAAATATCACATTTGGCTGATTCCACCACCAAAGCGGAATATTAAAGAAGGTTTTCCAGTAATGAATTTCAGTTGGAATTTGAAAAGTGGCGGCCACACAAGCTGTGACTAACATGTAGGCGATATTGTAAAGCAGATAACATCCTACAAACATGATGTAGGAGTACACTGCCATTACAACCAGCTTCTGATTTTCAGATTGATTGGACTGTATTGTTCCTGAATGATCCTTCATTTTTCGGTTTGTGAAAAAAGTTAAGCTTTCAATTGCAAAGGGCGAATAAAGTTTTTTCCTTCAACCTGCGCAAAGAAAATCAATCTTAAAATTTCTAAGCACACAATCGGTTTCCCGGATTTTCATGACCCAATAAGCAAAATTGAAAAAACGATATGGCTTTGTAATATTGCACTGGTCGATTTCAGGCAAATACATCAAATGAAAACCATCAAAGGACCTGCCATTTTTCTGGCTCAGTTTATGGACGATCAGCCTCCATTCAATTCTTTGGCTTCTGCCTGTGCAGGGATGAAGAATGCCGGTTATAAAGGTATTCAGTTGCCGGGTTGGGACAAGCGTTGTTTTGACCTTGAACAACTCGCCAATAGTAAAGACTATGCTGCAGAGGTTTCCGGGATCGTCCGCGAAAATGGACTTGAAATCACAGAGCTTTCAGCGCATCTTCAAGGTCAGCTGGTGGCTGTAAACCCGGCTTATGACCAACTTTTTGATGGATTTGCGCCAGTGGAAGTGCATGGAAATTCTTCAGCAAGAACAGCCTGGGCCATAAAACAGTTGGAAAATACAATTAAGGCCTCTGCCAAACTTGGACTTGACCGTATCGCTGCATTTTCTGGTGCATTGCTTTGGCCATTTGTTTATCCATGGCCTCAACGGCCGGAAGGTCTTGTGCAGCAAGGATTTGAGGAACTTGGAAAAAGGTGGAAGCCAATTCTGGATTTCGCAGATTCTTATGGAATTGACATTTGCTTTGAACTTCATCCGGGCGAAGACTTGCATGATGGAGTTAGTTTCGAGAGATTCCTCGACGCCGTTGATCAGCATCCACGCGCCAATATTTTGTACGACCCTTCACACATGGTTCTTCAATGCATGGATTACCTTGAATTTATTTCCATCTACCACCAGCGCATTCGCATGTTTCATGTGAAAGATGCGGAATTCAGGTCATCGGGTAAGGCGGGTGTTTACGGCAGCTATTCTCCCTGGATTGAAAGGCCAGGTAGATTTAGAAGTTTGGGAGATGGGCAGGTGGACTTTAAGAGGATATTTTCGCTCCTGGCACAATATGATTTTGATGGCTGGGCTGTTGTGGAATGGGAATGTGCCCTGAAAGATTCCCAAACGGGTGCCAGGGAAGGCGCAGAATTTGTTCGCAAACACATTATTCCGGCCAGTGAAAAAGCCTTCGATGATTTCGCTGGAGGCAATCAACTCGATCAAGTTTCTATCAATAAAAGAATCCTTGGAATCTGAATTTAAAAACCTTCTAACAAAATGATTTCTATTCTATTAATCCCAATTCTTCTGCAGGGCGATGGTGCCCACAATACCATTTCAAAACTTGAAATGAAACAAGGATGGCAGCTTTTGTTTGATGGAAAAACCAATAAGGGCTGGCACAATTTCCGTAAAGCTGGAAGCATAAGTCCGAAATGGGTAATCGAAGAAGGGACACTGAGTTTGGCTGAAAGTGGGGGAGGTGATATTGTCACAGATAGCAGCTGGCAGGATTTTGAGTTTCATATTGATTGGAAAATTGCAGAAAAGGGCAATTCCGGAATTTTCTTCGGAGTTTCGGAAGACCCAAAATTTGATGCAGTTTGGAGAACTGGCTCTGAAATGCAAATACTTGATGATGACGGTCACCCTGATGGCAAATACCCAAGCCACCGTGCAGGCGCAAATTATGATTTGTCAACAGCACAAAATCCACTTGACAAAAAGCCAGGGGAATGGAACACAGCGGTAATTCGTGTAAAAGATCGGCATGTTACTTACACGCTAAATGGAAAGGCAACTGCAGATTTTGTGCTCGATAGCCCTGAATGGGAAGAATCTGTGAAGAAAAGTAAGTTTAAAGACATGCCATTTTATGGCCGGATCAAAAAAGGCCATATCGCCTTGCAGGACCATGGTGACCGTGTCTGGTTCCGAAACATCAAAATCAGAAAGCTTTGATGGATTTATCTGTTGATGCTGAATGAATCAACAGAGACTAATCCTAGTTTTTACTTGTTCAAACTTTCCCCCAAACAAGCAGATAAAACCATGTTGGCCTTTTTCTGCCAAATGGCTTCGCCCTTATCATTCCAGTGGGTATCGCCACGGCGGTAAACCTTTTCTTTCAATTTCGAAAATTCGCTGAAAACGGAAACAAAACCGGTTCTGCTCAGCTTCATTTGGGTTTCAAGTCTGGGAATTAACTGGTTATAAGTCCGTCCTTTGTAATTTGCTGCAATGGCCGAAACAGGATTGGGTATGCAGGCAAAAATTACGGTATCAATTCCAGCCTTTCGAAAATGCGCTTGAAGCCGTTTCATTCCATCGAATGTTTCATTTTCTCTGCTTGTAGAAACAGGCCTGAAACTGCTCATATACAAGTAATCAAGGTCGGTTGTCATCCGTTGTAAAAGCATATTTTTCGCCGGATATTCTTCCACCTCAGCGGCAATTCGACCAAATAGACTGCGGTTTAGATCAGCCTTGGTTTCTTTTATTCTTAAAACAACTTCATTTGAAAAAAGTAGAATGTTCAGGTTTTGGTCGGCAACTGCGGGACGACCAGCATATTTTTCAAGGGTTCCAGTAAAGCCAGTTTCTTTTTCAGTGAGATGAAAGCCAGGTTTTCCGGTATCTGAAAGAAGCGGCATAAATCGTTTGACCTGTCCTTTTGAAAACCGAAGCAGAATGTGCTTTTCGGAGCTTTCAATAATCAAAACATTTCGAACGCTGCTGTCTGTCTTCAATTTGACTTTAAAGCCGTCGAATTGATTCCAGTTTACAAAGCTGAAGTTTCTGACACCCGGAAAATTGAGTTTGCCGAATGGTGCTGCGAAGCTATCTCCAAGAACAAACAAGTCGGTTCTAGTTTCCGGCTTGGCTGCAGGTGGGAGACAATGGGGAGAACTTTCCTTGTATTCTTTTAAAAAACTGAATCTGTAAAGGTCGCCGTATTTGTAAAGGTCAGGCCAGAAAGGCCGAATTCTCCAATTAGAGTGGTTGCGTAAAATTTGGATTGCCCCTGGAATTTTCACGAGTCCATAGGCAAAAAGGAAAATAAGCAGCAATGAAAAGTGTAAAAGCCGCATCAGAATTGAAAGTATAAGAAAGATGAAGCCTTGAAATTTCCCAGGAAATAAGAGAAAACCAACAAGCCAATGACGCTAATCCATGGAAACTTCCGAAAGCAATTTTCCTGGAATTTCAGGCTTTCTGAAATTGGAATCAGGATTAAAAGTACCAAACCATATGCTATTTCGGCTGGATAAAATTCTGGTGATAGGGTGCCGCTGCCAAATCCCAATGCACCTTTAAAAACAGTCAAGGCATTGTCCATAGAAGTAGCCCTGAAAAATACCCAGCAAAGCATTACCCAAATTTGGGTGCGAAGAAGTTTGAACCAATGTGGACCAAAATCTTTTGCCTTTTTGCCAAGGAGATTTTCAAAAACAAGTCCAAGCCCATGGAGCAAGCCCCAAAGCAGGAAATTCCAGCCAGCGCCATGCCAGAGGCCGCTTACCAGAAAAACAATGAGCAGGTTTCCGGAAGCCGCTATTGCTCCATTTCGGTTTCCACCAAGTGGAATGTAGAGATAATCACGAAACCAGGTGCTTAATGAAATATGCCATCTGCGCCAAAAATCGGATAAGCTGGATGCCAGATAGGGCTGCTGAAAATTGACCATCAATCGAATGCCCAGCATTCGGGCAGAACCGAGTGCCATGTTGCTGTAGCCTGAAAAATCAGCATAAATCTGAATGGTGAAAAATAAAATTGCCAGAACAGA
>CAMDMI010000058.1 GCA_945902135.1 Spirosoma fluviale
GCAGGACAGTAATTTTCGTCAAATCGATTTTGTCATTTAAGGCAATAATTTTCGCAAACAAACCACAAGGAAGCTCGTTATTTGAACTATGAAATTTAGGCAAGCGGCCATTTTTATTTTTCTGGTTTTGCCAGGGCTTTTGGGTGCCCAGGTCATAGAAGGCATAACTGGAAACGCGCAGTTGTTGCGAGAGGCTGAGGCGCACTTTTTTGATGGATTGAAAGCCCTTATGCTTGAAAAGCCGGAAGAAGCTTCAAAGAGTTTTGAAAAATCACTGGATTTAAATCCTGCAAATGCAGCAGCACATTATAAGCTGGCTGAAATTCAGCTTGGCCGAAACGAAATTACAGATGCCAGAGCGCATATAAATTCCGCTGTAAAACTTGAGCCAGTCAACCGCTATTATCAGGAAATGCTTGCAGACATTCAAGAGCTTGATAATGATTGGAAAGGCGCTATTAAAACATGGCGAAAAATGGCCGGCAAAAGTGAGGATGATTCCGACATCCGGCTTTCAGTGGCGCGCATTTGCATTGATCATAAGGAATATAAAGAAGCTATAAAGGAGCTGGAACTTTGTCAGAAAGAGTCCGGGCCTTCGAATATGCTTTTTGAGTTGCGGCAGAATTTATACATGAAAAAAGGCGATGTAAAAGGCGCTATTCAGGATGGAGAAGAATGGATTAAAATGCTTCCTGAAGATCCAGAAGCTTGGTTTTCCTTGTGTAGGCTGCTTTTGGCCAATAAAAAAATTGAAGAAGGAAAGGCCCGACTTTTTCAAATGGTAGAACGATTTCCAAATAACCCTGCTGCACATCTGATGCTGGCAGATGTATATCTTCAGGAAAATAACATTGAAAAATCAAGGAAGGAAATGCGACTGGCTTTCGCGAGTCCGGAATTACCGATTGAATCTAAAATTGACATTGTTGCCGGTTATTTAAGCGGACCAATTTCGCCAGAGGACAGCCAGGATGCATTGGAACTTTGTGATATCTTAATGAGCGTGCACCCCGGAGATGCGCGCGTTTTTATTGTGCGTGGCGATTTGCTAAACCAGGTAAACCGGCATGAGGAAGCCCGCGAAATGTACTTGAAAGCAAGGGCGAAGGACCGTAATAATTTTGGGCTTTGGGAGCAGCTTCTTCTCATTGATTTGAATCTAAATGAGATAGATTCTCTGGTGATTCATACCAGCGAAGCCAGAACTCTTTTTCCCAATACGCCATCCTTTGCTTTTTATAACGGGATGGGTCTTTTTACACAAAAGAAATATCTTGAATCGGTGGAGGCGCTGGAACAGGCTGCGAGAATTTCCTTGGAGAATAAGTCCATGCAGCTTGAAATTTATACCCTTTTAGGCGATGCATATTTCAACATCAAACAGTTGGATAAGGCATTTCGAAATTATGATGAGGCGCTGCTCTTGGATTCTTCCAATGGCCATGTTCTCAACAATTACAGTTATTATTTGTCGCTAGAAAAAATCAACCTGAACAAGGCTGTGGCCATGAGCAGCAAATTGATGGAATTGTTTCCAGAGGATCCTACTTATTTGGATACACATGGATGGGTTCTTTTTCAGTGCGGACGATATGAAGAAGCTTTGGTGCCACTTGAAAAGGCAAGCAAGGCAAGCGGTTCGGGTGTAATTTGGGAGCATTATGGCGACGCCCTTTTTAAATCAGGGAAAACCGCTGAAGGCGAAGCGGCCTGGAAAAAAGCTTTAGAACTTGGGGGTGGTACCAGCCTAGATTTGCCATCAAAAATTAGCAAGCACAAGATTTATTAAGGAGAAGATGCGGTCAATAATTTTACTCTTGTTGTTGATTTCGTTTGCAGGAGCCTGCAAGAAAAAACACACAACTGAAACTGTAAAAAGCGAGACCAAACAACAGCGCGAGCCTGCGCTTCGCAGTGACATTCAGGCTTGGCCAAGTCCATATTGGATGGCAAAGGGCAAGGTTTATGTAAGCATTGCCGGCAACAACATGCCGGTGAACATTACCCTTCGTGCCGAGGAAGGGAAGATGCTTTGGTTTTCAGCTTCGGCATTCGGATTGATGGAAGTCGCTCGAGGCCGAATCGACCGCGATTCTGTTCGGATTTTGGATAAGTTTAACAACCGCTGCTTTCGATCGCGCTTGTCTGGTTTGGGATCTTATTTGCCAATAGCCTTAAGCATCAAGCAGTTGCAGCATTTTTTGATGGGAAGGGTTTTCTGGGATAGTCTGGAAGCCGGCCGCCAAAGGCTTGCATCCGATTCAAGTTTTATGGAAGGAACGCAGGCTGGCGTGGCTTTTTCGGCAAGTATTTTTAAGCAATTTCAACTTGTGCGCGCCTCGGCCAAAATGGGACAAACGGGCATGGTTTCGATGGAGAACAATAATTTTAAAGATGTTTCAGGATTTCCGATCGCTTTTGGAAAGGAGATTAATAGCCGAAGCGAGAACTCAGGCAAAACCAATGATTCAAAGATCAGAATCGAGTTTTCCCGCTTTGAATTTCTGAAGGCTGCACCGGAATTTGATTTTTCCTTGCCCGAAGACTGTACTCCGATGGAGATAAAATAAAGAATCCCGCCTTTGGGGCAGGATTCTGTTGCAGAGAGGAAGGGATTCGAACCCCCGATACCCTTGAGGGGTATACACACTTTCCAGGCGTGCTCCTTCGACCGCTCGGACACCTCTCTGTAATCGGGTGCAAAGGTGTTTTTTTTTATGTTGGGATGCAAGCCTAAAAGCAGTAAAGACCATCTCTAATTTAGTTTTTGCGATTTGTCTGAAAATGTTTTGGTGCAGTATGTATTTTATAAGTAAGGCCTTTGTCAGGCCGGTTTTTCAGTTTTATTAATGCTAATTTCAATCTCAATTTCGTGATGAAGAACGATTTAATGCAAGAATAAAACGCGTGAGGGACCGAAGCGGAAATCTCCCGCCCTTGGCGGGAATTGCAGCAAAGGGCCCGACCACGCCGATGGCTGAGCCTGCCGAAGCTTGGCGTGGGCACGCCCAAAAAATAAACTGAAATAAATGGTGCCCTCTCAGTTTCTTTTTGAAATGGCAATTGGACTAACTTTGCCTGCGATGCGGATGTTTATTCTAATTGCTTTTCTGGTGCTGAATGCCAGTGGTTTTGCCCAGCCAGTTCTTAGTTTGAGGGAGGCGCTACGGATTGGCCTTGAAAGTAATTTCGATATCCGGATGGCACAAAATGATGTGCTTCTGGCAAAAGAGAGCAATACTCCGGGAATGGCCGGTTTTTTGCCCAATGTGGGATTTTCGGCTGGAACTAATTTACAAAGCAGCAACCTGAGTCAGAAGTTTTCTTCGGGCCTGGAAGTTAACAGGGATGGTGTGGGCAGTAATGCGATCAATGCAGGACTTGGGTTGAACTGGCTTTTTTTCGATGGGGGTAAGATGTTTATCACCAAAAAGAAGTTGGGCCGGCAGTTGAATGCCAGTGAAATCCGACTTCAAAATCAGATAATGGCTTTTGGTGATAGCCTGAGTGCAGCCTATTATCAAGTGGTGCTCGGTCAGCTTGATCTAAATATTTTAAAGCAGACTTCAGCCTCTGTGGAAGAAAGACTTCGGATTGCATCCGAGCAAAACAGGATTGGGACTCGACCGCTCTCGGATGTATTGCAGGCACGAATTGATCTTTCGCAGCTGAAAAACAGGCTGCTTACTCAGGAGAAATTGATTGAAATTCGAAAGGGCGCGGTCAATCAGATGATGGGTCGGGAGCCAGATCAGGATTTTTCGCCTTCTGATTCTGTGCAATTGCCAGAAATTAGTCTTTATGCAGACTACAAGAAAAAGGTGCTGGAAAAGAATCTTGGGCTGAAGCAGCAACGCGAAAACCTTGAAGTCGCAAAGCTTGGGATTGGTGAAATTCGTTCTCGACTTTACCCTCAAATTGGCCTGAACATGGCATTGAATTATCAGCGGACGAGCAGTCAGGCAGGTTTTGCGCTCTTCAACCGGAATATTGGCCCATTTGCAGGCATTAGTCTCTCGATGCCACTTTATAGTGGAATTTCGGTAAACAGAATGCTGCGAATTGCCAATAAGGATTTGGAAACGAAGGAGCTTCAGGTAAAACTATCTGAGAACAGACTTTTGTTTCAGCTGTGGCGTGCGGTGAAAAACCAGGAAACATTTTTGGAAAGTCTGGATACAGAGAAAGCCATTCAGTCGCTTGCTCAGGAAAATTTGCGGATTGTACAGGATCGTTTCCGGATTGGTCAGGCGAATAGTCTGGAACTGAAGGAAGCGGAAGTTCAGCTGGGCAATACTTTAACGCGAATTGAGCAACTGCGATTCAATGCCCGGATTTCTGCGAACCAGATTCAGCGGCTTGCGGCTGAGTTGGAAATAAATTGATTGGAAATAAAAAAGGCAGCCGGTATCGCACCGCTACAACCTTCTACCCTTGCTGCATTCCTGTCCTGGGGGAGTCGAAGGGAGCTGGTCGTACCAACTGCCGCTGCAAAAGTAGGGAATTCCCTCGTCCTTTTTAGCTTTGCAGATGATGCCAGTCCTGAATTTTTTAGAGAAATTTTCTCTGGCCTTGATAATGAATCAACCACGACTCAATCCAGGCAAAACTTCTTTTATTTTCTGTGATAATAGACAGCAATTTTGGCTGTATTTTTCAATTTCAGCCTTGTAATTTGAGTACATGATCAGAATTCTTCAGCGTAGCTATCTCTATTTTGGGTTTTTCCTTTTTGGCTTGGCCATGGTTGCCGTTTATCCGCTTGTGGGACTGGCGCATATATCCCTTGGAAAGAAGCGATCCGAAAATGTGAAACTCTGGTGCATGAAGTTTTGGGCTTCCTCCTTTTATACTTTCGGTGTTTGGTTTGTCCATCGCGGTAGCATTGCAGCTCAAAAAGAATGGCCTTCGGGTTCTGTAATCATTGTGGCAAACCACAATTCTTTGCTGGATACGCCTGCACTATATCTGATGCTCAAGCGTTTTGCCATGCCCTTGGCGAAAATTGAACTTACAAAGGCGCCAATTTTTGGGCACTTGTGTTCCTGGATAACATTGCCTGTTGACCGAAGGAGTAATGAAAGCCGGCTTCGGGCCATGACCGATATGCGTCAATACTTGGAGCAGGGCGGTTCGTTGGTGATTTTTCCGGAAGGAAAGACCAATAAATCGGCGCAGGCCTTGCAGCCATTTGAGCCAGGGGCCTTTCGTTTGAGTTTTGAAACAGGAATTCCGATTGTGCCTGTGGCTATTCGAAACACTCGTTACTGCCTTGGAAGCGGGAGTCCGATGATTCTTCGACCAGGATTGGTGAGCACTGAGGCTGGTGCGATTTTTAAACCTGAAGATTTTCCGAATGCCTTATCCTTGCAGAAAGCTGTTTATCGGTGGTTTGTAGAACAGAACATCGGGATGCCGAAAGTCTGATTTTGGACTTGTTTTTTCTAAGACCCCACATATAGCAGAATTTTCCTGCATTGTTCCCGGTCAAGGGAAAGTTGATTTTTTAGTTCTTCTAGTCCGGCAAATTTCATTTCCTGTCGAAGTGGCGCGAAAAAGGCAAGGTCGATTTTCTTTCCGTAAAGGTCTCCCTGGAAATCCAGAAGGTGACTTTCAATTTTATGATGAATCCCGTCGACCGTGGGTCGGAAGCCAATGTTTGTCATGGAATCAAACCATTGGCCATCAATCTGGCAGCGGGTGGCGTAAACGCCATCTTTGGGAATGAGTTTGTCAATTTCGTCTTGTTCCAGATTGGCTGTGGGAAAGCCGATGGTCCGGCCGCGCTTGTCGCCTTCCACAATCTTTCCGCGAATGGAATAGGGCCGCCCAAGAAATTGTCTGGCGCTGTCGAGCAGGTAATGCTGCAGGGAGTAGCGTATTTTGCTAGAACTGATGGCGATGTCTTCGATTTCCTGTTTCCCGATTTCTGTGACATCGAAACCAAATTGCACTCCAGCCGAAATCAAATAGCGGATATCGCCCAATCGATTTTGTCCGAAGCGGTGGTCATAACCCACAATCAGGTGGCGGGTTTGAAGTTTCCGAACCAGAATTTCACGCACAAAGTCCACATGACTCATTTGAGAAAATTCTTTGGAAAAGGGAATCACATGAAGGAAATCAATTCCTTGTTCTGCAATCAAATCTGCCTTTTCTTCCAGGCTGCTGAGTAGGGAAATCCGTTGTTCTTTTCCACCCAACACATAGCGGGGATGCGGCCAGTAGGTGAGGACTACAGAAGGCAAACCCATTTGCTTGGCCTGATTTACCACTTGCTGTAAAATTCGTTGATGACCTAAGTGGACACCATCGAACATTCCATCGGTTACAACCGAACCGTTGAGCTCAGGTAGTTCGCTTAAATCGCGGACCAGTTTCATTCGGATTATAAGGCTTCCAGGCTTTGGATATCGAAATTCTGCACTGTTTCCACAAAATGCTTCACCTTCATTGGGTCGGTGTCGGGATAAACGCCGTGGCCCAGATTGGCGATGTATTTTTGGGCGCCAAACTCCCGGATCATTGCATGGGTTTGCTCAGTGATAAATTTCTCACTTCCATATAAAATGCATGGATCCAGATTGCCTTGAAGGGTTTTATTTCCCACCAATTGCCGGCTTTCCTGTGGCGGCATATTCCAATCGGTACCAATTACAGAGCAGGGGAGGGCGGCCAAGCTTTTTCTTGCATAAAAAGCGCCTTTCGCGAAAAGCGTTACGGGTCTATCCGGAATGGCTTCGCAAATCTGACGCATATAAGGGAGCGAAAATTCCTCGTATGCCTGCGGGGAAAGGATTCCAGCCCAAGAGTCGAAAACCTGAATAAGGTCGGCACCTGCTTCCACCTGACCGCGAAGGTAGGCGATGGTGGTATCTGTGATTTTTTGCAGGAGTTTTTTTGCTGAATCCGGGTCGGAGAAAAGAAGTCTTTTCGATTTGCTAAAGGTTTTTGAACCACCACCTTCGACCATATAACAAAGCAAGGTAAACGGAGCACCTGCAAAACCAATGAGCGGAACCCTGCCGTCCAAAGCTTTTTTCGTGATTCGAATGGCATCGAGGGTGTAGTGAAAATCTTCTGCTTTACCTGTCCGAAGTCTTTCAATGTCCTGAGGATTCTCAATGGTTTGGGGAAAATAAGGCCCTTTCTTTTCCTCCATTTCGTACCTCAATCCCATGCCCTCAGAAACAACCAAAATATCAGAAAAAATGATGGCCGCATCCACGCCGAGAATATCAACAGGCTGGATGGTGACTTCTGCCGCGCGGTCAGGAGTTTCAACCAATTCCTTAAAACCAGAAAGCGAAGCCCGAACAGCACGGTATTCCGGTAGGATTCTTCCGGCTTGTCGCATCAGCCAAACTGGAATTCTTTCGGTTTTTTCTCCCCTTGCAGCCCGAAGCAGCAAATCATTTTTCAAAATCATGCCACAAAACTAAACGATTAAATGTCCAAATTTTCTCTGATTCGCCATTTTACAAGTTGATTTTTTGATCAATTTCTCAGGAATCAGAAAATTATTTCATACTGAATTCTCTAATTGCCAACCAAACAGATTCATACTATGCGGATTATCCTTTCATTTTTAAAGTTTACATTCTTTCTTTTTCTCTTGCTGCTGATGGTGTCCTTGTTTCTGCCATCGGAAACCCACATTGAGCGAAGTCTCGTGATAAAACAAACCCCAGAGGTTGCTTATAACCTCGTGAACAAGCTTTCAGACTGGGAAAAATGGTCGCCTTGGCATAAGATTGACGACAAAATGAAAATCGAGTACAATGGCATTTCCGAAGGGAAAGGTGCTTCCTACAGCTGGACTTCTAAGCATAACAAAGTAGGCAATGGAAAGCTAAGCATTTTGGATGCAAAGCCATTCGAATACATTTTAATGGACATGAACTTTCAAAAAGGCGGACCGGCCAGATGTGGGTTTTATTTTCAGGAAACAGAGGGTGGAACCGAAGTAAAGTGGACAATGGACAGTGATGCGGGATGGAATTTACCAGCCCGATATTTTGGTTTACTCGCAGATTATTTCGTTGGCCCGCATTTTGAAGAAGGCCTGGCGAATTTGGCTTCTGAATCCGCAAAAATTTCTCTGGCCAATTATACCATGAGCTTTGATCTGGCGCGGGTTCCTTCTACAAAAGTTCTGGTGATGAGTTCTTCATGTCCCGAAGAAAAGATAGGCGGGCAACTATCCGGTATTTACTCAACCCTGATGGAAACAATTGGCAAAGCGGAATTGCAAATGGCAGGTCCTCCAATGGCCATTTATAAGAAACCGGAAGATGGAATTTTTACTTTCAAGGCTGGGATTCCAGTGGATAAAAAGCCAATAATGGAGCTTCCTGCTGGCATTGAGTTTATTGAACTTCCGGGTTCTGAAGCAATTGTTTGCCACTTTAATGGTGCATATAACAAAACTGGTTTTGCTTACAGCAGATTCCCACTTGCAATAAAGGAAAAGGGTAAAATACCGGCAGGTGAGCCATGGGAAAGTTATGTAACCGATCCGGCATCGGTTAAAAATCCATTGTCGGTCCGCACTGAAATTTATTGGCCAGTTCGCTGATATTTCATTTTTAGAAATTACGGAGGAACCGGAATTTTTCCTTGCTTTGAACCATGCAACCGAATATTTGGTTGTATAGATTCATGCAACCCTGATTTTTAAATGAAAGTTCCCTTCCAGTCTGCATTGTGCCAATTGGCTTTGTGTTTTTTGTTATCCTTTGGAATTGTATTTCAAGCAGATGCACAGGCAGAATTCATAAAAAATGAGGGTCAGTGGAACACTGATTATCAGTTTCTCGCCAAGCTTCAGCATGGTGATTTTTGGCTTGGTGCCCAAAAAGTCTCATTTGTATTGAGTGATTTTGGGCAGTCCAAGCAGGCGCATCCACATGGAAATCCAGATAAGGCTAGATTTCATACTTACACAATGGAATTTCTGGGTGCCAGTTCATCTGCTTCTGTTTCCGGACAGGATAAAATGAAACGCTATCACAATTACTACACTTCATCAAATCAGCGAAAGTGGCGAAGTGGTGTAGGCTTATTTGGTTCGGTGGTTCAGGAAGAAATTTATCCGGGAACCAGTCTTTTGTGGAGAGAATCTGAGGGAAATCTCAAATATGAATTTACGCTGCAAGCCGGGGCAAGTCCAGAAAACATTCGGATTCGCTACGATGGTTTAGATGCCATGAGAATTGAGGATGGCAGTTTGCATCTTGAAACCAGCCTTGGAAAGGTTATTGAGCAAAAACCAATTGCTTGGCAAGTAGATAGGCTGGGAAGAAAAATTCAGGTCAGGTGTAGATTCAAGCTTTTAGATGACCATACAAGCGGATTCGAATTTCCGTCCGGCTACGACAACAGCAAGCCATTGGTTATTGATCCGATTTTGGTGTTTTCTAGTTTTTCTGGTTCACGATCCGACAATTGGGGTTTTACTTCTACATATGGCGAGGAAAGTTGTTCTTACGCAGCCGGCATTGCCCTCGGGCCACATTTTCCAACAACGCCGGGCGCATTTTCCGCAACTTTTGCTGGGGATTCTGTGGGTGTCAATATTTATGCAACTTATGACATTGGCATTCTGAAGTTTAATTCATCCGGAACAGAATTGCTTTATTCAACCTACATCGGTGGGGCAGAGGCCGAAGCGCCCGCTTCTATGGTGGTGGATAAAGATAGCAATCTTGTTTTGCTGGGTACAACAAGTTCGGAGGGTTATCCGGTTACAGCAAACGCGTTTGACACAAGCTATAATGGTGGAATCCTTGCTTCCCCTTATGGGCCCGGAGAATCCGTAGTTCAGTTTCGCCAAGGTTCTGATATTGTGGTTTCAAAATTTTCCAAAGACGGAAAAAGTTTACTGGGTTCCACTTTTCTGGGTGGTTCAGCCAATGACGGTTTGCTTACTTTGCTGGAACTTGGAAATAGTCCGCTGGTGAAGAATTATGGTGATTCTTTTCGTGGAGAAGTAATTGCAGATTCCAGTGGTCGGATTTTGGTTGCGAGTCATACGCTGAGTTTGGATTTTCCAACAGCCTCGCCCATTCAAAGTCAACTCGGTGGTGGTTCCGATGCGATTTTCGCTGTTTTTAGTCCTAGACTGGATTCTCTGAAATTCAGCACTTACCATGGTGGCAGTTTGGACGATGCGGCCTACTCGGTTCAGTTCGGAGAAGGCAATCAGGTTTATGTTGCTGGAGGCACTGCCAGCAATGATTTTCCGGCTACTCCCGGAACCTTGAAGCCATTTTTTTCCGGCGTGGTTGATGGCTTTGTTACCCGATTTTCAATTGGTGCAGCAGCTTCCACCATGCGCAGTACTTACCTCGGCACCAGTCGTTACGATCAGGCTTACTTCGTGCAGCGTGATAAGTCGGGCAATGTGTATGCGTATGGACAAACCATTGGTGCCTATCCGGTTAGTGCAGGAGTGTATAAAAATCCAGGCTCGGCCCAGTTTATTCATTGCCTTTCTGCCAACCTCGATTCAACCCGATTTTCTACAGTTTTTGGAAGTGGAACTCCGATTCCCAATATTTCTCCAACGGCCTTTCTGGTGGATGATTGCGGCAGAATTTATTGCTCAGGCTGGGGTGGAAGTACCAATAATTTAACTGGTTATGAAAATGGCAATACCACGGGAATGCCCACAACGCCTGCCAGTGGAAATCAAAGCACAGATGGTTCTGATTTCTATATATTGGTTCTAGAGAAAAATGCTTCATCCATTGTCTTCGGCACTTATTTTGGGGATTCCCAGAGTTTCGGGGAACATGTGGATGGTGGAACCAGCCGCTTTGACAAACGGGGTGTAATTTACCAGTCGGTGTGTGCAGGCTGTGGCGGATCTTCTTCATTTCCTACGACCCCAGGTGTGGTTTCAAATTTCAATGCCTCAACCAATTGCAACAACGCAATTTTTGTTTACGATTTTTCAAAATTACAAGCCCGATACAATGCCACATCTTCAGGTGGTTGTGTGCCTCTGACTTTAAGTTTTAAATCCATTTCGGTTTACGACAATCAGATTAAATGGGATTTTGATGATGGCCCGCCTGTTTTTGGAAACAGCACAGATTCTATTTCTCATACTTTTGTCAATCCAGGCGTGTACAAGGTAAAGCTTGTGGCATACAATCCGGAGGGTTGTCCTTCAAAGGATTCTACACTCCAAACCATCACCGTTCAAAAACCGGTTTTATTTCAGGGTGACACACTCCGTTTTTGCAACAAGGGCGATACCGTCACTTTGCCATTGTTGCCACAAGGTGATTTAACTTACCAATGGGAACCTCCGGCTTTTCTGGATAACCCATCTCAAAATCCGGTGCGGGCAATTCAACCCGACAGCAGTATTTGGTACACGGCAACGGTAAAAACTTCGGAGGGATGTGAAAGTCAGGCCAAATTTTTACTCCGGAATGGAATTCTGGAATCGATTGCAGTTGCCGATACTTTGAGCGGTTGCGCGCCACTTCCAGTGCGTTTTTCTTCTCAAAGTCTGTTTGTAAAAACCGAGCGCTGGTATTTTGGGGATGGAGACAGTAGCGCAATTCTGCTTCCGGGTCAGGTTCAAAACCACATTTACCAGTCAGCTGGCAATTACCTCGCAGTTTTGCAGGTACGAAACGATACAGCTTGTCGGGCTTTGGCCAATGATACAATTTTGATTTCTGTTTTGGGTGGACCAGCATTGGCTGATACCATGCTTCGGTATTGTGAGGATGGTAGTTTGCAATTAAATGCGCCTCAGGGCATTGTTTCAACATGGAACTGGTCGCCCGGAAATTTGCTCAATGATTCTTTGAGTCAGAATCCGATTTTGCAGGTGGCTGGTCCACAACTTTTTTCATTACAGGTGAGCGATAGTACGGGTTGTTTTTCCCGGTCGAAAGTGGAAGTTCGCGATGGCAGGCTAAAGGCTTCTTTCAGTATTCCCAACAATCAACTATGTGCGCCAGCAATTCTTCAGCCAGTAAATCTTTCAACCAATCCTGGTCAGAGTCGTTTTTTCTGGGGACAAGATTCTCTAACAGTTCAAGGATTAAATCCGGCAGCGCTCAATTTTGCAATTGCCGGTCGGTACCAAATTCGCTTAAAGGTTTTGAGCGACACAGCTTGTCTAGCATCGGCGGATACCATTCTTGAAATTGTGCTTGGAGGCCCCGGGATTTTTCCGGAGGAAACTACTTCCTTTTGTATCAAGGATTCTGTACGAATTCAAGCCCCGCAAAATGTTGGTTTTCAATATCAGTGGCCATCATTTGCTCAAGTATCAACTGATCCATCCTCCGCAATTGTTTTTCCTCAGGACTCCCTAAGTTTCATTGTTGGATTGCGGGATTCGCTTTCCTGTAATGGCAGCAAATCTTATTTGTTGGTGCCTGTACGGCCCGATACAAGCATTCTGATTTCATCTGCTTTTGATCCTTGCACGGATAAGCTTCTTTACAACTTTACCAGCCAAAATATTCTGGGAAACAACTATTACTGGCACATCAACCAAGGTACAGAATTGACCGGGTACTCTGCTTCTTATATATTTCCTGTCAGAGGAAATTATACCCTAAGCCTGATTTCAGAAAAAGGAAATTGTATCGATTCAATTCGCCGGCAGCTGACAATCAATGATCCGCCACTTTTGCTGGAAGCCGGGTTTGATGTTGAAACCATTTATTCAGATTGCAGCACCGAACCAAAACTCAGGGTAACCAATAAATCCTTAGGTGCCGATCGTTTCTTGTGGGTTTGGGATGGGAAATCATCCAGCGAAGAAGTTCCCGAGATCCTTATTTCTGAACAAGATTCCCTGAAACTGAAATTGCAGGTTTTCAAGGGAATTTGCTTGAAGGAAAAAGAAATGACCTTGGCAGTTCATCGTTTGAGGCCACCAAATTTAATCACCATGCAGGCGGATGGACTCAATGACGAATTCAGGATTGAAAATTTGCCCGATGGCACAGGACTCGAAATTCGGGACCGCTGGGGAAAACTGATCGGAAAGTTTGATGATTACAAGAACGACTGGAAACCTGCGAACCGTGGAACCTACTTTTATCGATTGACTTTCAGGCAGGGAACTTCTTGCAATGGCTGGCTTCAGGCAGTTGATTAGCTTCCCAATCTTGCAAAGAATTTAATCCGGGTTTAATGGTGGCTTGTTAGCTTTGCCAGCGTGGAAAATCTTAGGAAAATAGCACTCATCGTGGCTGCCGGAAGTAGTTCCAGGATGGGAATGGCGGTTCCAAAGCAATTTCATCCACTGGGCGGAATTCCTTTGGCAATTCATCCGGCGATGGCTTTTCGTGAAGCCTTTCCAGACATTGAACTGGTGTATGTAATTGCCAGCGGCACGGCCCAAATTTGGGAGACATTGTTAACCAAACATCTTCCGGCAGGAAACTGGCGTTTGTGCATGGGCGGCAAATCCCGTTACGAATCTGTGCGAAATGGATTGCGCAGCATTCGGGATGAAAATTCGATGGTGGCTGTGCACGATGGCGCCCGACCATTCATCAAATCAGAAGAAATTCAAATGGCATTTCAGTATGCAAGTGAAAATGGAAATGCCGTTTTTGCTGTTCCTGTAAAAGATTCCCTTCGTCAGGTAAACGCGGATGGCAGCAGTCATTTCCTTGATAGAAATTTGATTTACGCTGTGCAGACCCCTCAGATATTTTATTGTAAGGATATGCTGGGTGCATACGAGCAGGAAGATGATCTCCGTTTTACGGACGATGCTACCGTAATGGAAATTGCAGGCCATAATATTTTTCTCTGTAAAGGAGATTACAACAACCTGAAAATTACCACCCCTGAAGATTGGATTTTGGCGGAAAAAATTCTTGATGAGCGCCGGCAAGTAAACCAAGAGACTTTGCCCGGATGAAAAGGGATTTAATGGACGAAGATCAGCAAGCAGGCAAACAAACTTCCATTCTGTTTCGACTGGCAATTCCTGTGGTAATCAGTCAGGTGAGTCATACTTTCGTTGGTTTGGCAGATACCTTGATGGTAGGCCGAACCGGGAATGTTACTTCACTCGCAGCTTCAGCCCTTGCCAACAATGTGTTTTCAATTCCAATTATTGTAGGC
>CAMDMI010000059.1 GCA_945902135.1 Spirosoma fluviale
ATCTCTTGCCTTGGCAGGCCTCGAAGAAAAGGTAAAGGAAATGGCCATTCCTATGCCGGGTCGGGTTATCCACGATACACAGGGAATCGAAAAGTATTTTGCGTATGGCAAGGATGGTCAGGCCATCTATTCGGTTTCCCGATCTAGCCTTAATTGCCTTTTATTAGACGAAGCAGAAAACCTTCCAAACCTTAAAATTTACTTTGAGAGTAAAGTTGAGAAGTTTGCTTTCGATAAATCAGTGGCATATGTGGCTGATGTTGAGGGCCTGCGGCAAAGGCTTGAAGCCGATGCACTTATAGGCGCTGATGGGGCATTTTCGGCAACGCGCTATGAAATGATGCGCGAGGACCGGTTCTATTATGAACAGCATTACATCGAGCACGGCTATAAAGAATTCACCATTCACCCAGGGAAGGATGGAAAATGGGCTTTGAATCCGAATGGCCTTCATATATGGCCACGAAAATCCTTTATGATGATTGCCCTTCCAAATCAGGATTTCACCTTCACTGCAACACTTTTCTTTCCTTTTGAAGGAGAAAAGTCTTTTAAAAAAATCCAGAATCCAGAGCAGATTAAATCACTTTTTTCGGATGAGTTTCCGGATTTCATGGAGATTGTTCCTGACTATGTTCAGCAATACACCCAACATCCGGATGCCTCACTGGTAACAATCCGTTGTGCGCCATGGAACAACAAGAATTTTCTACTCATTGGGGATGCAGCGCACGCAGTTGTTCCATTTTACGGTCAGGGAATGATTTCTGGCTTTGAAGATTGCAGGCTTCTGATGGAAAAATTAGACGCCAATCCAAAAAGCTGGTCTGACCTTTTTGCAGATTTTTACTCCTTCAGAAACAAGGATGCAGATGCGATTGCAGAATTGGCTTTGGATAATTTCATTGAAATGCGTGACCTTGTTGCAAGTCCGGATTTCCAGCTTGAAAAAAGGATTGAAAAAGAAATTGTTGATGCTGGAAATATAGATTGGATTCCACTTTACACGATGGTCACTTTTACTGATTTACCGTATTCAGAAGCCAGGAAAAGAGGATTGGAGCAAGCAATTATCCTTCGAAAAATTCGTGAATCAGCAGACTGGTCTTCCATTTCAGATTCTGAATTTCGATTGAAGGTTCTTGAAAAATGGAATATGTTGCAGGCTAAGACTCCGGAAGGAATATCTTAAAATATTGGCTTTCAGACTTTGATTTGGCTTAAGCAATAGTCAAATTTGGGCAATCAGGAATTTGCATCAACTTAGATGCTGAATTCAGTTAGAAGCCCAATTTTATTAGTATGGATAAGGAGTCAGAAACAGGCCTAGAGCATTCGGGAAATCCAATTAAACGATTTGTGGAAATGGTGCTGTCCTATACCAAAGGAAAAACACCTGAAAAAGTAAACCGCTCAATTGGTGAAGCAAGTTTCATCAGCCGGGATTTAAGTTGGCTGCAGTTCAATTTTCGGGTTCTTGACCAAGCCCGCACCAACCACCGGAATCTTTTTGAACGACTGAAATTTCTTGCCATCACGGCATCAAATTTTGATGAGTTTTTCATGATCAGGGTTGGCTCCCTGTACAATTACCTTGACTTTGGCAAAGAGCGTCTTGACTACTCAGGCTTAAGAGAAGTTCAATTCAGAACCACCTTACTTACTGAGAGTCAAGAGTTTTACAAGGCTCAAGAGAAGTTATTTTACAAGGAACTAAAGCCGCTTTTCAAAAAGAATGGCTTCGAAATCACTAAAATTGATGATCTAAAGGAGGATGAAAGGGACAAGGTTGAAGACTATTTCCACCGCACAATTCATCCAATGCTTACGCCAATGATGCTGGATGTGTACCACACTTTCCCCATCGTTTTGAACAAAACCCTCACTTTCGGCGTGGTTACCCGAATGGAGGACAACCCCAAAAATCCGCTTCGGCTTTCTTTCGTTCAGGTTCCACAGAATCTGGCACGTTTTTATGAAATAGAAAGAGCTGATACCCGCATTCTACTGCCCATCGAGGAAATTATCCGCTGGCAGATGCACAGACTTTTTCGAAACATCGAAATAGTGAGCATCAACCTTTTCAGGGTTCTACGCAACGGAGATATATCAATAGAAGAAAGTGACGATGTAGAATCAGATTTGGTAGATGAAGTTAGACGCCAGCTCTCCAACCGAAAAACTGGTCGTGTGGTTCGTGTAGATGTAGAAGAAAACTACTCCGACCACATGATGAAAGTTTTAAAGGACCGCTGGGATGTAGATGAAAACAATATTTTCGTCACCAGAAATCTAATCGATTACACAGCGCTTTGGCAGATTCTAAACCATCCCGATTACAAGGAAAGATTGCCAATGCCACCGGCGCCGGTTTCGCCCTTGTTTCTACCTAAAGATTCGAGAAAAGGCAGCATTTTTGAAATACTGAAGAAGCAAGATATTTTGTTGCACCATCCCTTCAACAGCATCGACAATGTGTTGAGAATGCTGGAAGAGGCGGCAACCGATCCTTATGTACTTTCCATCAAACTTACCATTTACCGACTTGCAAAGAATTCACGCATCATTGATGCTTTGTTGAAAGCTGCAGAAAATGGAAAGTATGTTTCCGTCCTTTTTGAAGTAAAGGCTAGATTCGATGAAGAAAACAACATTCGCCAGGCCCAACGCCTCCAAAAGGCTGGTTGCTTCGTAATTTATGGTCTGGGAAGTTTCAAAACGCACACCAAACTTTGCCTCATTGTTCGGAAAGAAAATGACAAAGTAACCCGCTTCGTTCACCTCGCTAGTGGCAATTACAACGAAGATACTTCCAAGATTTATACAGACATTGGCTTGCTGACTTCCAAGGAAATCTATGCCAACGATGTATCAGAATTTTTCAATGTAATTACCGGTCACAGTAAGCCCGACCGATACGATTACCTGATTACATCCCCCCGCGACATGCGCAATCAGCTGATCGAAATGATGCGAAAGGAGTCTGAAAATGCCCGCAATGGCCTTCCATGTGGCATTGTTTTAAAAGTAAATTCCCTGGAAGACCAAAGCACAATCGAGGAATTGTATAAGGCTTCCCAGGCTGGAGTTCCCATTCAACTAATTGTTCGGGGGATTTGCTGTTTGCGACCAGGTCGTCTAGGACTAAGTGAAAACATTACTGTAAAATCGATTGTAGGTGATTTCTTGGAGCATACCCGGCTTTATTATTTTCACAACAATGGCGACCCATTGGTTTATGGCGGAAGTGCCGACATGATGAATCGTTCCTTCGACCGCAGGCTGGAGTCCTTGTTTAGGATTGCGGATGAAAATTTGCTCAAAATTGCCATTAGCATTCTTCATTTTAATCAGCTGGATAATGTGAACAGCTATTATATGACAGAAGATGGATCATATGTAAAATACCAGCTTCAGGAAAATGAATCTGAGTTGAATATTCATAAGCTATTCTACAAGTTGACCGAAAATCAACTATTGGAAACAAGCTTGTTCTGAGATGGAACTTCTGGATGATTTTTTGAGCGGGGATGAAGTTGATGATTGGGATGAAAGTTCCCTGAATGACAAGCCTGTCAGAATTTTTTACTTTTACACCCATGCGACAAGTTCTATCCAAAAGGATTTGGAAATACTCCGTAGCCGCCATTCGGTAAACGACCTTTCATTTCCGTCACGGGAAAAATGGAAAATTCCATTCCTTTTTATTGAGCAGCTATTTTTTCTGATTAAAAATACCTTCTTCGAGAACCGGTATATCATCATCGTTCAATCTGCAGGTTACCACAGTTTAATTCCCTGCATTTGGGCCAAACCTTCTGGTCATAAATCGATCATTTTGGTTGAAGACAGCGATTGCGTAGCCTTTCCCTCTCTGGGCTATGGTCATTTTCAAAACTTCCTAATGAAGCATTTTACCCGTTGGTCATTTCAACTTGTCAATGCTGTTGTAGCAGGACATAAATCCATGTTCCTTCGGGACAATGCTTATGCTGGAACTGAGCAAAGCAGGCAAGGCATTCTGAATTTTATTCCAAATGCGCCATTCGAAATAAATGTTATTCCAGGAGGATTCGACCCCAGTCTTTTTCGCATAAACTCAAGTTACATGGCGCGAAGGCCTTTAAGTTTTATCTGTATTTCAGATTCGAATTCAACTCCAGTTCTACAGAAAATAAATGGTACTGATTTGGTAATTGAGCTCGCAAAACGATTTACAAGGGCCATCTTTACAATTGTTGGCGGCAAAAAATTAAAAGTTTCCGAGCTGCCACCCAATGTGAAGATTCTGGATTTTGTATCCCGCCAGGATTTGCCATCACAGTTCAATCGCCATAGGTTTTACATTCAACTCAGCATAACGGAAGGCTTTCCCAATGCGCTTTGCGAGGCGATGGCCTGTGGATGTGTTCCGGTGGTTTCAGAAGTTGCAGGCATGCCTGAAATTGTTCAGTCTTTTGGCGGGATTGCAGGGAAGATGGATTCCAATTCAATTGATGAGGCTGTTCGGGATGCTGTACGAAAATCTGAACGACCAGGAATGTCAGTCGAAATCTCAAGATCGGTTTCGAAAAGATATCCATTGGAAAGGCGCCGCAGAGAACTATTGCTTCTCATTGAAAACATTGCCTGAACTCAGTTGCTGATTTCAAAATTATCATGTTCCTTAGTGCCATAAACAACAACCAATCAATGAAGAAGGTCATTTTCGCAGCACTGCTTTTTACATTTTCAAGCCTTGTTTTTGGAGGCAACAATTGGACCAATCCAATCAGAAAAAATCCATTTGAGGACCTCCGAAAGCCAATTGTGATGAAACTATCCCCTTTTCATTTCTTCGACAGGCAACTCAGCATCACAGGGGAATTTTTTGGCCATGATTATAAACGAAGCACTTGCATCAGTCTTGCTATGATTTATGCAGACAATTCAAAAGTGTATGATGTTGGCACCTCCATCACCATTGAAAGAAGATTTTATCCGAGAGGTTTTAAGCCAGACACTTTGAACTGGAACCGAAACACCGCGACTGGTTTTTATTTCGGAATGGGTGCTCAGGTTGGATACAGCGAATTCAACGACAGAACAAATTATTCAAATGGATATTATGACCCGACAACTGGCGGTTACTTATACAATGCCGAGGATGTAACCATCACAAGTGCCTGGATAACACCTACCTTAACTTTGGGTTATCAGTTTATTCTTTGGGATGCCCTTTACATTGATGCCTATGTGGGCGGTGGAGTAAAAGTGAATGACACAAAAAAAACATCCCCAAACATCCTTGTTGACTTTTCGAAGTATTACACAGAACCGGACATCCTTAGCCGTTATTACAAAGGCATTGTTCCAAGGGTTGGCCTAACACTTGGAATGGGATTCTAAATTGAAATAATACCATGTTGGACCAAGCGCACATTCACCTGCTGATTACCCACCTGCCCGTTTTTGGCTCCATTCTTGGTGCCCTCGTGCTGGTCCATGGCTTGTACACCGAAAGCCGCCCAACCCGGGTGGCTGCCTACAATGTTTTGGTGCTTTCTGCTGTAGGCGCATTGATTGCCAACTTTACCGGAGAAGGTGCCGAACATACCGTAGAAGGTTTGCCCGGCGTGTATGAAAGCATAATTGAAGAGCACGAAGAATCTGCCATTTATGTGGTTTGGATTCTTTCAGCCTGTGGTCTTTTATCGCTTGCGGCAACTTTTGCTTCCATTCGCGACCTTGCCATCGAGCGTAGACTCAGCTTATTTGTCCTTGTACTTTCACTGGCAGGTTTTGCGGCAATAGCAAGAACAGCCTTTTTGGGTGGGCAAATCCGACACACGGAAATTCGGTCGGGTGCAACGGCTCCAATGGAAAACACTGCCGAAAAAGAAAAGGAAGAAATGAAGGAAGACGAGGACGATTAGTTGAATCAAGTCTGGCCTTAACTAAGATTTTTTTAAGCACATTTTTTGCCTGAATTGCTACAAATTTGTGGCATGAATTCAATTACAGTGAGCACCGTAACCAAGCTTTCCATCCAGGATGCGTGGAAGTCTTGGACAAATCCAGAACATATTATTCACTGGACTTTCGCCAGCGATGATTGGCATTCTCCCGTTGCCAATTCCAATCTTAATGAAGGCGGTAGATTTCTAACGCGCATGGAAGCAAAAGATGGCAGCGAAGGTTTTGATTTTGAAGGAACTTTTACGCTTGTTTCCGCCCTCAATAAACTGGAGTACAAACTCGATGACGACAGGAGGGTATCTGTGGTTTTTGAAGAAGTTTCAGGAGGAACAAGAATTACAGAAACCTTCGACCCAGAAAACATCAATTCCTTAGAACTTCAAAAAGCTGGCTGGCAGGCAATAATGGATAACTACAAAAAATACGCCGATGGCCTTAGCGCTTAAGACTTCAATCCTACTTCCTGTATAAAAACAGAAAGGCCATTCACATGGCCTTTCTGTTTTGTTTTACGAAGAAGAATAGAAAATTACTTTTCCGGAACCCCGAAGTTATTCTTCAAGTAATTTACAAGGTTAATGCGGTCAATAGCCCCATAAAATTGGCGGATATATGCCTCAACCTCACCTTGAATATTTTTTGGTGTGAAACCCGTCTCTTGTTGTTTTCTTACCAGAATACCGATTTCAGTTTTCATTTTTTCGGCATCCGGGAATATGACTTTGAAATCTCCAATCAGGATCGGATCTCCTCCGTTATTGTAATTGATTTTAAAGTCAGATATCTCCTTAGGATCAACTGCGGAATTATCAACTTTAAAAATATTTGACCGGCGAATAATCAGCGTGTCTTTTTTATACTGCAATTTTTTGTCAATTCTTTCCGCCTTTCCTTTAGGGTTTTTCCACAAAAAATTAAAATAAAAATACTGGCGTCCATTCTGAGGGAAAGTCTTTTGATCTATTCTAATTTTTGCAACCGAATCAAGGAAAATAAAAGGCGCCTCAGAAAGGTGTTGCTGAAGTTCTTCTAAGGACTTAATGGTTATATTCTTCCATTCAATGCGGGTTTTACCCAACATAATGGCATCTTCCGAATTGATTTTCGCATTGCGCTTTTCCTTTATATTTCCATAAATAAAACGCTTCCCATCATTTCTGATCAGGCCAACCATGTCTTCCGGATTTTTAAAGATAAGTTCATCCTCCCTTGAAACTACATCGCCCGTTTGAAATTCTCTACCTACCTTTTTACTGGTAACAGAGCCCTTCATTCCTATTACTGTGTAGGTAAATTCATCCTGAGCCAAAAGAGAAAAGCAGAACGAGAAGAAGAAAAGAAAAGCACTTATTTTTTTTGTTTTCATAGAAATGAAGGGTTTTAAAATAACGAGCAGCTACTATTTAATAAGTGTAAAGGAAACAACTTGACAGAAAGGGACAAAATTGAATTCACATTCTTTGCTTACATATCCCGAAAAGAGGGAATTCAACAAATTTTACCGTGCTTTTTTACGGAAATTCAAGGAAGCAGAATTGACACAATAACGCATTCCGCTTGGATTTGGACCATCGTCAAAAACATGACCAAGGTGGGCGCCGCAATGGCGACAAGTAATCTCAGTACGCTGAATTCCAAGGCTTTTATCCTGTTTTTCCTGCACAGCATTTTTGTCTGAAGGTGCTGTAAAACTAGGCCAGCCCGTACCTGAATCGAACTTGGTGTCGGATGAAAAAAGTGGCTTCCCACAACGCACGCAATTGTACATTCCTTTTTCCTTGTGGTTCCAGTATTCACCAGAAAACGGTGCTTCGGTACCACCTTCACAGGCTACTTTGTATTGAATCGGGCTTAGATGAGCATTGAGCGAATCCTTTTTTTGAGACTTATTTCCAATTGGAGAATGATTTTGTCCACAAGCAGAAAAGGAAATTACCAAAAAGGCGAAAAGGAATTTGATCATGTTTTTGTTGTTAAAATCTGGATTAGGCGGATTGTAATCCTAACGAAGTTTTCATTGGTTAATTTCTCTATCAAGTTTCATGGCAGCTTCAATGGCTTTGTCCATGTTGTAGTATTCCCATTCGGCGAACCTTCCGAGAAGGTAAATCCCTTCAGCAGCAAAGTTTCGATTAAACTCCTTCAAAAGGCTGGCAGTTTCATGGTTGTGGAGGATATAAGAATTGGGTTCATGGTTCCAGTCAATCGGCTTAAGATTTCCCGGTAATTTCTTAATCTCCTCACTCATGAACTCAAAGGAATAATCCCCCGAAAACTCAACCACGCAAGTATGCCTTTCGCTTCCACGGTTGTTGCTTTCAGCAAAGGTGCCAGTGTAGATAATCCTGTGGGCTTTGGTTTCAATTCCAGGAAGGTAAAGCCATGAAACATCACCTAGATCTGTTTCGCAAAATATATTACTGGTTCCCTTTGAAGGCAGTTTTCGTAGATAATCACCGGCCTTCAAGGCAGTTTGGGAATCTGGAAACACCGCTGCCGCCTGTCTAACATCGCCTGTAAAAACGATTTTGTCGAACGGCCCCTCTCCTGCTAGAAAATATCCAGCTTCCGTCTTCGAAACGCCGGCTATTTCGGTATTCAGTCGAATATCCAATCCTTCAGCAAGTCTGTCGGCGATAAATTGCGAGCCTCCTTCTTTGGCATAGTAAAAAGTGGCATGAACCATTTCGGTTTCTTCCTGAACCACAATATTACTGAGCAACATTGATTTAAGATCCGGCATAGGAAGTTTCCCTTCCAACCATTCCAAGGGAATATTCTCCAGATTCGTGTTCCAGATTTTCTCATTGTAAGGCCGGAAATAGGCTTCATACAAAGTCTTCCCAAAATTAGATTTGAGAAAATCCGCAAAATTGGGATAAGAAAAAGGGCTTCTCGGCTGATAGTCGCTTGATAGAAAATCATCCAGAACCGAGGAAACAAATTCCTTATCAAGTTGATGAAGGTAGTTTTCGATCGGATAGCCAATCAGCTTTCCCTTGAACAAAATTTTGGCATTCCTTCTGGCTTTTATAAACTCCTTGTCGCGCTCAAAAAAAGACCAGAACCAATCCAAGACCTCCTGATTTCTGGAATTGAACACATGACCACCAACCCGGTGAAAAAGGTTATCCCGGATTCGATCACATTTGACCAATCCGCCAGGTTTTGAAGCACGGTCAAAAACAGTAACGCTGTGATTCTTTCTCAAAATTTGCGCGGCCGAAAGCCCGGAAATTCCGGCACCAATTATTGCAATTCTATTCATTGGAGCTGGCTCTTGCTATAAGTTCAAAGTGTGTTTTTTCGGAAGAAGCGCCATGCATAGTTTCCCAGGAATTCCCTGTTTTCATTCTTTCCTGCTTGTTGTACAATGTATAAATACTTTTCCATAGGCTGTCGCCTGTTTTCATAAACCCCTGATAAGGGCGCATATCTTCGCCAAGTGATGCCAGATAATCAAAGCTTTGTTTGAACCTGCCGGCAAAAAGTCCTTTACTTGTAAAGCCGGCATTGGTCGTAGAAATCGCCTTCCTCATTTCCAATAAAACAAGAAGCCGATCTCTGGCCCTCGACAAATTTTGGGTGGCCTTATCCGTACTCTGGGCCCCATGTTGGCGATAAAGAACCCCTTCCTTTGGAACATGAACCAATTTTGGATTGGCCAAACTGAGTCGAAAAAGATACAGGTAATCTTCGTGGGTAATCAGTTGCTCATCCCAGGCGGAAATTCCATTCAGAAATTCCCTGCGAAACATGCAAGCTTGGGTGATTGCATTCCATCCGCGCAGCATCCACTCTGTCAAATTCAGGGAATCTGGTAGTGCGTTCCATTGCATCACTACATCTTTCTGAATCCAGCCTTCGTTGGTTTCCTCGGCTTGAACATATGGACCGTAAGCCATGTCTGCACCGCTCAATTCCAAAGCCCGGGCTTGTTCCTCCAGTTTCCCTTTTGTCATCAAATCATCAGAATCAAAAAACTGGATAAAATCGCCAGTGGCAACCGACAAACCCAGATTTCTGGCAGCGCCAGGACCTTTTCCTTCATTGTTGAGAAAAATACAATCTGTGATGTAATCGAAAATCACAAGCTTAATCTCGTCAGTTGAATGGTCGTCCACCACAATAATTTCATGAGGCGGCTGCGACTGAGAAAGCAAATTATCTAGGGTTATGCGAAGAAGAGCGGCCCTGTTTTTTACCGGAATTATGACCGAAACCTTGCTCATTCTCCGCTCCTGTTTTGAATGGATTCCCCAAGATTTCCATCCCGCATTTCAAGAACCCGGTCAGACATTGCAGCCAAAGCCTGGTTATGGGTAACAATCACAAAGGTTTGGTTGAGTTCATTCCGCAATTCAAGAAAAATTTCGTGCAGACTTCTGGCATTGTTGCTGTCCAGATTTCCTGTTGGCTCATCAGCTAAAACAATGGCTGGCTTATTCAGCAAGGCTCTGGCAATTGATGTTCGTTGTTGTTCGCCACCGGAAAGTTCGGAAGGTTTATGGTCTAAGCGGGCCGACAAACCAAGCCGATCCAAAATTCCTTTGGCTTCATTTCTAACCTCCGCATCCGGGCGTTTTGCAATCCAGCCTGGCATACAGACATTTTCCAATGCTGTAAATTCAGGAAGGAGGTGATGAAACTGAAAAACAAAACCAATATAGCGGTTCCTAAAAGCAGCCAAACCTTTGGAATCCAATGTAAAAGGATTTTGCCCAAGAATTTCCAAAGTCCCCGAATCGGGCTTGTCCAGGGTCCCAAGGATTTGAAGAAGCGTGCTTTTGCCAGCACCCGATGGACCCACAATGCTGACCAATTCGCCCTGTCGAATTTCTACATCCACCGAACGAAGAACATCCAGCGATTCATATTTACGAGCAAGTCCTTTTGCCTTTAGAACCATAGCGCCAAAAATAGGAATAGAATCTGTGAAGTTTCAGCCTGATTTACCATTTCGGATCCGCTCAATTTTAAACTTACTCAACATGAGAATGCTGATTTTGGTAGGAATGCGCAACAAAGGCGCATCCTGTACATTTCGGGGAACATTGCAAATACTATCCACCACATCCATTCCAGAAATAACCTGCCCAAAAACCGTGTATTTCCCATCTAGGCGTTTGAGTCCGTTTTTATTTTGAACGATGTAAAACTGGCAAGTTGCGGATTGCATTCCGGGATTGTCGTCCCGTCCAGCGCCTACAGCTCCATATACATGTCGGAGAGAATCATGAAATTCAGGATTGAGCAAATGCGGGGAAGCGCCAAATCCTTCCGGAGTATCCGGACATCCACCCTGTGCCACAAAATTTGGAATCACCCTGTTGAAACAAAGGCTATCCCAGTATTTAGCTTCCGCAAGGCGGATAAAAGCCTTTTTATGTTGAGGAGTCTGGTGGTGTAAGGTGAACCAAATATTGCCTTTTGGTGTCTCGATTCTGGCAACTGGATGAAGGCTGCAGGAAAATAGAAAAAGGGCCGGAAAGGCCCTAAGAAAAAATAATCTCATTCAATGGATTTCTACAATTCAACGATTTTGCCATAAGTCTCTGGACGGCGGTCACGGAAAAACTGCCAGGTAGAGCGAACCTCGTCGATCATATCAAGGTCGAATTCTGCAATCAGCAATTCGTCTTCAAACTCCGAAGCCTGGGCAAATATCTGACCACGGGGATCTACAAAATACGAAGTGCCGTAAAAGCGACCCAGGTTCCATGGTTTTTCTTCTCCAACCCGGTTGATGCAACCCATAAAGTAACCATTGGCGGCAGCGTGCGCTGGTTGCTCCAGTTTCCAGAGATATTGTGAAAGTCCGGCAACTGTGGCAGAAGGATTGTACACAATCTCAGCGCCATTCAGGCCTAGAACGCGCGCACCATCCGGAAAATGGCGGTCGTAACAAATGTAAACCCCCACTTTGGCATAACGGGTCTGAAACACGGGATAACCCAAATTACCCGGCTTAAAGAAAAACTTTTCCCAGAAACCTGTGGTGTGGGGGATGTGGTTCTTTCTGTATTTTCCAAGGTAAGTACCGTCGGCATCAATCACCGCAGCAGTATTGTAAAATACGCCGGCCTGTTCCTTTTCGTAAATGGGAACGATAATGACCATTTCGTACCTTTTGGCATACTCAGCCATTAAATCTGTGGTTGGACCAGGAACCGACTCTGCAGAGGCGTACCAATTTTTATCCTGACCAGGGCAGAAATAAGGCGTATTGAAAATTTCCTGCAGACATAAAATTTGAACTCCCTGTCTTCCGGCTTCTTCGATGTACGGAATGTGCTTTTGCAACATGGCCTGCATGATTTCGCCGATGCTGCCCTCCCCTTCTGTCATCGGAAGACTCATCTGAATGAGGCCGGATTTGATTACTCTTGGCATAATATTTTTTCGATTAATTACTTAAAAATGAGTTTGTTAAATTTTAATAAATCAATTTTTTGAAGGATTACGGCGAACAAACTTTCCATACCCCTTTTCGACCTGTACCTGATTATTATGAATCGCAACCTTTCCCCTGAGCAAGACTGTTTTTACCTTGCCCGTTACTTCAACACCTTCATAAGCAGAATAATCAACATTCATGTGGTGGCTGGATGCTGAAATCACATGTTTTTCATTTGGATCGAAGAGCACAATATCGGCATCTGAACCAACGCCAATAATTCCCTTTTGCGGAAACATACCAAAAATCTTGGCCGCATTGGTTGAATTCACCTCCACGAATTTTTGAAGGCTGATCCTTCCTTTAGCGACTCCTTCGCTGTAAAGCAATTCCATCCGATGCTCGATTGCCGGATGACCATTCGGGATTTTGGAAAAGTCCTTTTCTCCCATCAGTTTTTGTTCCCATTTGAATGGACAATGGTCGGTAGCCACAACCTGAACTGCACCTTGCTGGATTCCGGCCCACAAAGCGGCTTGGTCTTTTTTCTCACGCAAAGGCGGGCTCATCACCCATTTTGCGCCCTCAAAATCCCGTTCATACAGGGAAGCATCCAGCATCAGGTATTGGATACAAGTTTCTGCGTGAACAAATTTATTTTCGGAACCAATTCTCCGGATCTGGTTTAGGGCTCCTTCACAAGTCATGTGAACCACATAGGCATTTACACCTGTGTAAGCTGCCAGATCAGAAAACCTTCCCGTTGCTTCAGACTCTGTAACTTCTGGCTGTGAGAGATAATGATAAAGTGGACTTAATTTTCCTTCAGCCCGGTGTTTGGCGATCAGGTAATCAATCATGTCGCCATTGGTGGCATGAACCGTAACCAAACCGCCATGCTTTTTCACTTCCTGCATAAGCCCAATCATCTGCCTATCATCAATCATCAGGGCACCTTTATAGGCCATAAAAGTTTTGAAAGATGTGATTCCTTCTTTTTCAACCAAGTCTTTGATTTCGGATTTGGTATGCTCGTTGAAGTCGGTTACCGCAACATGAAAACTGTAATCCCCAAGGCAATTTCCATCTGAACGCCC
>CAMDMI010000060.1 GCA_945902135.1 Spirosoma fluviale
GACGGGATCTATCGTTTCGCTGAAGAGCTCGGTCAGATGAAAGAACTCAGGGAGTCGAAAGTGGCCCGTGGAAGCAAAGATGGATTGTATGTAAATCGCACCTATTTCGGATTGTATTCACTACTGAATCAATTGAAAGCCAACATCCAGACCCATTCTGTTTTCAAAACCATGGTGGTGGAATTGTAGATTTTGCTTTGCTTGTCCTTTTGGCACAAAATACTATTTTTGTTTTATGGGATTGGCAAGCGAGCAATTAAACCTGATTCGGAAGTACTTCGAAAACCAGCCTGTATTAAAAGCATGGTTGTTTGGTTCGAGGGCACGGAATGAAGAAAAGGATTCCAGCGATATTGACATATTGCTTGCACTTGACTATACAAAGCCAGTAGGATTGGAATTCATTCAGATGAGAATTGACCTTGAACAGCTTTTGAAATCCAAAGTTGATCTTGTTTCTGAGCGCGGTCTATCTCCATATATTAAAGACGCTGTTGTAAAAGATCGTCAGTTAATTTATGCCAGATAGACCAGGAGATAGGTTGCGTTTACAGCATATGCTGGAGGCTATCCGTGAAATTCAAGAATATACCCATGGTGTGGATGTGCAAACTTTTGTAAACAATTCCATGATGTATAATGCTAGCCTTCGTCAACTTGAAATCATTGGTGAAGCTGCCAATCATCTTTCTCTTGAAATTCTTCAGGATTTTCCGGAAGTCCCATGGGCCAGAATTATTGGGCTGAGAAACCTGGTTATTCATGAGTATTTTGGAGTTGATGACCTGAGCATTTGGAGCGTAATCAGCCACAATCTACCAGACCTAAAGGAGAAAATTGCGCTTATACTTGAGAGTAGGTTCTCATAGTATTTTTTGCGGGTGGATAGAAAAACCCACCCACCCACTAACACCAACAAAAAAAGGCCCATGTCGGGCCTTTTCATTTGGAGCTGATTTCTCTTATTTTTTGCCTGCAGGCTTTTTTGTAGGTGCAGGAAGAGTTGGTGCGGCAGGAGCTTTGGTTTCTTCCTTTTTAATTTCCCCTTCAATTGGAGCCTTAATGCCAAGTTTTGCCATCACCAAATCGGTAACATCAAACTCTTCATCGGCATACAATAAAACTTGATCGCTGTTGAGCACATGGGTGAAACCATTCTCTTTGGCAATTTCATTCACAGCCTTGTAGATTTTTTCCAACTCAGGCTTTACTAGATCATTTTCCTTTTTGCGTAGGTCTTCCTGCGCATTTTCCTGCAAAGACTGAATGCTGCGCTGAAGGTTGCGAAGTTCTTCTTCCTTGTCTTTCTTAATCGACTCCAGCATGTTGGTCTGACCTTTTTGATAAGATTCAAACTTGGTTTCGAGTTCCTTGTTTTTGTCTTCGATGGTTTTCAGGTATTGCTTCTGCGTTTCTTCCAACTGCTTCTGTATTACTTTGGAAGCTGGGCTTACACTAAGTACATAGTTTACATTGGTATAGCCAATTTTGGAAGCCTTAGCAGGTTTTGGGGCATTGTCGGCCGTCTGGGCCATTGTCTGGTATCCGAGGCCGAGGGCCAGGAGGCAGCACGCTGCAATCTTGTTCATTACTGAAATTTGAATTATGGTTTGAATCTTTATTTTTTGTCTTTGTTCTGTTCGTTCACAGTGTCGTCTTTATCGCCAAGTCCAAGCTCTTCCAATACAAAATCGGTATAGTCATGGGCAGGGTTGGTGTAAATCATCACCAAATCGCCGGCTTTATCAAACATGATGGCAATTTTTTTCTTCTTGCAAACTTTCTCCACAGCCTCAAAAACCTTGTCCTGCAGGGGTTTGACAAGTTCCTGTTTCTTCAGGAAATACATTCCCTCAAATCCAAAAGCCTTGTTCTGTGCATCTTTTGCATCCTTGTCCTTTTTAGAAATGGCGGTTTGCCTTTCTTTTTTCATGTCATCGGTAAGCAGTACTTCCTCCGCCATGTATTCTTTCCTGAGCTTGTCTACATCCGTTCGCAGGGCCTCAATTTCGGTTTGCCACTTTTGACTTTGGGTGGCAAGTTCAGAACTCGCTTGCTTGTATTCAGGCATTTTCGAAAGAATAAACTTCGAATCGATGTAGCCGAATTTCTGCGCAATTGCCTGCTGAAATAGGCCTGAGAGCAATATTGTAAGGATCAGTAACTTCCTCATAAATCAACGAATTTGCTGGCCAATGGTGAATTGAAAAGCGTTGTGCATGGAAGTAGGCCCATCAAAAGCCACTCCATAATCAACACCCAGCATGCCAAAAGCCGGCATAAAAATACGCACTCCGCCGCCAGCAGAACGATAAATATTGAAAGGATTGTAATCTTGATAGCTGCCCCATGAATTTCCACCTTCCATAAAGGCGTGTACATAGATGGTAGCAGCAGGATTTGTGCTGATGGCGTAGCGCAATTCAGTTACAAATTTGTTGAAAAGTACCCCCGCCTCAATTCCCCGAGGTGTGCCAACGGAACCATCTGCATATCCACGCAAAGCGATAATGTCGTATCCAAGTAGGAAATTGAACCCAGACAAACCAGATCCTCCAAGGCGGAACCGCTCAAATGGTCCGATTCCAAGTTGTTTGTTGTAGTTTCCGATAAAGCCGAAGTGGCCTCTTGTATTGATAACCAGATTTTTGGCCAATGGGATAAACCACGAAGCATCCAGGTTCCATTTGTGGAATTCTACCCAGCGGAAGCGCTCATTGTCGTTTGCAAACTTGTTGCTCTTCCGGAAAAGTGAATAGGGTGGGGTTACATTCACAATCAGAGAAAGACTGCTTCCTGATGTTGGGAAGGTAGGATTGTTCAGGCTGTTCCTGGAAAAGGTGGTATTAAGTGCTATGGAATTGCTGTAAGTGAGGTCTTTGCCGAAAGTTGAACCTGTGATGAGCTGGTAATTGAATAGTTCATAACGCTGCACATTGAGGGAACTCATTAAAGAGAAATAGTCATCTGGCCAGCGCAGCCTTTTTCCAAGAGAAACATTAAATCCGTTGATGGCCAGTTTGCTGCGAACTTCTCCGGTGGTTGTGAGGGTTCTTTGAACAGAACGATTGAGTCCAACCGTAAAACTATTTGGCCTTTTGCCGCCAAACCAAGGTTCTGTAAAGGAAATGGAATAGGTCTGGAATTGCTTTCCATTGGCTTGAAAACGAATGGAAAAGCGCTGGCCATCACCGGAAGGAAGAGGCGCCCATTCCCTGAAGTTCGTAATTTTCCGCATGGAGAAATTGTTGAATGAAAGTCCAAGCGTACCAATAAAGCCATAAAATCCACCCCAACCGCCTGACATTTCAATCTGGTCGCTGGGTTTTTCTTCTACCGTATAGTGAATATCGACCGTTCCGTCTTGTGGATTTGGAACAGGGTTCATGCCTATTTTTTCAGGATCAAAATAGCCCAATGTGGCCAGCTCTCGGTTGGTTCTAATTAAATCAGACCGGCTGAATTTTTCTCCTGGTAAGGTTCTAATTTCGCGCAACACCACATGGTCGTTGGTTTTGGTATTTCCTTGAATGGTGATTCGGTTTATTCTGGCCTGCGGACCTTCGTGCATTCTTAATTCAATGTCAATCGAATCCTTGTTTACCGCCACTTCGCTGGGGTCGATGCTAAAGAATAGGTAGCCATCGTCCATGTACAGGGAACTGATATCCATCCCACTGGGATTGTAATTCAGTTTTTTCTGAAGCAGGTCCATGTTGTACACATCGCCTTTTCGCAGGTTCAGAACCTTGGCAAGAAAATCATCTTTGTAAAGATAGTTTCCAGACCACTTGATGTTGCCGAAATAATATTTCTGCCCTTCTTCAAGGTTGATTTTCAGGCCGATTGTGCCGTCTTCTTTCTTCCATACAGAATCAGAAAGCACCTGCATATCGCGGTACCCGTTTTTGGTGTAGAATTCTGTTAGTTTTTGTTTGTCTGCATCAAATTTGGAGCGAACAAATCGGGAAGCTTTGAAGATTCTCCAGAAATATTTTTGCTTGGTTTCCTTGAGTTTCCTTTGAATCGTTTTTGCATCCATCGTTTCATTTCCAACGATTTCAATGCTGGAAATCTTCATTTTAGGTCCCTTATCAACATTGATTTGCAGGGCAACCGAATTGGGAAGACTCGTGTCGTTTTCCTGGGTAATGTTTACCGCTGTGCTGAAAAAGCCTTTTTCAAGGAAGTGCTTTTTTACACTGTTGGATGCCGCTTGAATGAGGGCATCGTTTATTACCTTTCCGCGAATCAATCCCATCTTTTCACGGATGTCGTCGGCCTCGCCTTTCTTCAGTCCTTTTATCTGAAATTTCGAAAGCCTGGGCTTTTCTTTCAACACAAAATCAAGAAAAATGAATTCTCCTTCAGGCCTTTTTTCAACCCTGGCAATCTGAACCTGAATGTCACCTAAAATTCCTTGTTCCCAAAGTTTTTTGATGGCTGCAGAAATTCCCAGTCCGGGAACTTCAATTTTGTCGCCGACCCTCAAACCCGAATAGGCGATCAGGGCTTCGGGGGAAAGAAATTTTACGCCTTTGATTTCGATTCCACCGATTTCATAGGTTTTCGGGTTTTCGAAGTCTATTTCTGTTGGCACTGAACTTGAAGTTCGGCTGCCAAGTTTTACCTGAGCAGAAGCAGCAAGCGAAAAGCAGAATGGAATAAGAAATAATAAGTGACTCAGGCGCATCTCTGGGTTTTAAACTTTGCCGAACCTGCGATCACGGGTCTGGTATGATATAATGGCTTCGTGCAGGACCTTCCTGTCGAAATCCGGCCAGAGCACCGGGGTTACAAACAACTCTGTGTATGCAATTTGCCAGAGTAGAAAATTACTCACGCGCATTTCGCCACTGCTGCGAATCAAAAGTTCGGGGTCTGGTGTTGGAAAAGATGGCATCAATGCGGCAAAATCATCTTCGCTTAAATTCTCAGGAAAGGTTTCTCCTGAAAGAAGGCGATTTTTTAAACGATTTGCTGCTTCGGTTATTTCCCAGCGACCTGAATAATTCAGGGCGAGCGTCAGAACCATGCCCTTGTTGCCGGCCGTTTTTTCCATTGTCTGGGAAAGTTCTTCCTGACAGCGTTTTGGAAGTCCGGCAATGTCTCCGATGGCGGTAAGCTTGATGTTATTTTTTACCAAAGTGGGCGTTTCTTCCCGAATGGTTTGAACCAGAAGTGCCATCAAGGCCATCACTTCTTCCTTTGGCCGCCCCCAGTTTTCTGTAGAAAATGCATAAAGCGTCAGGAATTCCACCCCAAGTTCTGCACAGCCTTCGGTTGCTTCCCGCACTGCTTTTATGGCATTGCGGTGCCCGAAAATTCTCGCTGCCATTCCTTGTTGGCGCGCCCATCTGCCATTGCCATCCATAATGATGGCAATGTGCCGTGGTATTTTTTGTTTGTCCATTTCGGACGGAATCTGCATTTCTTCCAGTTGGGATTTCCGGACGAGTCCGGTTTTTCGAACGACAAAAATAGGTTTTGAAAGCGGATTGGGAAAGAGGGATTTTCGCTTTGATTTGAAAAGGCTTCCAGTGCTTTCTTTCGGGCATTTCATAAATTCTGCATCTTGCACCTCATTTCGAAAAAAGCGATGCAGGAAGTTGATTTCAGGAACCTCACGGAGGGTTTGCTTCGGGGCGAAAGATTGCACCTGAGCAAGGCCATTACCCTCGCTGAAACTGAAAGTTCTGCGCTTTTTCCTTACCGTGACCGCTTGCTTCAGCTTGCGGAGGAGGCCCCAAAACCGGATACATTTCGTCTTGCGGTTACTGGAGTTCCTGGTGCCGGTAAAAGTACCCTGATTAATTTGCTTGGTCAGGAATGGATTCGGCTTGGCCACAAAGTGGCTGTGTTGGCCATCGATCCAAGCAGCGGGGTTTCACTTGGTTCTATCCTTGGAGACAAAACCCGGATGGCTGAGCTTGGAAGGGAGGAAAGGGCCTTTATTCGGCCATCGCCCACACGACTTCATCTTGGTGGCGTAGCATCTTCGACCTTCGAAACAATAATGTTGTGCGAAGCCGCTGGTTACGACCGGATTATTGTGGAAACGGTTGGTGTTGGTCAGTCGGAGATTGAAGCGAGTCAGCTCACAGATGCAGGTTTGCTTTTGCTCGTTACCGGCACCGGCGATGAATTGCAAGGTGTGAAAAGAGGGATTCTGGAAGAAGCAGATGTGGTTTTGGTGAACAAGGCCGATGGAGATAATCGTGAACGGGCCAGCGCATTTGCCCGAGAATTGCAGCATTTATCCAGCCTTTGGCCAGACAGAGGCAATGGCAAAAAGGCCGAGGTATTAACGGCCAGCATTTTAGAAATTGATACCATATTGATTGTAATTCAATCGCTGGAGAATTTTAAAATGGAGATCTTAATTTCTGGCAATTTCCAGGAGCGGAGAACCTTGCAGGTTTTGGCGCAGATGGAGGTGATTATCCAGCGCAGGCTTGAGGAGAAAATCAGGAACCAGCAATTTTGGAAAGCTATGTTGCTGGAATCAAAGGAAGATATGAAAAAGCCCGGTGCCAGTTTGTTTCAGGAAGTAAACCAGATTGTGGGAAAGGTTGAATTTAGGGCGAAAAACAATAGTTTATAATTGAACCGGATGGAAGTGTTAATTGGAATGGAATAAAAAATCGAACTTGAATGAAGTACGAATCAATAAATTTTTTTAGAGGGATTGCGGTTTTAATGGTGGTGTTTATCCACACCTATAATTTTTTCGATTTTGGTAATTCAGAATATCCTGCCGACTTCCTTAAATATGTGGAATGGGGTCAGTATGGTGTGCAGTTCTTTTTTATTTTAAGTGCATTTACACTTTGTAATTCATTTCAATATTCTTTGGAGAAGGGTGAAAAGAATTTGATCAGGAATTTTTACCTGAAGCGATTTTTCAGGATCTATCCGCTTTATCTTGTTATCCTTCTCGTTTTTCTTGTGTACACCAATATCAATCATGGTTCGGTGTATAAGTTCCTGAATTTTATTTTTTTAAACAACTATTACCCGCCCTTGGGCAATAGAGGAATTGTTTCTTTCTCATGGACGCTCAATGTAGAAATGACTTTTTACCTCTTATTCCCTTTTATCTACAAGTATTTTTATCCAAGGCAATGGCTTGTTTTCCTTCCGCTATTATTTAATTTAATCATCCAAGGCCTAAAAGCACTTGCAAAAATGTATCCTCAGGTTGCATTGGAAATTTTTCGGATAAGACCGGAAGATTTATATCCGTTTACCTATAGGCATTTACTGATGCAGATGTCGGTGTTTTTGTTGGGATTTCTCCTTTACAAAGCCTTGTTTGATAAGGAGAAAAAAAGTCGAAATCTTGCCAATATTTCGGTCGGAATAATGTTGGCCAGCAACCTGATTTTTGACTATTTGTCCTTTCACCTTGCCATATCCTGCGTCTTCTATTTTCTCGTAGTGATCCTGTTCAGGTATGATTTTTCAGATTGGATTTCTGTGCCGATAAAGAGAATTGGGGTCTGTAGTTACAGCATTTATCTGCTACATTTTTTTGGCATTGAAACTGTGAGGTTTCTTGGATTGGGCCATCTGACGGGTGGGCGGATTTTGGATTGCTGTATTCGATATGGTTTTGTTTTAATCATTACCTGGCTTGCTTCAGAAATTACGCTTCGGCTCATTGAAAATCCGGGCATTAATTTCGGAAAACGATTTCTAAAGAGGTAGTATTTTATGAAGAGAATCAGGATTGATTTTTGTGATTTCTGGCCGGGCTTTGACAAATTCGACAATTATTTTGTTACCCTTTTGAAGAAAGAATATGAGGTTGTTGTTTGTGATAATCCTGATTTTGTTTTTTTCTCAACTGTTGGTTTTGACCACCTGAAATACAATTGCACCAGAATTTACTACACACCTGAAAGCTTCGCTCCGGATTATCTTCAGTGTGATTTTGCCATTTCATTTGAGAGGGAAGACAGCCACAGAAATATCCGCTTTCCGCTGTATAATTTATATGGGGATATGAATAGCCTGGCTGGACCTAAAAAGCCCTTTGTTGAGGTGAGAAAAAAGCACACAAAATTCTGCAACATAGTGGTTTCAAATGCCAGAGCCACCAAGCGAATTGACTTCTTTCACAAACTAAATGAATACAAGCAGGTTGACAGCGGTGGGAAATACCTCAATAATATCGGAGGTTCCATCGCAGATAAACTTGAATTTATTTCACAATATAAATTCACTTTCTCTTTTGAGAATAAGATTTATCCGGGGTACACCACTGAAAAATTGATCGAGCCAATGTTCTGCGGTTCGATTCCAATTTACTGGGGCAATCCATTTATTGCAGAAGAGTTCAACACCAAATCATTTGTGAATTGGGATGATTATGGCAGCGATGAGGCGGTGATTGCGCGCATCATAGAATTGGATCAGAATGATGACTTGTACGAGCAGATGTACAATGAGCCTTTTTTCCCCGACAACAAACCCAATCTTTATTGTGATGAGGAGCGGTTAATGGTATTTCTGCGTGGGATTTTTCACAAACCAATTCGCAGAAACTGGTACCAGTTTACCAGAGAAATGACCCACAACTATTTCAAAACGCGCATTTTTTTTGGCGCGTTAAAAAATAAAGTCAAGGCTTCGTTTCAATAAGGGCATTCAATTTTTCATGCTCCTTGTGCAACTGGCTGTGGATATTTCCTGAGGCCAGGCCAGACAAAAATTCAGAAAGTTTGTTCTGGTCGCCATTCAGAAATTTGCCATCCTGAGAAAGGAAAATTTCCAGGTTGCGTTTGGCATCAAATTCTTTTCGCGCTTCTTCAATCATGTTGCACAAGCGGTCCAGGTCGTTTTCATAAACCCGAAAATTGTCTGAAAGCGGGCCTTCTCCCGGAACGGTTAAATCCGGTTTGTCAAAATGCGCCCAGGCCCACCGGGCATAGGGTGTAAAAATAAGACCTCCGCAAGCCTGCACCTCTGCAATTGGCAATCCAAATGCCTCGAGATGTGCCAAAAAATAAATGGAAGTCTGCCGGTAAATTTTCCTGATTTCAGCCATCGGGTACCTCCCGTGCAAAACGGTGTAAGGCGTTTTGGTTTTTTCAAGGGCCATAATCTGAATGGCTCTTTCATGCATATGATTTGGCCTTTCAAAGTCAATCAGTGCCCGAAATTCTTGCTGTTCTGGGAAAAGGCTGCCGTCATTGATGTCGCATCCTATTACAGTAAGCGGTTGAAATCCGGCAGGCATTGGGTTTTCGGTGGTGGCCGAACCAATCAGGTGCCAGTCGTAGCGTTCCAGGCCGAAATGGCCGGATCCTTTAATAAATCCGTGGTAATCATTGCCTTCTTTTAAAAAGCCAATCCACTCGCCTAAGGTTGACAGGTAAATAGAGCTGTACAAAACAACTGGCATTTTGGGAAAGCGTTTTCTTACTTCTTCGATTCTCTGTAATTGGTATTTTAAATAGGCTGTTGGAACAGTTTCTACCACAACCATTACATCATACGATTCCAGCTCTTTCCAAGTTTGATCAAGAAACTTCCCGACAGGATTGGAAAATTTGTTTTTCAAACTTCTGGCCATTTTCAGGACTCCGGATGAATCTAGTTTATTTACTGGCTCCGGACAATCAAGAAAGCGAAGACCTTGGTAAAAGACCTTGCTTTCAACTCCTGTTTTGGAAAGCATCCGGTTCAGGCCTTCCGACCTTGGCTTCACAAAGTTGTCGGCATTGTCTGCCATGATGGCAATCTTCATCATTTCAACTTTAGAATTGGGATTAGTTTAAACCAGAGGCTGTTTTTGTTTCCTCCGCGGGCATGGTTTGATCCATACATTCGACCAAGGAGTTCGCAAAACTGAAATAAAAAGGACTTAGGACTTTTCTTCACCACCACACGAATCCAGAAAATAAACCATGCTTTTTTGAAAATCTGCCAGTCTGTGAAAAATGGCAACACTGCGCGGGTATGCGGAAAGCATTCGGCATAGGCTTCCGGGTAAGAAGAGGCCATCCCAAAAAGCAATCTTCGAAGATAGGATGCTGTGGTTTTGTTTTCCGAAATGAGGTGTTTTGTTTTCAATTCCGGATACACGCCTGCGGCATAATTTAGTTTGATGGCCTCGAATACCAATTGCACATCACCGGCGCTGCTCAAGGATTTGCCAGTTCTGTCGCTAGCGGATAATTCTCCGATGGCTACAAGATTTGCGTAGTGGGTAAATATTTCTCTCCGCATACTTTGACCAGTACCCGGCGGGTAAAAATCCATCCAATGTTCGGCACAGGCATACCGGGGAGCCGCATAATGGCGTTCCTGAAAATAGGACTTGTTGTAATGAATCCAAGGCGATGGGTTGCCCATAAATTCTACAGAAATATTGCCCGGACCAAAAACCCCTACATTGGGAAATTGTAAAAATGCCTTCCTTACTTCTTGCAGATAATCGGATTCCGGTTCATTGTCATCATCAAAAAAAACCAGAAACTCGCCCGAAGAAGCAGCAAAGCCAGCCATTCTGGCATTGGTAAGTCCGCTTTTGGGCTCGGAAACTAATTTTTTTTCAAAGGGAATCGAATCAATCAATTTGGAAAAAGCACCGCCAACGGGATTCGAACTGTTGTTGTCTACCAAAATCAGTTCAGTTTCCAACTCATTGGTATCCAAACCAGCAACCGCATTCAGCACGCGGCCAAATATGATTGGGTCAGGATTATAGGTGCAAATGATGACTGAAATTTTCATGAATTTTCACTGATTTTTCTCCAGATGCCAAGGGTTTTGTTGCGCACAGCCCAGGCTTTTTTAAGCAAGGCTGTTTCTATTTTTAAAGTTGTATTTGCCTGCCGGAGATACTTTTCACGCAAAATTTCTGCCCGCCTGTAAGATTCATTTCCCGCCTGATCTCGTCCGGTTTTTGCTTCAGGAAGGAGGCGAAAATTTCCCCAGATTTCATCGTGGTAATCCAAAGGGATTCCTTCCAGCATCAGTTTTAGCATGAAATCATAATCCATAGCAAAGTGCTCATCTTCAGGAAATAATCCGATGCTGTTGTGTAAATCGGCTGGGTAAAAATAGGCAGAAGGATTGTAGGGCCATTCGCAAATGTCGGCCAGCATGCGGGCAGCGCTCATTTCGGAGGGTTTATTGACCGAAATTAGATTTTCATTTTCATCCCAGACATTGAGATTTCCAAGTAAAAGTCTCTGTTTGTCTGGATTGTTCGAAATAATTTTCAGGACACTGGCTAGCGTATTTTTTTCATAATAATCATCGGCATTGAGGAAGCCAATCCATTGCCCTTTGGCCATGCGGATTCCCTTATTCATGGCATCACTCTGGCCGCGGTCTTTTTCCGAAATCCATCGCAAATGGTTGAGTTTTTCGCTTTGATTTTTAAGAATTTCAATACTTCCGTCTGTGCTTCCTCCATCAATAATCAGGTGCTCAATTCCACCTGCTGCCTGTTCTGCTACATTGGCAATGCAAGCTTCCAGCCATTTGCCGGCGTTGAATACGGGGGTTATGATGCTAAGAATGACCAGGGCTTTGGCGCAAGCTGTTGTTGTTGCGCAACAAAAAAGGGCGCTTTCTGCCGATAAATCAAATTGGCCTTGTTAAATACCAATGAATTTAAGAATGCGCCGGATCGGATTTTGCTTTTGAACTACATTTTTTATTTGAACTGCATCTGATAGAATCTGTTCTAGTTCAGCTTTTTGTGAAGGATTTAACTTGGAAATTGCGGCCTCCCGGAGGGCTCTTCCCTCTGCCGCCGCCTCTTTTTGCCTGTCTTTAAAGCGTTGCAGTGTCTTGGAATCTTCCACTTCACAAAAGTTTCCCCAAAGCTGGTCGATGTGTTGTAACTGTGTATGACTTGCGGCTTCCAAAATAAACTCATAATCCATGGAATAATGATTTGATTCATTGTACATGCCGGTTTTGTCGTGCAAAGACTTATGATAAAAATAGGCCGAAGGATTGTAGGGCCATTCAAATTGATGGGAAAGCAATTCAGGCAGAGAAAGTTTGTCGGGGCGGTTGAAATGCTTAAAACTTCCATCGGCATTCCAGATGTTGAGATTTCCGCAAACAAAGGATGGCTCGGGCAGAGATTCGAAAATTGGAAGAATTTTTGCCAATACCGCAGGTTCGTAATAATCATCCACATTCAGAAAACTGATGATGTTTCCTTGGGCCAGTTTAATGCCTTTATTCATGGCATTGCTTTGTCCTTTGTCTTTTTCTGATATCAAACTAATGTGTGGATATTTCACCATCCATTTTTGGATGTTTTCAACGGTGCCATCTGTGCTTCCCCCATCCATAATCAGGTGCTCCATTTCTGGAAATGCCTGACTTGCCACATTTTCAAGACACTTTTCTATGTAAATTTTTCCGTTAAAAACCGGTGTGATGATGGTTAATCGGACGCTCATCTTTTTTCTGATTTCATGATTTAAGAATCAATTTCTGGCAGGCTTTCAAAGGAAATAAAATCTGCTTTGTGCCTTCTGGTTTTTTTTCAAATGTAACAAGATGGATTAAGGGTTTTAATTTGAAAATCATGCCGATTAGTTCTGAAACCTACTGTTTAATTATACTGTTAATCAGTCTAATTTGATGTTTGTTGAACTTTTTATTACAGTCTTTTATCGATGAATTTTTCTTGAAATTAATTGTCGCAAGATTTATTTTTTATCTGCTTAAAGCGATGTTAATTCTCTATTTCTAATCGCTTGGGCTGCAAATAAAATTCAAAGTAAAAATGTAAATCCATACTGGTGTTGTGGGTTTATTTTCAAAATTCATTTTGAATGATTGAAAACAAAAGATATGAAGGCAGGTTTGTTTTTGAGAATTAATGCGTAGAATTGTCTAATCGTTTTATTATTTGTCATTTGATAGGTTAAAAATTGACAGTTTTTTGAGCGGTTTATTATTTTAGTTTTCAAAATTTAATTCTTTTGCAAAAAAATAAATCAGTATGTCGTCTAAAGGATCCAAAACATTAAAACAAAATATCTTTAAAGGAATTTGCCAGATTTTAGAGGAATCCAGTCCTGGAATGGGCACTATCCTTGAAAAAGAAGCAAAATCGGTAAGCAAGCACCTGAGCAAAAAGCTTCTGAAAATGGAGGCTGAGATTGAAAAAACCTTGCTTAAGAAAATCCAGAAGATAAATAAGAAAGAAGAAAAAGACAGTTCTGAAAAAGCAAAGAAATCAGTCAAAGGGAAAAAAGTTGTTCGTGGCCGTGGTCGCCC
>CAMDMI010000061.1 GCA_945902135.1 Spirosoma fluviale
GTCCCAAGCCGCCCAGTTTGGATGCTCGTTGTGGAAAATCGCATGCACTGGAAAGCCGAGTTCCCTTCCAATTATTAATTGATTTTTCACCGATTTCAGGAACACCTGGCTTGAACTTCCTCGAAATGCTGCACTGCTATCCATCACACTGAATGGATGAATTGTTAAACCGCTAATTCTATTTTTTTCCAAATCAAACCATCTAAATGGAAGGGCCGTACCAGCCCGAAATCCAGGAAAACCCGAAAATCCCATGGAATAATCTTCTGTAATTCCGGCCTCTTCTAAAATTCTGTAAGATTGCGGCATGCGGAAGCGCAAGAAATGAAATCGGCTTGCAATGATTTCTTGATCCAGAATTTCTTCAAGCCTTTTTTTTTCTTCAAGGATTAATTCAGGCCTTGTAAAACTTGCGTAGGAGGGGTGCAAACCGGGACGCATTTCCTTGCTCAGATTCTGGATTTGATCTCTGTACCATTGATTCTGAAAAGACAGCCCCTTGTCGTGCTTCCCGTAATTTCCCAGCCAGAAAAAAATTCGCCTTCCTTTCAAAAGTTCCGTTGGAATGCGGCTTCCGAGGTTGTCGTATGGATCAGGAATTTGACCTGAAATAACCTGAATTCGTTCTTTGATTTTTTGAAATTTCCCCGAAACCAAATCTCCAGCCATCGCTGCGGTTTGTCGGAAAACTCCTTTGTGCAGGTAGGCACTTGGATTGTCCCAGTCTACACTGAAAGAAGCAACAGCTTCATGTTTTTTACAAACAAGCCCAAGTGAATGGAGTTCCTTTCTCAGGACTTCCACCCAGTATTCTATCAATGGAGTTTCGCGGAATTCCTTTTCATCGAAATGTTGTTCATCCGGAAACCGGCCATGTAGATCTGGTTGTACATTCAGACTCTGTTCTTTGTATCTGCTCAAAAGAAAAAAGGCCGCGCCAAAGAGGTCGTTTCGGGTTTCCGTTTTGCCATTGGATAGGAAATGCTGTTCGAAGCCCGGGGTAAATTGCCAGAGATTTTGAAGCTCATCCTTCAGAATACCGGAGTCGGGAAAATGGATGTTTCCACCTGAAATTCCGTAATGCAGGCAAACCGAACCATGTGGTACAGGCTCTTCATTCAACACAAGCTGGTATTTCAAGCCAAGTCTTCTTCCTAGCACTTCGTCCAATATATATTCGAGACGATTGCTTCGAAAGGTAGCTCTGAAAAATATAGACGAGCCATTCATTGCGAAAGCAATGTTAAGCAATTAGTTTTGCGCCTCTTTCAAAAATCCCGGATTTTGAAAATCTTTCGCAAACTTCTTTTATTATCACTGGCTTTTGCCTTTTATTCCTGTTCTACCGACCTGGATGTGAATGCACCTTATCGTGAGACCAAGGTCCTGTATGGCATTTTGGATCCAACTCTTCCGTATCAAACGGTTCGTATAGGGAAAGGGTTTTTGAGTGAAGGCCGTTCTGCTTACGACATCGCCCAAAACAGTCCGGATTCAAGTCTTTTCAATCCCGACAACCTGGAAGTCAGATTGTTTGAATTGAAACTTTTATCAACTGGTCGTTACGACACCACCAAGCGTATCCTCTTGTATGATACCACACTCACAGGTAAAGATGACAACGGCGATTTTTACTCTCCTGATCAGTTGGTTTTTCGCACGCCGCTGGTTCAATTGGATACCAATACACGGGCCGACTTGCTGAAGTATTTAATCCGGGTGAAAAATAAAATCAGCGGAAATGTTTCTGAGGCGGTTACAAATTTTCCTGGAAAAGAGCTGACCATCAGAAACTGGGCCGCCATTGGTCCAAACGACAAGGGCCCGTTTTCACTCGATTTTGGCTCGAGGAAAAAGACATCCATCAGCATCAACAAATCTGTGAATACGGCAGTGGTTCAATTGTCACTGAATTGGAAACTCAGGGTTATTAAAAACAATGGAGATACCACTCTTGAAACCTGGAAGTTGAGCAGCCAACTTGAGAACGATATTACGGGAGATGAAAAAATATTCGATTTCGGGGCTGGCTCGTATTGGTCATTTATCCGAGGCGAACTTACTGCTCGGGGGAGTGATAGTGTGGTAAGCCGCAAATTTATGCCAAGCCAAATGGAAGTATTTGCGGGAAATCGCGATTATGACAATTACAGGGTTGTGAATGGGAATTACAATCCAATTACGCAGAGTCAGCCTGTTTATACAAATGTGAGTAATGGAGGTTTGGGTATTTTCTGCGGACGCAACAAAAGGACCTATACCATTTCCCTGGACCGGCAGGTAATCGACACTTTGCAGCTGCGTTTTCCGGAAATGAAACTGATAAAATAAGTCAACAAATAATGCTAAGCGGAAAAACGAAGAAGTACCAAGTACCTGTCAATACATATGTTAAAATCGGGCTTAACAACATTATCAAGCAATGGTGGTGGGCTTTTTTAGTGCCGGTAGCCTTACTGGTTTTGGGTGCAATTATTGGGGGAGGCTGGGCCTGGGGACTAGGTATTACAGCCATTGTTGTCACAATTGTTTATCTACTTTTCTGGGCAGCACAATTTTATGGTTTGAGTCAGGTTCCACAGGGAAAAGTGCTTTTCGATAAACTCAGTTATGAGTTTGAGCAAAAGCAAATCAAAATCATGAAGAGCCAAAAGGAAGGCATGATGATGCCTTGGGAAAACATTAAAACAGTTGTCAAAACCAAGGATGCTTATACCTTAAAGCTATCAGTGGTTCAGTTCATTCATTTGCCTTTCAGCATTTTTCAGACTGAAAACGATTTGAAGTTTACCGAAAGATTGTTCAAGCAAAAAGGCTTGCTTTAAATTTCTACAGGGATTATTTCCCGGGATCCATGGATCAGGAATCTTATTCCAGTTTTTATTTCCAGGCAAAGCACGCGGGTCCTTTTCATTTCCAGTTTTCTGAATTTCTTGTTGTCAATGATGAAGGTTTGGCCAATTGGAAGGGTAGAAAGATTGAGGCTGTTTTCAGAAGATTTAGAAACACTCAGTTCCATTCCGATTTCAACAAATGCGGAGCCTGAAATTCTGAAAATTCTTCCGCTTTCCAGACACCGGCATTCAATTCTGGTCCGCAGGTTTTTGAGCCAGATAAAATCTCTTCCCTCAAACCTGAAACTTTGTCCTGGCAGAAGAGATGAAACTTTTTTCTGGTTGTCAGATTCCTCTTTTCCTGAAAGAAGTTCATGCAGAATTGGGTCTGTGCAAGAACTTGCTGCCGGACTTTGCATATGTTTGATCAAAGCTTCCAGTGTGCCGGGACTAAAAATTTCCTCCTTTAGCAAAGGTGTCATCAGCGAAGAGAATTCAGATTGCCATTCTTTGCCGTGAGGCTTCAGTCTTTTGCGGTATTTTTTCCGAACGAGTAGGTGGGCAACTTCATGGATATACGTTACCAAAAAAGCCTCTCTTTTCAGGTTGCCATTTACGGTAACATGATGAGCGCCATCTTTGTAAAAATAATTGCCGTAAATCGTTTTACGCGGTCTGGTAATTTTAAATTGAATGGAATGGTCACGCCAAAGCGCATAGCAATATTGAATGCTATTTTCTGGCAGGTATTTGCCGAGAATTTCTATTTCCTTCGCAGCCACACAACAAAGTAACCAAAGGAGGAGCAAACCAAATGGAGAATTTTGAAACAGATTATATCCTCAACCATCTGGGTGAAGACAGAAGCAATTGGATGCATTCGGCATCACCGCCTATTTTTCTGAGCAGCATTTTTATTTATCCGGATTTGAAATCCATGAAGGAGGCCATCAGCAAGGAATCGAGCATGCCTTTTTATTCGCGTGGTACGAATCCGGGTTTGAGTCTTCTTGAAAAAAAGCTGGCGGCATTGGAAGGAGGGGAGTCTTGTTTGCTTTTTGCCTCCGGTTCTGCCGCCATTGCAGCAGCAGTTTGTTCGCAGGTAAAAGCTGGCGACCATGTAGTTTGTGTGAAAAAGCCATACAGCTGGACATCCAAATTGCTTCATACCTGGCTTGCCCGGTTTGGGGTTGAATCTGATTTTGTTGAGGGAGATGAAACAGCAATTCGCGCGGCCCTGAAGCCCAACACCAAAGTCCTTTTCCTTGAAACGCCAAACTCCTTTACATTTGAAATTCAGGATATTGAGGCCCTTTGTAGGCTGGTAAAACCATTGGCAATCAAGGTGATTGTGGACAACAGTTTTGCCACACCGCTCTATCAAAATCCAATCAAACTGGGCGCTGATATTGTGGTGCATACTGCCACAAAATACCTTGCCGGACATAGCGATGCATTGGGCGGCGCCTTGATTTGCAGTCTGGAAGACCGTGAAAAAATCTTTTCAGGTGAATATATGACTTTGGGTGGGGTAATGTCGCCGATGAATGCCTGGCTGATTTTGCGCGGACTTAGAACCTTACCATTGCGGCTTGAAAAAAGTGCTGCCAACGGTTTGGCAGTTGCCCGTTTTCTGGAGGCCCATCCACTTGTGGAAAGGGTCTGGTTTCCTTGGTTGGAATCTCACCCAGGACACCAAATTGCCAAAAGGCAAATGAGAGGTTGTGGCGGATTGCTAAGTTTTACCATCAAAACGGAAAGTCCAGAAAAAGTGGAAGCTTTTGTCAATTCATTGAAGATTTTTATGCTGGCCTGCTCGTATGGAAGTTATGAGTCTCTGTGTTACCCGGCAATCGCTGCTCAGGATTCATCCAATTATTCAAATAGTCCATATCCTTTCAACCTGATTCGGATCTATTGCGGCCTTGAAGAAAGTGCTACCATGATTACCGATCTCGAATCCGCATTAAAATTGATTCTCTGATTAAACCTTTTACCTCCAAGAGTTGTCTTGAACTTGTAAGGCTTATTCCAAAGATTAGATTTTATCAATCGAACTTATGGATTGTCCTTGTTTACTTTGCCAATCAATCGTTAATCATTACATCAGTGAAAAAATTCAGATTCCTGGTTTTTCTTTCAGCCTTTACAAGCCTCTTTGTTTTAGGTAATGTGTCGGCGCAATGCCCGATATCAAACACTTGTACCCCAAGTGCAGCATCCAATCCTCAGGCCAATTTGTTTGGAGGCGGAATCCTACAGGTGAAGATTGGAGATACTTTTATCAACAACAGTGGAGGTGCTTCAGAAGGTTACCAGGATTATTGCAGTCTTGGGCCGATCAACATCGCTTTGGGTACCACTGTGGCTGTTTATATCAAAACAGGAAACAATATTTCTGAGAACCTCAAAATTTTCCTTGATAAGGACAACAGCGCTTCTTTTACCGCTGATGAATTGGTTTTCTCTTCAACCAATGCCAAGGTTCATACAGGAAATATCAATATTTCATCCGGAACCGCTGGCCAGCAAATAAAATTGCGAATTACTTCTGATGCAGTGGTATCGGCAGTTTTGCCAGGTGCTTGCACCACACCTGAATATTCTCAGGTTGAGGATTATGCAGTTATTCTGGGTCAAAATGCAAATCCTCCGGTGGCCCGTTTCACTGTTTCGGATACCCTTACTTGTTCTGGATCGGTTGTTTTTACAGACCAAACATTAAACAATCCAAGTTCATGGAATTGGAATTTTGGTGATGGCCAAACTTCTAGCCTTCAGAATCCAAGTCATCAATATGTGCAGCCGGGTCTTTATTCTGTAAAACTTGTGGTGAACAGTGCCAATGGTGCGGATTCAATTTTGAAAAACAATTTCGTTCGTTACAACGATTCAGTTCCTGTTGCAACTGTTTGTCAGCCGATTACAATCAATCAGTGCTGCGGATATGGAATCAGTCGCTTTGTGCTGAATACCATCGACAATTCTTCCGCCCTGGGTTCTTATGAGTCATTTACCTGTACCCAGCGCACAACTTTGCTTCAAGGTCTAAGTTATCCGATTCAGGTTGGAACCAATCCAAATCAGAATCAGGATACCCGAGTTTGGATTGATTACAATGGAAACGGAATTTTTGATGGAAGTGAATTGGTTTTTGAATCCCTCAATTCGAAGAATCCAAGTGGAACAATTTTAATTTCTTCTGACACATCAGTTAAAACCAATCGCGCACTTCGTGTCCGAGTAATGAGTGAGTTTGCTGGTGGTCCATTTTCTTTTTGCACCAATCTGGATAAAGGCCAGTGCGAAGATTATACCATTTACATCAGGCCAAATACCAACCCGCCATCAGCCTCTTTTGTAGTGTCTGCCGCAGGTGGTTATTGCCAGCCAAATTTCCAGTTTACAAGTACTTCAACCAATTCAATCCTTTTTTACCACTGGTATTTTGGAGATGGAACTGATACTGTGACACTTGCTCCGCAGGTTGCTCATACTTATCAAAACTTTGGAACCTACGATGTAAAACTTTTGGTTGCTGGCCCATTTGGTTCTGATTCCATTACCAAAGAAAAAGCAGTCAATTACCTCGGAGCACCAAAAGCAGCTTGTGCCGCACCTACCCAGAATTTTGGAGGTGGCGGTGGTGGTTTTGGAACCGGCATTGCAGTTGTTCAATTCGGAACCATTCTTAAGCGCTCTGGTAGTTTTCAGGAAGGATATCAGGATTTTACATGTACCGATCAAACCTCAGGCCTTGGTGGACAGCAAATTACACTGACAGTTCGCAATTCAGTGGATCAGCCAAGTAAGGTAAGTGCCTGGATTGACTGGAACAATAGCGGAACTTTTGAAACCAACGAGCAGGTAATGGCTTCCCAGAATGATACTGTTCATACTACAATTGTAACATTGCCAATCACAGCAGTAAATGATACTACACTTCGCATGCGTGTAGTTACTGTGCTTCAGCAATTCAATCAAAGCCCAAATTCCTGTGGCAATGTAACAGGCGGTCAGGCCGAAGATTATGGCATAATTGTAAAAGCCAACACAAGTAAACCAACTGCCAGCTTCGGTGCCGACAAACCAAATTCCTGCACAGGGATTGTTCAATTCGCCGATAGCTCTTTGAATTTGCCAGAATCTTGGGCCTGGAGTTTTGGAGATGGAAATACCTCTTCAGAACAATCTCCTTTGCATGTGTATGCCAGCACAGGTAGCTATACTGTTAAGCTGATTGTTTCCAATGCTTTTGGTTCTGATACATTGGTGAAAACCAATTATGTGACTGTTTCTCAGACCACTGGTATGGTTGCATCAGAATGTCATCCAATTGCAACTGGTAATTGTTGCCAGTATGGAATTGCCAAAGTTGTGTTTGCCGGAATCGATCAATCTTCTCAAAACGCAACTGAAGGCTACAAAGACTTTACCTGCAATACCATAGGCAGTGCTCAAATTGGCAGCAGCCATCCAATTACAATTGTAAATTCAGGCACAAACAATGAAAATGTGGCAGTCTGGATTGACTGGGACAACGACGGTGCATTTGCCGACAATGAATTGGTTTTCACTTCCACCGGATCTACAACGCACGGCGGAAACATCCTTATTCCTGGAAATGCTCCTGCCGGTCTCGGACTTCGCATGCGGGTTAAATCAGCGATTGGTAACCAGCCAATTGGTGGGGCCTGCGAGGATATGACTTTCGGTCAGGCAGAGGATTATCAAATGGTGCTCACTGGCAACAATCTTGCACCGCAAACATTATTCACCGCAAGTGAAACAATCTCCTGCGCTTCAGGAATTCAGTTTGCCGATACATCCTTTAACGCCCCAACTACCTGGCTTTGGAAGTTTGGCGATGGACAAACATCCAACATTCGCAATCCATTTCACCAATATACTGCAGCTGGTGTTTACACGGTGACACTTATTGCCGGAAATGCAAATGGAACTGACTCGCTGAAAAAGGCTTCCTATATCACCATCATTGATAATAAATTTCTTAAGCCAGCACCTTGCACGCCTCAAACCATCAACCTTCAAAATAACCCGGGTGTTGGGATTACAAATGTTACCCTCAATACCATTTCGAATCAAAGTGGTACAGCCCCTCAGGAATCTTATGTAGACAATTCATGTGCAATTAGGACCAGCCTTCTTGTTGGTCAACCCTACACAATATCTGTTCAAACTAGCGGTAATTTTAATGAAAATTGCCGTGCATGGATTGACTGGAACAACAATGGAACATTTGAAGATCCGGCTGAGCGTATTCTTAATGGAGCTAACGGAAATACATTCACAGCCAATATCAACATTCCTGCCACAGCCGTAAAAGATACTGCGCTCAGGATGCGTGTTATTTCTGATGCTGCCCAAGGCGGAGGCGGTGGTGGCGGAAACATTGCACCTTGCAGTAATCCAAATTTTGGGCAGTGCGAAGATTATGCGGTAATAGTAATTCCGAATACCAATCCACCAGTTGCCAATTTCGGCGCACAGAATACCAGCAGTTGTTCTGGATTTATCCAGTTTTCTGATAGTTCCCAGTTTTTACCAACTACCTGGTTTTGGAGCTTCGGAGATGGACTGACCTCTACCCAGAAAAATCCGATTCACCAATATGCCGCTAACGGATCTTATACTGTTAAATTAAAGGTTTTCAATGCATATGGTGCAGATTCAATTGTTCGTGTAAACTTTGCAAACATTACTGGAAACAGCGGACCAATTCCGCCTGCCTGCGTGAACACAGTTGCCACTCCGGGTGCAACCAATGGAGTTGTTCAGGTTCAATTTGGTTCCTTGAATGCAAGCAGTGGACTTGCTGCAGCGGAAGGTGGATACCTTGATAAAACCTGTTCGGATACAGCAATTGTGATCATTAACCAGCCAAATCAAGTTGAGGCCTTAATCGTAAATACTTCCTCAGGCCAAACCCGTGAAAACTGCAGGGTTTATATTGATTTCAACAATGATGGAATTTTTGCCAACACCGAATCAGTTCTCAATAGTCAAAACAACAATGTTCATACAACCAACATAACGCTCACTCCTGCCCAATGTCTTGGCGTGCCGGTTCGTATGCGCGTAATGTCTGAAAATCGCTTCGCCCAGATTACCTCGGCTTGTTACAATCCGCAGGCAGGTCAGGTTGAAGATTATTCTGTTAGGCTTGTATGGAATTATGTGAACACAAATCCACCACAGGCGAGTTTCTCCGCAAGTACCGATCTTACCTGCAGTGGTTATGTGCAGTTTTCTGATAGTTCACTTTTCGAGCCTACTACTTGGAAGTGGAGCTTTGGCGATGGCACTTTTTCTTCCAGCCGGAATCCGCTCCACCAGTACACTCAAACAGGAGTTTTCACGATTAAACTTAAAGTTACCAACGCGAATGGTGCCGACTCGCTTGAAATTCCCAACATGATTACTGTAAATAACCTAAGCGGAATTCTGCCGGCTGTCTGCCGCAGCAATGTTCAGAATCCGGGTCAGGAAAACGGAACCACCAATGTTCGTTTTGGTAGCCTGAATGTTACAAACGGACTTTCATTTGCAGATGGTGGATATGTGGATTACACATGTACTGATTCTTCTCTTGTTGTTGTTTCCAATGCCGGTCAGGTTGATTCTATTATTGTAAGAACTTCTGCTGGTCAGGTTCGTGAGAATTGCAGAGTATTCATTGATTTTAACAATGATGGAATTTTCACCACAGCTGAGAGGGTTCTTTCCACGACAAACAATACACTTCACCGTGCAGTTGTTGGCCTTACAGCCGCTCAATGCCTTGGGGTTCCGGTTCGTATGCGTGTGATGACCGACAATACAAACAACCAGTTATTCAATGCTTGTTCGTTTATTCAGGCTGGTCAGCAAGAAGACTACAGGGTTCGTTTGGTTTGGGCGGCCCCTGCCACAGTTGCTCCGGTTGCCCGAATTTCTGCTGCTCAAACTGCAACTTGCAATGGCGTAATTCAATTCCGCGATAGCTCTAGGTTCCAGCCGGAAACTTGGATGTGGAATTTCGGTGATGGTCAAATTTCAAGCTTGAAGAATCCGCTGCACCAGTACGCTGCTTCCGGAACTTTTACTGTAAAGCTTAAAGTAAGCAACACCATTGGTGCAGACTCAATCACAAGAACCAATTACATTTCAGTTTCGGGAACCTCTGGAATTATTGCCTCAAGCTGTTACCCGAATGTAGCAACGCCTTCTCCGAACAATGGCACTACCCGCGTTCGTTTTGGAAATCTTGACAAGACCTCAGCTCTGTCTTCCGTTGATGGTGGTTATGTGGATTATTCTTGCACAGATTCTGCGGTTGTGACCATTACAGGTTTCCAGGGAATTAACTTGACCGTCAACAGTGGTAATGCAAACACTGCAGAAAATTGTAAGGTGTATATCGACTACAACAACGATGGAATAATGGAAGACTTTGAGCAGGTGTTGAACAGCCAAAACAATACGGTTCATGCAACGGTTGTAACACCATCAATTTTCCAATGCCTTGGTGTTCCTGTTCGTATGCGTGTAATCACAGACAACCGTTTTAATCAGATTTACAATGCATGCTACAACCCAACTCAAGGACAAGTCGAGGATTATTCAGTAAAAATTATTTATCCTACTTTGAGCAATTATGTCAAGAATTTCTCTTCAATTCTTGTGTATCCAAACCCATCAACCGGAATATTTAACATTTCTGGATTTGGAATTGGACGCATGGATTGGGAAGTTTGCGACATGAGTGGTCGGAAAGTGGCCTCTGGTGTTGAAGAAAATATTTCTTCAGACCGCCAACTTGACCTTCGCAATTTGCCTGCTGGTTTGTATCAGGTTAAAGTAATTACTCAATCAGGTCCTGTTGTAAAAAGGATATCAGTTCAGAAATAGAATCTACCAGTTTTGTTCAATCAAATTATTATGAAAAAGTTCTCCGGCATTTTGCTGGTCATGCTCGCATTGTGTCTTCCTACATTCGGAACGCACATTTTAGGTGGGGAGTTGACATATAAATTTATTGGTAGCGATGGGCCTGTTGACAGGCCCTTTCGTTATTTAATACACTTTGTAGGTTATGTTGACCGCGTTGGAACACCTGGACAAGCAAGTAACTGGGGTTGTGGCAATCTTGGTGGCAATCCTGTTTTGTTTGTATTTGATGCTTCCAATAACCAGCAGATTACAAAATCACAATTTGAAGAGGGTTGGAATCTTCCCACACACGGGAATCAGGTTCAGGGTCCATGTGCAACTGATCCATATTATGGTGGAATCAGGCCGCTTGTTTTGCCTATTCCTCCCGGCTGCATAGTTCCTGGGGCATCAGACCTTAATATTGCCATCACCGATACGATTTTTGAAGTTCAGCTTCCACTTTCATTTTCGGGATACAAGATTAAATATGAAAACTGTTGCCGGACTGAGAATACGACCAATCTCCTATTCACTGGAGGTGGCGGAGGCAATGGTAATCCAGGGAATAGCTGGCTGGCTACAATTCCTTCCCCCATTTTTGTGAATAGTTCGCCTCAGTTTATTGGGGATGCTGTTCCATTTTTTTGCAATGGAGATACCGCGGTTATTTCTAATAATGCCTTTGATCCGGATGGTGATCGACTGATTTATTCATTTGCAACTCCCTACAGTGGGGATATTCAACCTTCAAATACTTATTCAGACCCCGTAAATGCGGCATATGCAGCTGGATATTCGCAATCGGCCCCATTTGGGCCTACGGGTTATGCCTACATCAATCCAAGTACGGGGCTAACAAAATACTTTTCCAGTACCAATGGTAATTTTGCGGTTTCCATTGATATTCAGGAATATAGAACACTTTCTAATGGCAGTGAAATTCTGCTTTCAACCACCCGCCGGGAATTTCTAGTGGTGGTAAAAAACTGCGATCCAAATCCACCTCCAAATCCGATTATTGTTGGTGGTTCCAGTGCAGGAACAACCTTTATTAAGAATGAAGGCGACAGTGTGGTTTTCAAGATTAGTTCTTACGACCAAAATACGACCACGATAGTTGCCCAGTCTGAACTCTTTGACCCAGCAAATGAAACTGGCCAGGTTGCCATTTGCCCTTCTGTGTCGGGCACAGATACCATTTCAACCACTTTCCGCTGGAAAATTGATTGTGGAATTACGGGTGGAATTGTGCGTAACTATTCTGTGGTGGTTAAATACACCGATGAAGGATGTCCTCCTAAGACAAACAATGTGGTTTACACCATCATTGTAAATCCATTCAAAGCTCCCAAGATTACAGGCCGTGATTCCATTTGCTCTACAGATGGTTTGCTTACCTATTCTGCACCATCCGGAACCGGCAGGAAGTGGAAGGTTTTCGGAGGAAATATTTCTGGAATTGATACCTCAAGTTCAATTTCACTTTCTATTCCCGGAGATACTGCTAATATCCGACTGGTGGTTACAAGTGGACTTGGTTGCAAGGATTCCAGTTTCATTAAAGTGAAGAAGTACCAATTTGTACCTGTCCTGGCTACAGCACCTTCTAATTTTCTTTGCCAGGATTCTAGCATCAGGTTAAATGCTGCAGGTGGTTATTCTTCAGTTTCATGGGCGCCGGCTTTAGGTTTGAGTTCTGCTTCTGTGAGAAATCCACTGGCTACTTTGGCTGATACATCCACTTTCGTTGTAACCAGTAATGGACCCGGAGGTTGTGTGGCAAAAGATACAATTACCTTAAACTGGATTCCTGAAGTTGCCAATGCCGGACTTGATTCAATTCTTTGTTCTGGATCAACCCGTGGAATTGGTACAGTTCAACCAACCGCATATTCGCAATATTCGTATCAATGGTCGCCTGCAATTGGTGTTATTTCGGATACCAGTTTCCAGACAATTGCCACGGTGAGCAATACTGGTCAGGGGAATCAAACAGCGACATTTGTTCAGACTGCTACGCACCGTGCGAGCAATTGCCGGTCAACCGATACGGTTCGGCTTTTTGTAAAACCATTGCCAATTGTAAATGCTGGCCCTGATTCACTTTCAATTTGTTCCGGTGGTAAAACTTTGATTGGTACGATTGACACAGTTACAGCCATTTATAGCTGGACTCCTTTGAATGGTTTGCAAAGTCCAAATTCAGACACGAGTTCCGTGAGTCTGAATCCGGATTCTGTTGAGGTTCAATTCCAGAAGTATTTTCTTTCCAAGACAGAAACATTGGGCTTCCCATTACCGGGCGAGCCGACTTGTTCAAACACTGATTC
>CAMDMI010000062.1 GCA_945902135.1 Spirosoma fluviale
TGCCACCACCGTCGTACAAGTACACATGCGACAATTCATCGCAAATCAGTTCGTCACCTGGCTTCGTCCAGCAGGAAATCGCAATTTGATTTGCCATGGTGCCGGAAGTACAAAACAAAGCAGCTTCATAGCCAAAAAGGCTTGCGCAATAATTTTGTAATCGGTTTGTTGTTTCATCTTCACCAAACACATCATCTCCAACCTTGGCCTCTAAAATTGCCTCCATCATGGCTGGAGTGGGCTTTGTAAATGTGTCGGAACGGAGTTCAATTTCTGGTGCCATCATTATTTGCTTTGGCACAAAGAAAGTCAGATTCCGAGTTTGTTGGAATTGATTAAAGGAATTTCTCCATTATAAGATCGGCAAATTCCCTTACGACGCCTTCGCCACCATTTTTTTCCAGAATTAAAATGCCAGGAATGTCTTTCACCTTTTTTACTGCATCTGCCGGACAAGCAGCAAGACCCACTATTTCAAGCAGCTCAATGCAATTCACATCATCACCGATATAGGCTGTTTCAGAAATTAAAATACCCTCTTTATTGCAAATTTCCATTGCTGCATTCACTTTGGGGTATGCACCCTGAACAAGGTGATCTACTTTTAACTTGGCAGCCCTGCGCTCAACAAGCTTGGTATTTTCGGTAGTGATGATTCCTGTTTTTATGCCTAGGTCCCGGAGTAATTTCAGACCCATACCATCACGGGTGTTGAATTTTTTCAGTTCATCTCCGGCTTCGGTGTAATACATTCCGGCGTCGGTAAGGACACCGTCTACATCGGTGAGGAAGAGCTTAATTTTCATACGAATTGAAAATACTTCAATCTATTTGCTTGTGAAAAATCAAGCCGCCATCATGCGCTTTGAAAATTTCGATTTGTTTATTCGTGCTTCGGCAAAAGCCTTATCCACAGTGAGATTAAATGCATCTGCTTGAGTAGGAATTTCAAACATTGAGTCGGTGAGAATTGTCTCACAAATCGATCGTAAGCCCCTAGCGCCCAGTTGAAATTCAATTGCCTTTTCAACAATAAAATCTAGACCCGATTCTGTAAATTCAAGTTCAACGCCTTCCATTTTGAAGAGCTTTTGATATTGCTTCACTAAAGCATTACGTGGTTCTGTAAGGATGCGCTTTAAGGCCTCCGCATCTAGCGGATTGAGGTATGATATAACTGGCAGGCGACCTATCAATTCCGGAATAAGTCCGAATGAGCGAAGATCTGTGGAAGTGATAAAGGAGAGAAGTTCATCCTTTTGAACTTCTTCTTCAGGATTTCCAGCATTTGAAAATCCAATAGGCCTTGCATTCAAGCGGTTGGCAATCATTCTGGAAATGCCATCAAAAGCACCGCCACAGATAAATAATATGTTCTCAGTATTAATTGAAACCATTTTCTGTTCCGGATGCTTACGACCACCTTGAGGCGGAACATTTACAATCGAACCTTCAAGCAACTTTAGCAAAGCTTGTTGCACACCTTCGCCACTTACATCCCGGGTGATGGAAGCATTGTCTCCCTTACGGGCAATTTTGTCAATTTCATCAATATAAACGATTCCGCGCTCAGCTGCCTTGGCATCGTAATTGGCAGATTGAAGGAGTCTTGTGAGAATGGTTTCAACATCCTCACCCACATATCCGGCTTCCGTAATCACTGTGGCATCAGCGATACAAAATGGAACATTCAATTTTTTCGCCAAAGTTCGAGCCAGATAAGTTTTACCCGTACCTGTTTCCCCTACCATAATGATGTTGGATTTTTCAATCTGAACATCATCATCCTTGCCTTTTCCTTGTTCCAGACGCTTATAATGGTTGTATACGGCCACAGAAAGTACCTTTTTTGCCTCATCTTGACCAATTACATACTCATCCAGAAATTTCTTCATTTCAGCAGGTCGAATAAGATTATATCCGCCGGTCTGGCTTGATAAATTAGTTTTTTCCTGGGAGCGGATTTCTTCGTCGAGAATTTCATTTGCTTTCTCGATACAGAAATTACAAATATGAACCTCAGGTCCGGAAACCATCAGTATTACATCTTTCTTGCTGCGTCCACAAAAGGAGCAGTGAATATTTTTAGCCAATTCTTTACAGTAGGATAGGAGAAATAAAAAAGGCCCGGAAGTAACTGCTGCCGGGCCAAAAAGGATTAAGCCTTTGAAAGTACCTCATCAATGAGGCCGTATTCTTTGGCTTCGGATGCGCGGAACCATTTGTCGCGCTCTGAATCAATTTCGATTTGTTCTATTGTTTGGCCTGTGTGGCTTGCAAGAATTTCATAAAGTTCTACACGAAGCTTTACAATTTCCTTTGCAGTAATCTCAATATCAGTTGATTTTCCTTGAGCACCGCCAGAAGGCTGGTGAATCATTACCCGAGCGTGGGGGAGGGCTGTTCTCTTTCCTTTGGCACCACCTGCCAAAAGCACAGCGCCCATAGAAGCTGCGAGTGAAGTACAAATGGTGGCAACTTCTGGCCGGATAAATTGCATTGTATCATAGATGCCCATTCCGGCATATACAGATCCGCCTGGAGAGTTGATGTACATCATAATGTCTTTCTTAGGGTCTGAAGACTCGAGAAACAACATTTGAGCGATTACAATATTGGCAATCTGATCATCTACAGGAGTTCCAAAGAAGATGATTCTGTCCATGATTAACCGAGAAAAAACATCAATCTGGGCAAATCGAACAGGCCTTTCTTCAATAATATACTGCGTGGTATTTTCTACCATTGGCCTTGCCATATCACCGATATGGTTGGAATAATCGTCAAATGTGTGACCGCTGATGCCTTGATGATGCACCGCATATTTTCTAAATTCGTTATGAAGATTCATGGCTTGATGATTAGATTCTAAAAGACTAATTCAATTCTTCTACCAACTGGTTGAATTTTTCGATAGTTACCGAATTCCTGACAACATTTCCTTTTTCCAGGATTAAACCTGCAATCTTGACTGTAAGAGACTTCTCTGCCATTCGGTCACGATTGTTTTTTTCTTTGTCCTGAAGATAGTTTACCACATACTTTTCCATAAATTCTTCACCCAGATTTCCATATCCCATGTGTTGAAAATCGGCGGCAACCTGTTTACGGGCGGCATTCAATATATCGTCTTCTGAAATTACAAGATTGTTGTCCTCAGCAACCCTGCCTTTAATAAGGCTAAGCTTCATGGATTTAATGTAGCGCGGGATAAAATCGTCACGCTCAGTATCCGTCATTTTACCTTCACTTCGGCGGGTAATCACCTCGGTTATCACATCATCTGCCAAAACAACCGGACAATTTTCCATCAGATATTTCTCCACGGCCATTTCAAAATATGCATTGGATTCACCTTCATAGGTATTCATGAACATTTCACGAATCTTTCCATTGAATTGCTCTTCATTTTCTGCATTACCCTGACCAACAGCTTTGTCGAAGAAATCAGTATCCAATGCAGCAGGTTCAGTGGTACTTACATTGGTTATTTCCAAAGCAAACATACCAGAAAAGTGTCTGTCCTTTTCGCGGTAAGTATTGGTCACATATTTTATTTCATCCTTTTCGAATGCTTCTTCGATAGGAAACTCAATTGTTTCACCTACTAATTTCCCAAGAAACTGACTGTGATACCCATCGCGAATGCGGCCAAAAGGAAACGCAGCTTCAGTTTCAAAACTTCCATCAGCTGCTTTTAAATTACCTTTTATAAGATCGCCTTCACTAATTTTCTCAGAATCCACCATTTTTCCGAAGCGCTTTCTGAGATCGGCAACAAATTCATCCATCCGGGCACCTTCTACTTCAATTTCCGGAAAATCAATTTTGATGGATGCCAATGCTGGAATTGTAATTTCTGGTCGTATTGCCATCCGAAAAGCAAACTTTAAGTTGTTTGCATCCATCGTCTCTCCAACCACATTTTCCTCAGAAATAAGATCCCCAAGGATATCAATACCATTGTCGCGGAGATACTTATCTACAGACTTGTTCAGTACATTGCTGATGGCATCACTGCGAAGTGCTTGTCCATACATTTTTTCAACCAAGGCCGGTGGAACTTTACCAGGACGAAAGCCCTTCATTTGAGCCCGCTTTGAATAGTCCTTGATTTTTGATTGATAATCAGCTTGATAATCTGCCGATGCCATAGACACAGTTAGGAGTGCCGATGAATTTTCTTTCTTTTCGAAATGGATTTCCACTTGTTATTGATTCTGTAAATGGCTGATAAAATTAAAACAAAGATGCCCCATCATAAATGGGGCACTTTTCGTCGTGGTGCGGATGAAGGGACTCGAACCCCCATACCTCGCGGCGCTAGATCCTAAGTCTAGTGCGTCTACCAATTTCGCCACATCCGCTAACGAACTGCAAATGTAATCAAAGCCGTCCGGGAAAAAAATCTATCTGAAAATTCTTATGAAATTTTTGATGACTTAAGTTTGATGATGCCCACGAAATCAAGGATTTTAATCACAGGATAGGTAGGATCGAACTCAAACCATTTTACACCAAAGTTTACCCGGTTAGGAAGTTTATGGTGGTTATTCTGGTATAATTCCCCCATCATAAGAAAATCCATTGCCAAAGAATTACGGCTTTTATCGTTGTTGTCGAAATTCTGATACCCATACATGTGTCCACTCCAGTTCACAATCGCGCCATGCACCGGACCCATTAAAAAATGTACTGGCAAGAGCAAATACAGGTACCACATGTCTGCTGGAACAAAAAATATGTAGAAAAGTACATAAGAAGTGCCCCAAAAAAGACGGCTAATCCAGCTATCTCCCATGTTTTCGATCAATTTCCAATCCGGTAAATTTCCAGTGAAACGCTTGTCTGCTTCTTCCCTGTAATTAAGGATGTTGTTATAGATGTCCTTTGTCTTCCACATCATAGTGAAAACATTAGAGGCATGGTGTGGAGTATGCGGATCTTTTTCCGTGTCAGAATACGCGTGGTGCATGCGATGAAGTACTGCATAAGCCCTTGGACTCAAATACGAAGAACCTTGGGTTACATAGGTGAAAGCAAAAAAGAATTTCTCCCAAAACTTATTCATCGCAAACATTCCATGTGCTGCATACCGGTGCAGAAAAAAAGTTTGAGAGAATAATGACAGGTACCAGTGAAGTACGAAGACGAGAATGATGATGGTCACGTTGTTTTTGTTTTTTTGTTTTGGTTAGATTAAAACCTGCTGAAGCCATTTCGAGCAAAAGCAGGCCAAAAATGCGGGAGTGGTTTTATTTTTCCTAATTTGGTGTGAGGATAAAATTATTAGCCACTTCTGGATATTAAAACTTGAGCGCGTTAAAAAGGTTTTCAGAAATTTAAATTGAATCATTCAATTTAAATTCAGGCAGAAAAATCTATGCTTTTGTTTTTTGTCCAAATCGATAAATCCGCTATTTTTGCGACAATGTTGCAAGAAGAAGTTTTGGTATCCACTGCCCCACAAAAAACTCAAAAAGATCAAAATGCTTCTTTTGAAGATGCCAATGCGGTTTCTGAAAATGGTTCAGAAAGCAAAGGTTCGGATTTTTTGGGACTGAGTGGTAGTTTCCTTTGCCTTATTCACTGCCTTGCCCCGCAATTAATTTCTTTTGGTTTATTAGGAGTAGGTGTTGGTAATTTTTTTTCCGGCGAAATCTGGGCCCTCGTATTTTGGCTTACCTGTCTTTTGGCTGTAAGGGTATCAGCCCGCAATTCAGTATATCCGGCTATTTCAGCCTTCCTTTGGATTTCACTTCTTGTCTTTACACTTGGCCTTGTCCTTGAAAACTTCGCAGGTCTGGGAAAGGAAATTTCCTACACAGGCAGTGGTTTATTAATTGTTGCCCATTTGATTAACCTGAGACTGCAGGAAAAATGGAGACAGGCAATTACTTGCCAAAAATAATTCAGCTTAATTACTTATTCTCTTCTCGTTTGCTTTGGGAGCTACCATAGCCCCGGCTTCATCGGTGCAAATAGCCAGGAGTCATTACCCTTTTGCCCTGAAGCTATTGACTGCATCAGTCGCCACACAAAGTCTGATCCAAAATAAAGCTCTCCGTATTTCGCAATTCGAGTCATTTCTATTTGAAATCAAAAAGCCAATATTTTTGGCTTTTACCAAAAATTACAGCAATTTTGAATTCTAATATTTTTGGTAATTTACATTGTACATCAACTGTCATACGCATTTCAGCTTCAATTACGGGGTTTTTTCTCCGGAGGATTTGGTTATAGCTGCTGTGGCGCGGGGCGTTAGCCGGCTTGCGCTTACGGATATTAATAATACTTCCGGCATTTTTGATTTTGTGGCTTTTTGCCGGAGAGCACACATTCAGCCGGTGGCAGGCATTGAATTTCGAAATGGATTTCAGCTTTGTTATGTGGGTTTAGCCGAAAGTCTTACGGGCTTCGAAGGCTTAAATCGTTTTCTTACCGAGCATTTGAAAGAGTCGCGTCCGTTTCCGGATGAAGCACCAGAAATTCCTGAAATACAATGGATTTACCCATTCGTGAATTTACCAAAACGCAAACCTCGAGAAGGGGAGTGGCTAGGCATTCGACATACTGAATTAAGGCAATGGACATTTCGCAAATCACGACCAGACTGGAATTTGAAAAGCCTTGCATGGCAGGCCGTTAGCTTTCCAGACCGCCAGGGCTTTGACCTCCACCGGCTAATGCGTTGCATTGCCATGAATGAATTGCTGGGTCGGCTTCGCCCAGAAATGCATGCAAGCCAGGACGAGTTCTTTCCTAAGCCGGAGGAAATGCTAACCTGGTTCAAGGAAGCACCAGAACTGATTTTTCGAGCGGAAGCCCTGCTGGAAAAATGTAGCTTCCCATTTGAATTTGAGAAACCCAAGAACAAGAGACTCTTTTCAGCCGACCGAAGCGACGACCTTGAACTGCTGCGCAAACTGGCGGAAGACGGCCTTGAATCTCGCTATGGACGAGGCAATGCGGAGGCCAGAAAGCGTATAAAAAAGGAACTGGAGATTGTACATCAGCTTGATTTTACAGCCTATTTTCTCATCACATGGGACATTATCCGGTATGCTAGAAGCAGAGGATTTTTTCATGTGGGCAGGGGATCTGGCGCAAATTCAACTGTAGCTTACTGTCTGGGAATTACAGATGTTGACCCAATTGAGTTAGATCTTTACTTTGAGCGATTTATCAACCCACACCGTACATCGCCACCGGATTTTGACATTGATTTCAGTTGGGATGAACGGGAGGATATTCAGACATACATCTTCCGCCGTTACGGCCGGGAGCATGTTGCAATGCTGGGCGCCTATGTAACCTACCAGCGGAATTCAATTGTTCGGGAACTGGGAAAAGTTTTTGGCTTACCAGCTGAGGAAATTGACAGGATGGGGGAGAACCCCGCTGCCTTTTCCGGCAGTCAGGTGATGCAGTGGATTGAACGCTTCGGGGGACTGATGAAAGACATGCCCGGACATATTTCCATCCATGCAGGTGGTATTCTGATTTCGGAGGAAAGCCTGTTTCGCTATACAGCACTGCACTTTCCGCCAAAAGGTTTTGCTACTACACAATTCGACATGTACACTGCAGAGGAAATTGGTTTTGCCAAGTTTGATATTCTGAGTCAGCGCGGACTGGGCCACATCAAGGATTCTGTGGATATAATTTACGAAAACAAAGGGCTTCATGTGGATGTGCATGCCGTTCAGCGCTTCAAACAGGACGAACGCATCCGCAAGCAAATCCGAAGCGCGGAAACAATTGGCTGTTTTTATATTGAGTCACCTGCGATGCGACAACTGCTTCACAAGCTTCGTTGCGAGGATTACATCACCCTTGTTGCGGCATCTTCTATTATCCGGCCGGGTGTATCAAGAAGTGGCATGATGCGAGAATACATCAACCGCTTTCACCGACCGGGGAGTTTTCGCTACACACACCCCGATCTGGAGCCACTGCTAAAAGAAACCTATGGTGTAATGGTTTATCAGGAGGATGTGATCAAGGTAGCGCACCATTTCGCCGGCCTTGACCTGGCAGATGCAGATACCCTGCGTCGGGGGATGAGCGGAAAATTTCGTTCGAAGGCTGAGTTTGCAAAAATAAGGGAGAAGTTTTTCGATTCCTGCGCAAGAAAAGGCTACACTGCCGATGTAACAGCAGAAGTATGGCGGCAAATGGAGAGTTTCTCAGGCTATTCCTTCAGCAAGGCACATTCGGCCAGTTTCGCCGTAGAAAGCTATCAAAGCCTTTTCTTGAAAACATACTACCCAATGGAGTTTATGGTGGCAGTAATCAACAATTTTGGTGGTTTCTACCGCACGGAGATTTATGTACACGAGGCCAGGCGCTCCGGTGCCCGAGTGGAAGCGCCATGCGTGAATAACTCTCGGGTACTCACCAGAATTAAGGGCGAATGCATTTATCTGGGCTTTATCCACATACAAGGACTTGAATCAAAAGTTTCCGAAATAATTGAAAATGAGCGGAAAGAAAACGGCCGCTTCCGCAATCTCGAGCAGTTTTTGAAGCGGGTGCGTCCGGGTCTGGAGCAGGCTATTATTTTGGTACGAATAGGGGCTTTGCGTTTCACTAACCGAAACAAAAAGGAATTGCTTTGGGAAGTTCATGTGTGGTACAATGGACAAAGCAGGCGAGAAATTCCTTCAGACGATTTATTTAGCGCAAACGAAACAACAGGAGACGGATATGCCCAGGAAATATTCCTGCCAGAACTTTCACCCAATTCCATATTAGAAGATGCATACGACGAGCTGGAACTCTTGGGATTTTCCTTGTCGTCGCCATTTTTATTATGCGATTGGAGTCAGGAATTTGCGAGGCTTCCAAAAGAAATACAGCAAGGCTGTGATGTGTTACAATTGGATAAAGGAATAGGAGAGGTCCAAAAGGAAGTTTTCAGCCGTAAACCTATTGAATCAATAAAAGGTAGATTAATCACAGACCCAAACCCAGAAACCACGAATGAACTCAGATAAAACAGAACCTTTTAACCTACAGGTGCCAGAAGAACTCTTGCTGGAAATCACTGCCATAGCAGCACTTACGCATTCATGCCTTGTCCGAAACATGGAAGCGCAAAAAGGCCGTCATGTTTGTATGTATGGCTATTTGGTTACCACCAAACCCGTGCGAACAATTAAAGGGGAAATGATGTACTTCGGAAGCTTTGTGGATTGCGAAGGGAATTTTCTGGACACCGTACATTTTCCTGAAACAGCACGAAAATTTCCTTTTCGAGGCCGGGCTGTTTACCGGCTTCAAGGTCGCATAGTGGAAGAAGTCGGGTTCACGAGTCTGGAAGTTTTATTAATGGAGAAGCTTCCAAGAAAACAAGATCCCAGAGCTGACGCATAGTCAATTGACCTTTGATTTTGAGGTAACAGAAACGCAATTGTTTTTCGGAGATCCCGGAAAACTCGCAATCGATTTTGTCCTGCTTGAATTAAAATTCAAACGCTGCGAAGTCCATACGATCTGACCTTGAGTTCTGAACATCCATTTTTTTTCTCGGGCAGATTCTCGTCATTTTTTTCATGATCGCATTTTTTCACGCATCCAAAATTTGGTCAATCGAAATCAATCAGCATTGTAGAAAAACCGGCAAGAGAATATTTCACCTATTTACTTAACATAATATAAATTATAAAACAAACATATTTCAATTGCAACAAATAAAACCGATGGGATTTCGTTGATTCGCATCAGTAATCTCGCAGAATGAAATTCTTAATTATATACTCCTTAATGCTTTATGCCTCAATTTTAAATGGACTGGCTCAGCCGGGATTTGAATTGAAGCAAATGAAATTCCCAAGAATTAGAAATGCCTCAAAAATTAGGGACACCGAAATTACCAGGAACATCAAAGCACACAAGCTGGACGAAAAAAAATTTCGAATGCTGATAATGGCTTCAAAACAAGAAGGCAAACTGATAATCTTTGCCGGACCAAACGATGCCAATGCACCGATGGAGCAGATTCGCAGCTTTGATATTTGTGCTGGATCTGGCGAGCCAGGACCAAAAAATATGGAAGGCGACGATCAGGTTCCTGAAGGCTTTTATCACATCAACCGTTTCAATCCAGAAAGTCATTATCACCTCGCTCTCCAAGTTTCCTATCCCAACGAGGCCGATCTAAAACGGAGTAAGAGTAAAAAGCCTGGCGGTGAAATCATGATCCATGGTTCTTGCGTGACCATTGGATGCCTACCCATGACCAATGAAGGCATTGAAGAAATTTATCTGTATGCTGTAAAAGCTTGCAACAACGGTCAGATCAACATTCCAGTATATATCTTTCCTGCATGGCCTGATAAAGAACCGTTTATAAATTTAATTCAGGAAAATGTAGCAAGTCCAGAACTTCAAAGTTTCTGGAAAAATCTTGCAATGGGATATCGAATGTTTCAAGAAAAGAAAAAGCCGCTTCGCTATTCTATTTCTCCTTCTGGAACCTACCTATTTGAACAATAAGTAAATCAATTTCGGATTTCCTCTGGAAATTCGGCAGAGTAATAACCCGAGAACTTCCATATTTCCAAAACATCTGCAGCACCCAGAAGATATGGATCATATTGCCGGTTTGTCGAAACAAGTAGGAAGCAATTCTGAGAACTCAGGTAATTGAATACCTTTTTAAATACGATACCATCTGATGCTGTTACCAAAATACAGGCCGTATCGTCTTTAATTGACTTCCAGTCATCTATATATTCTGCGAAGATCATTGAGCCTGATGAAATCGGCAGCATACTGTCTCCCTTGATTGCAAATGCACGGTATTTCCGGCGCTTGTCAAGAAATGGCAACTGAAATGCCGGCAATGAAGACACAAACTCCGGATCTCCGAATCCGGCAGTATATCCGGCAGCAGCCTTAACCGGCACCCATTCAATGTTGTCGGTTCCATTAGAATCCACCGTAACAGTCAACACCCTTGATAGATTTTCCGTCTGTTCTGGCGTTTTTGCAACTTTTCGCTTCGACTCCCCTCCTGCTGTAACTGCCGATTTCAAATCCACTGACAGCAATTCATCGATTTCAATACCAAAAAAACTGGTAATTTTTCTGAGGTTTTCGAGCTTTGGCTCTGCCCGGCCTTCTTCATAAGCGCCATATGTAGAAATGCTCACCCCCAACAATACCGCCATATCCGACTGAGTGGGCTTTCTAGAGTCGATTTTGCGTAAGTGCCTGAGGTTTTGCGACAAGTAAATTATTCCCATATTTTTTGGTTTTTATTGCCGTTATTTTTGGCAAATATAAAAGCGCTTTCTAGATTTGCCAAATAATTTCGCAATTAGGATAGAAAAACGATGCAGCGCGCAATTCTTCATATGGACCTTGACTCCTTCTTCGTGGCAGTGGAATGCCTTAGGGATCAGCGTTTGCGTGGCCGTCCTGTGGTTGTGGGAGGATCCGGAGACCGTGGCGTTGTGGCGGCCTGTAGTTACGAAGCCCGTCGTTTCGGCGTACACTCAGCCATGCCCGGGAGAATGGCCCGTCAGTTGTGCCCGGATGCGATTTTTATAAGAGGTGATTTTGATTCTTATAGCCGGTATTCAGATATGGTTACCGAATTGGTACAAGAAAAATCACCTTTATTGGAAAAGGCATCCGTTGATGAGTTCTATATCGATTTTACAGGCATGGATCGGTTCATGGGCTGCTATCAATGGGCCATTGAAATGCGAAAAAATGTATTCAGGGAGTTTGGTCTTCCAATTTCTATTGCACTTTCCGGAAGCAAAACGCTTTCAAAAGTTGCCGTTGCAGAAGCCAAACCCAATGGACATATCTATGTGCCGCACGGGCTCGAAAAAAGCTTTCTTAAGCCCCTTAGGGTAGAGAAAATCCCAATGATTGGTGAAAAAACCGGACTGCTTTTACGCAGAATGGGCGTGGATACAGTCGGAACACTGGCACAGGTTCCCAGAAAGGTTTTAGAAAGAGTATTCGGAAAAAACGGCACCTGGATGTGGGAAAAAGCCAACGGGATAGACAGTTCAGACATCGTTCCTTATAGTGCACAAAAATCCATTTCAAAGGAAAGCACCTATAGCCGCGATTCAGCAGACATGGTTTTTCTCAGACATGAGATTATCCGTATGGTGGACGAACTGGGCTTTGAACTTCGTAATATGGGGCAGACTTGTGGCTGCATTACGGTTAAAATCCGATATGCTGATTTCGACACCCAAACAAAACAGGCCTCCCTCCCCTACACTGCGTCCGATCGTGTACTGAGAAAAATGGCGATTGATCTTTTTACCAGACTTTACAGCCGGCGTCTAATGATCAGACTGATCGGAATAAAGCTCAGTAAGTTGGCCAACGGTGGAACACAGCTTATGCTTTTTGATGAGTCGTCCTCTATGGCGCCGCTTTATGCTGCAATGGATAAAATCAGAAAACGCCATGGTATTCAGTCAGTAAGTTCTGCCGCTCTGGTTCAATAATTTAACAAAATAAAAAACAATAAAATACACATGGAAAATTCAGCAATCTTCAATGAAATGCCATTGCTAAGCATTATCACAAACTTCAGTAACGATGGCGGACTGGAAAGAGTTTATCTGGTTACAGGAAGAAAGCCGGCAACAAATGCCCGTAATAAATTCCGCAATGCACCAATAGAAGAAAAGCCAGTTCGAAATACATGGAACGGAAGGGTCTTACAGACCATGATTTAAACCGAATTATTCAGTCTTCGGGATCGAGCTCTCCCCTATTCCGACTCGTTTGAAATCATGGTTTCAAAGCCAGGCAGAATCACATGTTCAAGCTGTAGGCTTCCATTATTACTGAACTCTAAAACTTTGTGAATTCTGCCGTTGGTGAGCCAAATAAAACGGGCAGCAAGTTCAGAATTGTACCGAAGTGCCTGCAAAACTGTTCTTTCTGAGATGGATTCTGTTGCAGCCTTGCATTCAACCAAAAGTAAAACCCGGCCTTCACGGTCATGCCCAAGCACATCGGTTCGTCCTCCCCTCCTGCCCCTGAGACCTCGCTCAATGGAAATCAATTTGTCCGGGAATTTGGTTTGGGTAAGTA
>CAMDMI010000063.1 GCA_945902135.1 Spirosoma fluviale
AAAGCGAGCAGGCCTTTGCAGCTACCGAATGCCGGACCTGTTTCAAATCAGCTTGGAACTGGAGGGTATTTCACTGGAAACACTTACCATTTTTTAAGTTTCGATGTGATGCATGCTTTCAGGCTAAGATCCGTTCGTGTTTTTGCCAATACCGCCGGCAACAGAACCATTCAATTGAGAAATGCTCAAGGGCAAGTGGTTCAATCCCGAATTATTCAGGTGCCGCAAGGCGATTCCAGACTTCAATTAAACTTTGATATTCCAAAAGGTGAAGGCTGGCAACTTGGCATTGCCGGAGGCGCCAGCAACAACCTTTACCGAAATACGACTGGCGCTGCCTATCCATATCAAGTGGAGGGAATTCTCAGCATCAATGGAAACAGTGCCGGAAATCCAGCCATCTACTATTTTTTCTACGACTGGGAAATTTCATCTTCCTGCGAGAGCGCGCCCGCTCCGGTTCAAGCCCTGGTATTGAATGCACCACGGCCACGGATAAGCATTTCATCAACAGCCGACACAGTTTGCGATGGAAATATTATTCAGCTTCAAGCCCAGTTTGCAAATACATTGAATCCTCAATTTACCTGGTTTGATGGGCCATCGCCACTTGGATCTACCCTTCCAAATTATACAGGTTTTCTATCGCCAGGCAGCCATTCCATCACCTGCCGTTTGCTTTCGGAAGATACTTGCGCCGTAGGCAATCCGGTGGTTTCTCAGCCAAAAATAATTCAGGTTCTGCCAAGACCAGATGCACCGCTTATCGCACTTGCTGGCAACATCATCAACTCCAATTCTGGCCCTGTTCTTTGGTATTTAAACAATCAGGCCATTGGAGCAACCACAGCATCTAGTATCGCTGTTACATCAGATGGAAGTTATACCGCCGTGATTTCAGGCAACAATGGTTGCATTTCCTTGCCATCGGAACCCATCATCATCAATGCGGTGGCAGGAAAAAGGGAAGATACTTTTAGAATGTGGTTTGATGGAAATGATGTGTGGCTGGATAATAAAATCGAAAAGAGCCAAACCGTGGAAATCCTGACAGCTGAAGGAAAAATCCTGCAGGAAATTCAAGTAGGTCCGGGAAGGAAAAAAATCGACCTGGAGCATCTGCCCACAACTTTCCTGCTATTTCGGGCATCTGGTACGGGCAAACTTTTGAAAGTCATCCGGTAATTTTGCAAAAGCTGTCCACAATCAGGAAGAACAAAAATGGCTGCGGCACGGTTTTGGAGAAATAAACCGGAAATGAAGTATCTCCTTATCCTTGTTCCACTATTCCTCATCATTTCAGCCATGAGCATTTTCAGCAACGACAAAACGCCAACCGTTCCCTACAAAGTCATTAAAAAAATTGGGGCCGTAGAAATCCGGGCATACAATCCAGTGCTGTATGCAAGCGTGGAAAAAACCGGCCGAATGATGGAAATCGGGAGTCTGGGTTTCCGTGATCTTGCGGGCTACATTTTCGGGGGAAACAAGGAATCAAAAAAAATCGCCATGACAGCACCCGTAACTTTTCGTGCAGTTGATTCAAGTGGTGAAAAAACCGAAATGAGTTTCAGTATGCCACAAGGCCTGACAATGGAGAACATACCAAAACCCTCATCCGGCAATATCCGACTGCATTTGGCAGAACCAGTTCAAATGGCAGTTTTGGAATTTGGAGGATTTGCTTCCAATAAAAACATACAGGAAAAGGCCGAATCATTGAGAGATAATCTCCGAAAGGAAAACATTGAATGGAAAGAGCCCGTCATTTTTATGGCTTATAACTCGCCTTGGAAATTATTCAGTCGCAGAAATGAAGTGGCCTTCGAAATTTCCGAAAAAACCCAATTGAAGTAAGAATTTATTCGATACGCGGCTTGGATTTTTTGACCCGTGCTTGATAACTTGCCAAGCCGCTTTACAATCCAGTTATGACCTATTTATTTCGGACTTTTAAAAGATTTTCAATCGCCATAATCGGCATTTCAGCTTTGGCAAACCAAAACTTTTCCTATTGCCAGACTGCAGGTGAAACGGTGAAAGATGCTGATGGAAATTCGTATCACACGGTGAAAATCGGAGACCAGCTTTGGTTGAAAGAAAACCTCAAAACACAGCATTTCCGAAATGGAGACAAAATTTTGTCAATGCCCATCAGCACAGACTGGTCTAATTCTACAAAAGCCGCCGTGTCTGAAAAACCCAAGAAAGGTCCATACAACTCCAATTATGGAAGGCTGTATAATTGGTACACCATTTCTGACGCAAGAGGACTTTGTCCTGCCGGGTACCATGTTCCACAACGCAAAGACTTTGAGAAACTGCTTGATGAATTGGGCCGAAACAAATCGAAATGGAGCGACAAATCCATTTTCTCACAGGGCGAAGCGGAAAATCTAGGTGGAAAATTGAAGGCAAAATCAAAAATGTGGCTTGCCCCAAATTCAGGCAGCAACAATCAAAGTGGCTTCAATGCCTTGCCGGCCGGATACAGGGCGCGCTCCATTGTGGACATGGGCCTTTCGGCCTGGTTCTGGACATCCACCGAATATGATGCTCTCAATGCAGATGGCTTGGTGCTCAGCAATGAAAGCAGTGGCTCAAAACTTACCTACCATTTTAAAACAAATGGTTTTTCGGTAAGGTGTTTGAAGGATTAAATCGGGATCAAAAGAAATTTCCGGGCAGCTAGTGATTTCCAGGTGGATAATTTCGAAAGGCTGAAGAGGGAGCGAGATTAGACTTTTTGGCTAGTTGAAATTTGAGCTTTTGGGTGATTTTACGGCATTGACCAAGTTTTACGCGTCTGCTATGCAGCTCCAGTTTGGGATTCAGGTGGAAAAAATGAATAAGTGAAGTAAACGGTCAGAAACCATGCGCTGCTCAGGTTTAAGGTCTCGAAAAAACAAGATGCGAATGCCCAAGCCACTTAATGAAACTCAGAAATTCGAATGCCCGTTTTTTGCAAAACCGCTGTCATCAGGCCTTTATTCCTTTGTTTTTGATCTAATGGTTTTTTGCTTTTCCTCAGGTAAATAATTGTCAGAAGAAATAACTTTTTTACCTGATTTCATTTCGAGTTGTTTTCTCGCATCTCCTGCAATTTTACCACCTGCTTTAGCTGCCTTTTTGTTTGCATCAAATCCTCTTGGGTTTGTATTGACTACTATTTCTTTTGTCGATGCTTCACCTAACATTGAAAAGATCAATTCTAGGTCACTCATATGATCTCTCAGATTCTGTGATTTTAATCCTTTAAGTTTTTTGTAATCAGATGGTGTAAGGCCAAATGTAGCTTTTGAAATTTCTGCTGTTAATATGGCGTAATCCTTTTGTTCCTTTATCCCTCTATTCTTCCATTCTTCAGTTAATTCTTCTCTAATTGCAATGCTCCGCATTCTTTTTTCAATCCAGTCATCTGGATAGCCCTTTGCTATATATAACTCCTTTGCTCTTTGCGTTGCAAGTTCTGGGTTTTCTATCTCTGCAAGTCTTTCTGCTCCGACCTTTGATAACCATTGTTTAAATGGTTCTGCTTTGGGAGATGAAATTGATTGAATAATTCTAAGCAGCCCCCTTGCATCAGAGGCTTGAATTTTACGCACTTTACCATCAGCCGCTTTCATTTCTACTAGGGTACAAATTGTACCCCAGTTACTTTTTAGAATAGCATCTCTACTGAGCATCTTTTTGATGTACTGTTTGACATCAGCACTTTCAGTGAGAACTTCTACGACATCCTGAACTGCAAAATACCATTTTTGTTCTTGTTCGTTCCAGACAGATCGAATTTGTTGGCTTTCAAAAAGTTTGATATTATTCATCGTTCATTCGTTACTAGACAAATTTATTTAAAATCCTGAATTTTCGAATGTTCTTGTTTTCCCGTGAATAGGCATTCTTCTAGTTTTTAAGTTCCACAGAATAGGTAGGATTGAAAATAGACGAAATGCTTGTCCACAAGTTTTAGAAAAAAACAACGAGCTGTGGACACATGTTGTAAACGACTAGCTTTTTTTTAAAACACATCGTGTACAAAAGTTTTGCACGAATTGTACACGACCAGCTTAATTTTTTCACGCATCGTGTACAGGTGTTGTCAACAGTTCGCTTTTCTTCAACCGCTTTGTAGACAAGAGGTGTCAACAGTTCGCTTTCTTTACCCGCCGTGTAGACAGAATTGTTCCTGTGCCGTCAAATAAAAAAGCCCCTGCGATTCAGCAGAGGCTTTTCTTTTTGACTGCTAAGATTTATTTCGCAAAACTCACGGCACGCTTTTCGCGGATTACCGTAATCTTGATTTGGCCGGGGTATTGCATTTCCTTTTCAATCTTGCTGGAAATTTCAAAGGCCAGATTGCTGGCTCTTTCATCCCCAACCTTGTCGGCATCTACCACCACACGAACTTCCCGTCCTGCCTGAATGGCGTAGCATTGGTTTACGCCATCAAAAGAAAGTGCCAAGTTTTCAAGTTCACGCAAACGCTTGATGTAGCTATCCATCACCTCGCGGCGAGCACCAGGTCTGGAACCTGAAATGGCATCACAACTTTGAATGATTGGAGAAATCATAGCTGTCATTTCAATTTCATCGTGGTGGGCGCCAATGGCATTCACCACATCCGGATGCTCTTTGTATTTCTTTGCCAGTTCCATACCAAGCAAAGCGTGGGGAAGTTCAGCCTCCTCCGGCCAAACCTTTCCAATGTCGTGCAACAATCCGGCGCGTTTGGCCAATTTGGCATTCAGGCCAAGTTCTGCGGCCATGGTAGCGCAAAGGCGTGCCACCTCGCGGCTGTGCTGGAGCAGGTTTTGTCCGTAAGAAGAACGATACTTCATGCGGCCAATCATTTTAATCAGTTCCGGATTCAGGCCATGAACACCAAGATCAATGGCTGCACGCTCGCCGGTTTCTACAATTTCATCTTCGATGTTCTTGCGGGTCTTGGCCACAATTTCTTCGATGCGGGCAGGGTGAATTCGACCATCCTGCACAAGTCTGTGCAAAGATAAACGGGCAATTTCTCTGCGAACCGGATCAAATCCGGATATGATAATCGCCTCAGGGGTATCATCTACAATAAGTTCAACACCTGTTGCCGCTTCAATGGCACGGATGTTACGGCCTTCACGACCAATGATTTTTCCTTTGATGTCGTCGCTTTCAAGATTAAAAACAGATACACAGTTTTCAACTGCTTGTTCGTGGGCTGTACGCTGAATTGTGGTAAGAATAATTTTCCGGGCCTCTTTGGTGGCCGTCATTTTGGCCTCCTCCATGATGTCCTTTATGTGGGCAGCAGCCTTGGTTCCAGCCTCATTGCGAAGACTCTCAACCAATTGTTCGCGGGCTTCTTCCACACTAAGATTTGCAATTCTGGTAAGTTGCTGTTGCTGTTGAGCAAGATGTTTTTCTGCCTCTTCTTTCTTTTTGGCAACAATCGAAATCTGTGATTCCAGATTTTGCTTTGTAGTTTCAACTTCAGCTTCCTTGCGGCTTAGCTGCTCCTGCATTTTTGAAACCTGCTGTTGCTGCTGCTTAAGCTTGTTTTCATTCTGCACCATTTGATTGCGGCGGCGATTTACATCCTCCTCGAATTCACCTTTCTGTTTGATGAAGAACTCTTTTGCCTCAAGCATTTTATTCTTCCGGGCTGCTTCTGCATTGAGTTCGGCTTCCTTAAGAATGTTGTTTGATTTGGCTCTGGCTTCGTCCTCAAATTTACTGAGGGAGCCTTTAAACATCGTTTTGGTTAGCAAGAACCCTACACCACCTCCTACTGCCAGCAGGACGATGTAAATGATAATTTCCATTTGTATATATTATTGGTTAAGTGTTACGGGCCATTCCTCAGCATGAGCCAAGCAATGTTTCAGAACCAAATCGTGTATGCCCATTCAACAGGCTATTTTAATTCCTGCTGAACCGGGAGAAGTTTTAACCTTTTCCCGCCACCTAAAAACTACGCTGTCAGGCGTTCAGTTGTTGCTTCAATCTCATCTGAAATCGATTGCACCAATTCTTCTTTCCTTTCTTCCAAACTAAGCTTCCCAAAAAAAGCATCAAAAGCCGCCATCGCCAGCAAATCTTGCTTCTCTGATATATGAAAATTGGTTTTGTAAAAAGCCATAGTCTCGTTCAATTTGGTTGCTGCCAGAAGCACACGGGCTTCATCACTGGCTTTCACCGTCATCGGATAATCTTTACCCGCTATTTGAACTGTGACCGATACTTTATCCAAACCTTTAGTTATGAATGCGTTAACTTTCAAGCTGGGCTATGCACCTATCGATTTCTTCAACATAGACATCTATCTGTTTCGAGATAGTGGCTACCTTTTCGGCATAGCTTCCGTTTTCGTTTGCAATATTAGCCTTTTCAGCGTTCAAAGGAAAATTTTTCATCCCTTCTCTTAAACCAGCAAGATTGTCCCGCAAGTCACGGTTTTCTGCTTGATAGTACTGAATATCTTTTTTCAAGGCATCCCGTTCAGCAAGAACGGCATCAATTCTTTCATTCAGTTGATCCAGCTTTTCCTTGATGCGAATATCCATATCTATTGATTTTCAGGCAGCAATATAGTTATTAGAAAGAAATGAAATCTATGAAAACGACTTATTGTCCTTAATCATCCAGACTTCCCTGACTTGGATCACTTGCCTGCTGCACCCGGCTAGTATCACCACCAACCGGATCGAGGGAAACTTTCCCGCTACAGGTTAAATCAATGCTCAGATTCTCGGGCCTTTTGAATGGACCCTTTGTGATGCCAAGAACCTTATCGTCATACACTTTATCCATGTAATAACTCCAGATTGGCAGAGCCATTTTTGATCCCTGTCCATAATTAAACGAACGAAAGTGAATGCTTCGATCCTCACCACCGACCCAGATTCCGGTTACAAGTTGCTTGGTGATTCCAATAAACCAACCATCTGAATAATTGGAAGTTGTGCCTGTTTTTCCGCCTACCTCATTGCCTACCAAAGTCTTACCAAGCCTATGCAAGCCTAAGGCAGTTCCATTTCGCTCACGGGTGGCGCCCATCAGCATGTGCACCATCATAAAGGCCGTTTCTTTAGAGATAACTTCCTTTTTGTCTGGAGTGAATGCCTTGATTTCATTTCCATTTTTATCTGTAATCCGAAGCAGATAATAGGGCCTCGTCCAGGTTCCGCCTGAAACAAAAGTTGAATAGGCAGAAACGAGTTCATACACGGAAACATCGCTGGAACCAAGGCAAAGCGCCGGCACAGGATCAAGCGAACTTTCAATTCCTAAAAGTTTAGCGAAGGCCACAACCCGTTCAGGGCCAAGTTTTTTCATTACCTGGGCGGCTACAGAATTGATGGATTGTGCCATTGCTTTGCGCAAAGTCATGCGCTCGCCTGAAAACTTGCCGTCCGAATTTTTAGGCGTCCAGTAAGTATTGGTTTCCTTGTTGTAAAAAGTGACCGGAGCATCTACCATTTCTGTGCAAGGTGTAAAACCGTTGTCCATGGCCGTGGCGTAAACAATTGGCTTAAAAGCCGAACCCGGCTGACGGCGACCCTGTCGCACATGGTCGTATTTGAAATATTTGTGATTGATTCCTCCCACCCAAGCTTTAATATGCCCCGTAAACGGATCCATGCTCATCATCCCCGAATGGAGAAAATGTTTGGTGTACGCAATTGAATCCCAAGGCGAAATGGTCGTATCAATCCCTCCTCTCCAGGAGAATAAACTGGTACGCATTGGCCGACGAAAGGCAGCAATCGCCGAATCTTCGTTGCCATTGTATTGCTCCAAATACGACTGAAACAAAGCCGTCCGCCGGGCATTGTTCAGAATAAAATTTGTGATTTCCTTGCCATTTTCATCTACCCACGGATTTCGGCCTTTCCAATATCGGAAGAAAACTCCTTGCTGATAGCGCATGTGGCTGTCGAGCGCCCGTTCTGCATAACGCTGCATGCGAGAATTGATGGTGGTGTAAATTCTCAAGCCAGAAGAATAAAGGTCAATGCCTTTTTCCTTGCAGATTTTGAGTAGGTCTTTTTTCAGCTCTGTGCGGAAATAGGTTCCATATCCTTCATTGTGGTTTTCTACACGATACTGCCTGATGTCAACCGGCTTAAGTTTGAGCGATTCAAGTTCAGCCTCCGTGATAAAGTTATATTTTTCAATTTGTTCAAGAACGGTATTCCGTCTCTCAAAAGCCCGCTTTGCGTTGTAAACCGGCGAATACATGGTCGGTGCTTTGAGCAAACCCACCAGCAAAGCGCTTTGCTCAAGACTCAGCTTTTCAGGTGTAGTATTAAAAAATGTCCGAGCGGCAGTTTTGATTCCGTAAGCATTGGACCCAAAGTGCACCGTGTTGAGGTACATGGTGAGAATTTCCTGCTTGGTATAAGTGCGCTCTAACCGAACAGCCGTAATCCATTCTTTGGTTTTGATTATCGCCGTTCTAAGACCAGGAATGCCCGAAAGCTGGCCTTCATACAATTCGCTGCGGGTAGCGAATAAATTTTTTGCCAGCTGTTGGGTAAGCGTGGAAGAACCGCGCCGGTCGAAACGCACCAAATACCACAAAATCGCGATTGTGCCCCGAAGGTCAATGCCGCTATGATTTTCAAAACGAATGTCTTCTGTCGCAAAAAGCGCCTTGATCAAGTTGGGTGACAAATCCTCAAATCTGGCTGGGGATCGATTTTCCCGGAAATACTTTCCCAGCAAAACACCATCCTCGGTGTACACTTCTGAAGCGAGTTCAGAACGGGGATTTGCAAGATTCTCGGTACCCGGAAGACCTCCAAAAAGACCAAACAAATCCACAGAAACCGCCAGGGTCCATATTGTAATGCCTCCGAAGAGGCTGGCCAGAAGAATCCAGGCCTTTTTGATGAGCGGAGTCTTATTCATCAGTTTGACTGAGCAAAAAAATACAATTCCCTGATAAAGCTGGAATAAAAAATCACCTTTGCTCAATAGATTTGCGGGCCCATCGTTTTAAACGCTCCAAAACGACTTTTAAATTTGAATTCTCCCAGCTACCTACCTGTAATTGTGCCGGCCATCGGCATGCTGGTTCCATTTGTAATTCGATGGATTGAAAACAGAAGCCGGCTGAAACAAGCCCGGCATTTGCTGGATGTAATCAAAACACGGGATGAAATCGAAAAATTAATTTCAGACGCCGAAAGACAACAAATCCTCCTTCCAGAAGTTGAAGCAAGCCAACTTAGGCATTACCGACAGGAACTTGACAAAGAAATCAAACGAAGTGAAGGGCTCGACATCCGGCTATATCCTCTACTGATTTCACTGGAAATAATATTCTTCGTTTCAGCGGCCTTCACAGGGATGCTCGGAATTTTTCAGAAACTATTTTTTTCGACAGGCAACGACACCTTTCCCTTCTTGGAAGGTATTTTTTCGAATACCCCAACAAGAATTGGTTTACTGATAACCTGCCTGGTAATCAGCTTGTATTTCACGCATTTTTCAGCCCGGCGAATTGCGATCCGAATGGGAATCAACCTAAAATCTGAGCTCCAGATTTTTACAATTTTCAACCTTTATTTTCTTCTTGTAACCCTTTCGTTGGGAACCATCCTTTACCTTCTGGATTTGGTAATGCCCTGGTTTTAGGGATGAATTTCTGGCAAATCGAAAAAGGCCATTCGCCCATCATTTCAAATTTGTTTGCCAAGCTAAATCTGGATCGCTGAAAATTTCTCCATTTGAAATACTCAGCGGAGAAGAAATATTGTTGGTATAAAGCTGCCCTGTTCCCAATCCCTGAGGAAGAAATGGCCTGTATTGGGCAGCAAGCTGGGAAATGGCATTCAAACCCACATTGCTTTCCAGCATGGATGTTATCCACCAATCGATGCCAAGATCCTCGGCCATCGAAATCCACTGATTTGTTTGGCCCAGACCTCCAAGCAAGGAAGGCTTTAGCACAATAAACTGGGGCTCAACGGCCTCCAGCAAATTGAATTTCTGGTGGTCATATGGTTTGCCATTCAGCTCTTCATCCAAAGCAATGGGAATAGGCGAATGCCGGCATAAGTCTGCCAAACCTTCAATCTGGCCAACTGCAATGGGTTGTTCGATGGAATCTATTTCGAACGGCGCAAGGGCTTCCAATTTCTGAAATGCTTCTTTCAATTCCCAGGCCCCATTGGCATCAAGGCGAATTTTGAATTCGGAGGCCGGCATTTCCGCCCGGATTCTTTGGATAAGCTCAAACTCCTCGGTCCAATTGAGTGCGCCTACCTTTAGCTTGATTGTATCAAATCCGGCTTCCTTCTTTTCTCTGGCCTGTTCCTCCATTGTGACAATGGGGTTCATCCAAACCAAACCATTGATGGGAACCCGCCAATTTCCCAGATGGAAATCCGCGTCGCAGATTAATTTCTTACCGCCATTCACCCAATCGAGCCAGGCGGTTTCAAAGGCAAACAAGCCGGATGGCAGCCATGGACCATTCCAGTTCTCGAGCCAATTGGCACTCAGTCGTCGCCAATTCCTTGGCTTTTCTTCCATCAACGGAAGAAGAAAATTTCCAAGCAGATTTAAATCTGACTCAAATGTCGAAAGATTCTCGCTGCTTAAACCCGGCAGAAATCCAGCCTCTCCCCAACCCTCAAGGCCAGGGAAATCCGAATTCCGAAGAATAACGAACCAGCTTTTCTTTTCTTTTAATACGCCGCGACTGGTACCGGCCTCAAACCGGAACTGCAAGGTATAAGGCTGAATTTCAAAGGAAAACATTGAAATCAGTGCACTTCTTGCATTAACTTTTTAACCAAAGGCGAAATGGCAATCAGAACTAAGCCAGCAATCAGACCATAAATCCCAAACTGCCGGTATCCATCTGTGTAGGTTAAGAGTTTTTCCATCACGGTAGGATTGGCTGATTCAGATACAAGGCTTGCGCCAAACAAACCTGCCACATATTGCCCATAGGCACTTGCCAAAAACCAAAGGCCCATCATAAGACCTTGAAGGCGCAAAGGAGACAGCTTTGTCATGATGGAAAGACCAATTGGAGAAAGGCAAAGTTCCCCGAGTGTCTGAATAAAATAAGCAACTGTGAAGATCTCAAGAGAGGCAAGTCCAATGTCATCCGCAAAAAAGCGGCAGCCATAAAAAGTTAAAAAGGAAAGTCCCAAGAAGAGAAAGCCCAGACCAAATTTCACCACGGTATTGGGCTCGGCTTTTCTATTTGATAGCCAGACCCAAATCAGGCCAGCAACTGGTGCAAACAATATCACAAATAAGCTGTTGGCCGAATTGTTCACTCCATTGGGATCAAGGTTTAAACCCAAAAAGCTACCCTTCAAATTGTTGGCTGCGAAAAGACTCAGTGAGCCACCTGCCTGTTCAAAAATGGCCCAAAAGACTACAGAAAACAGGATAAATAGCAGAGCGGCGGCGAGCTTCTTGGCCTCAGCAGCAGAAACGCGCGACATTTCATAGCCAAGATATATAAGACTGAATGGTCCGATGAAATACATAAACCAGTCGGTGTATTGCGTATTGGCCACCATTTTCATAATCAGTGGAATGGAGGCCAGGGCACCCAGATACACAAGATATTCCGGCCAGGTTTTTCCCTTTTCTCCTGTTTCGTGGTTATCGAGCGGGGAAAGTCCGATTGGCCCCAAAGAATTTCGGGTAAAAACAAAAGTGATCAGGCTGATGGTCATTACAATTGCCGCAAGACCAAAAGCCATATTCCAGCGCAAGGCTTCTGGCACCAGATCCGAAAGCATGCTTCCTTTTCCGATTGCCACGCAGGCATAGCCACCCAACAAGGCGCCAATATTGATACCAGAATAAAACAGCGAAAAGCCTGCATCGCGGCGACTATCCCCCTCGCGGTAAAGATTGCCCACCATGGCAGAAATGTTGGGCTTGAAAAAACCTGTTCCAATAATGTTGAACCCAATGCCAAGGAAGAAATACTCCCTTGGATCGATGGCCAGAATGACAGAACCAACAATCATTAGCAGACCACCCCAGAAAAGCGACTTCCTGAAACCCAGAATTTTATCGGCAAAAAGTCCACCAATAAAAGTAAAAGCATAAACAAAGGCTTGGGTAGCACCATACTGCAAATTGGCTTGTTTTTCATCCATGAAAAGTTCCGTCACCATAAAAATGGTGAGCATGCCGCGCATTCCGTAAAAAGAAAAGCGCTCCCACATTTCGGAGAAAAACAAGTACCAAAGCTGTTTCGGGTACTTGCCTTTGAAAGACTGGATTTCGTTGATTGTCATTCCCTTTATTGATTTTCTTGATTCATGGATTTGTTCAGATTTTTAAGCAAAGCAAACATCAACAAACTAGCCGCCACCAAGAGGACAAAATTCACCCAGAAGAAATCTGCTTTGTTGTCATAAGTGTCCCACATACTGGCCAAAACCCCGCTTAATTTATTCCCGATTGAAGTAGAGAGAAACCACCCGCCCATCATCAAAGAAGTAATGTTGGTTGGACTCACTTTGGAAACCAGCGAAAGACCCATTGGACTCAAAAACAATTCTCCGATGGTGATGATGCCATAGTTTGCAACCAGCCACCAGACGCTCACCTTTTCCAGGCCATTGCTTCCAGCTTTTACTGCTGCTACCATTACCAGGACGCTCAGTCCGGAAATGAGGAGTCCGAAGGCAATTTTGGACGGAGTGGAAGGTTCCTTGCCAATGCCTCGCAAGAAAGTGAAGAATGCCACCACCAGCGGCGTGAGCAGGATTACCCAGCCTGGATTGATTGACTGACTTAAATTCGTTGCCCACAAACTCACCTTGCTGCCTTCTGCCGGAAGCAAATCTGCCCGTACATTTTTGAAATACGATGGATAGTTCAATTCCTTTTTAACCACCCCGTTCTCTTTTATTTTCCGGAATTGGGCATCCGTAGCTTCCACTGAATCTTTTTCAAAACTCAGACTCTTGGAAAGACTGATGTTGGTCGAAACCGTTTCAGCAAAACCGCTCACTTGTCTGTCGGTATAGCGATCGGCCCAAGTAGTAAGCGCCGAACCATTTAATTTGAAAACGG
>CAMDMI010000064.1 GCA_945902135.1 Spirosoma fluviale
CAGAGTTTGCGCCACCGCTACCGCTGTTATCACCAAGGGGATATTGAATACCTGTATTAATCCTTTGCAGATAAGCGAATGCAGGAACATTCTGGTTACCTGTCTGACCAAAACTGGCACGGATTTTTAAGTTAGAAATGAAATCAACCGATTTCATAAAATCCTCATCAATTACATTCCATGCTACGGATGCAGCAGGGAATACAGCATATTTATATCCAGGACCAAAGTTTGAAGAACCATCACGCCTCAAGCTGAATGAAAACAGATACTTGCCTTTGAAATCGTAATTGGCCCTTCCTACATAAGAAAGCAAACGAGTGGTACCATTAGCACCAAAATTGAATGTTTGAGAAATATTGGCAGGAACAGTTGCGGCATCATCTAATACTTGAAGATCAAGCCTTTGATATCCATTTCTTCCCGCACCCAAAACATTGAATTGGTTGTCTTGTACTGTATAACCACTAAGGAGATTGATGTTATGATTGCCAAATGATTTTTTATAGTTGGCTGTATATTCTCCAAGGTAGCTCGGAGAGAAATTAATTTGCTGCTGAAGGCCCGTAATGGAAATAGGGCGGCCACCAGATGATGGAATTGCAGGATTCCAAATCCGAATATTCTGCATCACAAAGTCCATTCCCATGTTGGCTTTTACACTCAAACCTGGAAGGATTTCATATTCAGCAAAAACAGAAGCGATGGAACGAAAACGCGTGTTAACGGTTTGCGGCACATAGATGTCATACAATGGATTCGGTTCATTAAAACCATCTTCACCACCATTACCACCAGCCCAGGTTCCATCTGGATTTCTAGGACTTACTGTCGGCGGCGCCATGGCTGCCAAAAGCAAAAGACTGTTAAAAGGATCGTAGGTGTTTCTAGGAAGTTCTTGAGTGCGGCTTAGCGTAAGGCTATTACCAACTTTCAATTTGGAAGATACCTGCATATCACCATTAAAACGAAAATTATAACGGTCAAAACTTGTTCCTTTCAGGATACCATCCTGGTTAAAATAACTTCCAGAAACGGAATAACGAGCCTTGTCTGTACCTCCGGAAACATTCACAGAAAGATTTGTCATGGCAGCGGACCTGAAAATCTCGTCCAGCCAATCAGTGCCATTTCCATATTGTTGTTTCACAGAAACAGGATCAACCAATTTAGAAATAGGCTGCAAACCACTGGACAATCTGGCTTCTGAGTTAATTACGGCATATTCTTCTGGGCTCAATAGACTTGGCGTATTCCATACATTTTGAATTCCGCGGTAATAGTCAACGCTTACAACGGCCTTCCCTTCTTTTCCTCTTTTTGTGTTGATAATCACAACACCATTTGAACCACGAACACCGTAGATGGAAGCAGCGGCTGCGTCTTTCAAAACATCAATACTTTCAATTTCATTGGGGTTCAAAGCATTCAACACATTATCAGAAGTCTGATCCGGTAATGGAAAACCATCGAGCACGATGAGGGGATTGTTAGACCCTGTTACCGAAGAAATACCACGAATCCTGATGGATGTACCACCAGAGCCACCAGGTGCTCCGGAATTTTGCACAACTGTCATACCGGCAACCCGACCTTGCAAAGCTTGAGCAGCATCAGCAACAGGCGTAGATTTAATCTCTTTCGCACTCACAGAAGAAATGGAAGAACTAACTTCCCTGCGGGTACTGGTTCCATAACCAACAACCACAACTTCACCGGCATCCTTCATTTCAGGAAGAAGCTGGACATTTAGTGTAGTACGACCATTCAATTTTATATCTTGGCTTTGATAACCGACATACCGGAATCGAAAGGTGGAGTTCATTGGGCAGCTAATAGAAAAGCTACCGTCAAGACCGGATATTACCCCTTTCTGGGTTCCTACGATCATGACGGCAGCTCCGGGAATGGGTTTGCTACCTTCATCTGAAATCATTCCACGAACCTGAACAATAGCCTGCTGGCCAATGGTATCAGGTAAGGATTCCGTATTGTTCCGACCTGAACCCTGAGATTCATTTCCAGCCTTCTTTTGAATAATGGTATAAACTGTTTTTCCAGTTTGTTCGAAAGTCAATCCTGTAATTGAAGTTAATTCAGAAAGGATTGCTGAAAGGTCCTGCGATTCAATTAAGGTTGATGGAACAACCTTTGATTTGAGAACATCTGCTTTGTAAAGGAAACTAACCTTATACTTGTTTTCAAGTTCATTTAGAAATTTGGTAAGGGAAATATTCCCGGGGGTTTCAACTTGCTCAAAAGGCATTTTGTCAAAACCAGGCTTAGCCTCAGCACCTACTTTTCCTGTAAAAAGGACAAAGCAAATCAGGCACTGCCATGTTAAAAGGCATGTTTTCATTTAATTTTTTAAAAAATAAGGATTTCTTTTCGCTCTAATAAATAAGGCAATTGCCTACTTCCAGAGCCTAACCCCAGAACCATTTCTAGAGTGCTTTAGATTAAAAAGCTTTGAAACTGAGTTTACAAGTTCGTCAACATTGGAATTTGGCACGCGTCCACTTATGGTTTCACCAAGAAGCGAAGAATCTTCTACAAGAATTCTAACACCATGGGTTTCATAAACCATTTCAACGACATCGCTTAAAGGTGTGTTGTTGAATGCAAAGTAACCTGTCTTCCAAGCTATCTGAGATTCAGGGGCGAGTACCTCCGTTTTTGCATAGTCTGGATCCTGCATACCAGAATAACTCAGCGCTTCCCCGGGTGTCATGTGCATAACACGACGGTTTGGATTTTCTTTCAAGGCAACTTCAATTTTTCCTTCATTAAGAAAAACCCTGGTTCCCTTGCTACGCGTATTCACATTAAACTGCGTTCCAGTTACGGTAATATCCATATCATGTGTATGGACAATAAAGTTCTTTTTCGCTTGGTCATTTTTGTAGGATTTAACCACAAAAAAGGCTTCACCATCTACCCAAACTTCTCTGGGCGGGGCAAACATCCAGGACCGAACAGCTGTAACTTTAGAATTGGCGTTCATCAAAATCTCGGTGCCATCAGACAAAATAACAGTCCGACGGTTTGAGTATCCGGTCGCATACGATTCAGTTACCGGTTGAAAAACATACCAGGCACTAGCAAAAGCACAAAGCATTGCAATGGATGCAGCAAATTTGGTCAAGGTCCATTTACTTGTTGACTCCTTTTCGAAAAGATTGATTCTATTGTTAAGCCTTTCCCAATTCAGATCAATTTCATTTGATTTAAAATCTTCTGAAATTTCCAATCCTGAATAAATACGAGCCGCATGAATTGCAGCCGGCAGATGATTTGGATTTTCCTTAAACCAACGATCCCAGAAACGGCAATCGTCCTCATTTATCCCATCAGCCCAGTTTTTAAAACTTTGCTTTTGAAGGAAAAAATCTGGATGCTGATCAAGTACCATAGGGTTGTTTAACTGAGAAATTTATTCGAACAAAATTGTAAGGCTAAGGCTAGAAATCAAAATTGAAATTATTTAACAATATCTATTCTAAAAGAAATAAGAAAAGGAGGACAGGGCATTATTCAGCATTGCTGCTATAAAACCCTGTCCATCCATTTCAATCAACAATCAACAAAAACAATTACTGTACAGAAATTCTGCGGCTATAAGTCATACCACCAGCAGTTACCTTAAGTGTGTAAACACCGCTGGCAATTGATGGCTTGGCAATTACTGCCTTTCCTGACTCAAGCGCTACTTTGCTTGTCATAACTACTCTTCCAAACATATCGGTAAGAACTACAGATGCAGAAGAAGCAGCATTAGACAATTCAATTGAAATCTGCTGACCAGTTACTGGGTTAGGATAAACACGAACACCAAGAACTGAATTACGAATTTCATTGGCAGTAACAATTTCAGGAGTAAAGATCAACTCGAAACGGCCTATGCCATTTTCTGAAGCTGACATCTGGAATGCGAACTCAGGCTGAGTGCGAATGTCCTGAATTGTACCGTTAAAGTTATCCCTGATAAAGATTGAAGTCTGAGCAGGGAAACTTGAAATACCAGTGAAATTGAATTTGAATGCACCAGCAGATTTCTGGCTCACATTCATTGGAACAATCTTGGTTTCGTTAAGAGAACCCATGATGTTCATGATCAACTCTTCAGCACCCACAGGCATAGTGAAGTGGAATCCTGCGCCAGCCATGATTGGAGCATCAACATCAGCATCGATTGCATCATTAGCAAGCTCAGAGAAACGAACTTCAGCATTGTAAGAATAAGCAGATGCTTGAGCAGAACGCATTTCGATGCGAAGTGCATTAGAAACCTGACTAGCAGTCCTTAGGAAAGAACCAGAACCAGTTGATTTTACCGCTTCAGTCATGCTCAAGTTGGCAGTTGTTCCAGAAGCAAGTTTCACGAAGAATCCCTGACCTGAAGGAATGATACTTGGGTTAGCAGGAGGAGCACCAGCACCTACATAAGAACCACCAGTATATAAACCATAACCATCAGCAGCAGAGTTCCAACGATAGAAACCATTCTGCATACCTGCTGGCTTTGTCCAACCACTTGCTGCATCCCAATTGATGGCAGAAGGATATGGATTAGAAAGGAGATTCCAACCACGATTGGTTTCTGTACAAGCAACAGTTCCTGCTGCAGCATATGGCTGACAATTTACAAACTCATTGCGGATAAGCGCAGGATATGTAAAGTTGCCCTGGTAGATATTACCAATGTTGTCAACGATGCGACTCGGTGTATCGTAAGATTTAAGGAATACACGGAAACCTGTACCACCATTTAGAGCATCACCTGAAACAGGGACCCTCCAACCATTCTTCTGAACTGTATCTATTGAAATATTGTGTACAGCATCATCATATTTGAAAATAGATGAGTGCTGGATTCCAAGACCAATAATACCTTGAGAACCGCCCAAGTTACTACCAGCAACCACATACATGTCATCAGTCAACTGAGTGAAATCTGCACCCTGTACAGAACCTCCAATCAAGAACCAACCATCGCCAGTTCCGTTGAGGTAACGCTGAACCGTTACATTTCCTGTTACAGAAGCACCTGCAGGGATTGTAGCAATTGAACCTGTACCAGATGCGCTGGAAGCAAGAACCAAAGAACCGGCAGAACCTACCACAAGATTGGCATTGGCATTTGCCAAAGTAACAAGTCCTGAAACTGTAAGTGAACCATTGATGGTTACGTTTCCTGAGGAAGCGGGCTTACTAACCGTTACATTCGATACTGTGTGTGCGCCGTCAATCGTCTGAGCAGTGGAACCACTGAAAGCGAAAGTACCAGTTCCCGTTACCGGACCACCTGTCACATTACCACAAACTGAATAAGTAGCACCTGAATTGATCGTCAAAGTTGCACCAGAAGCAATGTTTACATTACCACCATTGAAACTTCCACTTGCCAGTACTGCAGAAAATGGAGTATTTCTGTTGATCTGAACATTCTGAGAACAATCCATTGGAGCGAATCCAAGTGACCAGTTGCTTCCTTTTGTGAAGTCTGCAGAAGTTGTTCCTGTCCAAACATTTGTTGGGAATGCTCCAAAGCGAATGTTATCGATGTAGGTAACCTGAGCGGCACCTGCCACCTGGGCAAATCCAGGGAAAATAATCAGCTTGTTGTATACATCTGAAATGTTGGCACTGGCGCTGTAATCGAATTCGAGAACCTGCCAGCCTACTCTTGTTGTAGTAACAAGCTTCTCAATTGGGCCACCTGTTCCTTCTAATTTAAATAAAACTGGGAAACCAATTGGTTCAGTGGTGTAAAAACGTACACTAAGAACAGTATTACCCAAAGCAAATGGAATTGGAGTAAACAAAGTACCATTACCCAATAACGAACCGGCTGCTCCACCAGCACCTCCTGGCTTAGTCATGCGCATAACTGTGTTTGAAACATCCAATGGATCCGTTGCAAGAACTGAAGCCAATCCGTTGAAATCACCAGGGTTGTATTGAACTGTAGCGAAATCATCCCAGACAACTGGAAGATTGATCGGCTTTTTCGCAAATGTGAAACCAACTCTGTTTCCAGTTCCGAATGTATTTGTAACAGAAACAGAACCAGATGTACCAGCTCCAACTACCGCAGTGATGGTAGAAGAGTTAACGATTGTGTATGATGCAGCATTTGTTCCACCAAACTTAACCGCAGAAGCACCTGTGAAATTGCTACCAGTGATGGTAATGATTCCTCCAGCATAAGAACTGGTTGGCGCAAATGAAGCAATTGCAGGCGTACCAAGTGGAGCAAGGTAGTCAAAACCAGCAAGTGTTCCGGCACCGATGGTGGTTACAGAAACCGATCCTGAAGCACCTACACCTACAACGGCAGTGATTTCGTTGTCACTCACTACTGTAAAAGATGTTGCAGCTACGCCTCCGAAACTTACGGCCGTTGCACCTGTAAAGTTGTCACCATTGATGGTAACTGTTGTACCGGTTGCAGCACTGGTCGGAGTAAACGAAGTAATCTGTGGACCTGGAACAAACTTGATGTCATCGATGTAAAATGTGTTGGCACTGGCCGCACCAAAATTTCCGAAATTACAGAAAACAGACATTTTATCATATGTAACACCTGAGTAATTCAATGGATTACCACCTGTTTGAGCACCAAAATCAAATACAAGAGTTTCCCATGCATTTTGAATGGTGGTAACAGCTGTTTTCTCTGTATTCTGAGCAGGAGCAGTTCCCTGTTCAACTTTCAACATGATCACTGTACCGACAGGACGAGTAGAGTAAACCTTAGCCGTTACAAAACGGTTGCTTGGAGTGAATGGAATTCCTGTTGGGAAACCACCATTGTTCACACCATTTTTTCCAAGTGTTGAACCAGCCCATTGTTGAGCACCGTTCCCTTTAACAACTTTCAACACGCGGTTTGAACCATTTGTCGGATCAAAATCAAGTGAAGAAGTCATGTTGGCAACGTTAAAATCAGAACCACCGAAATCGGTAGTTGTGTAATCAACTGTAATTGGAGAATCCCAAGTCAAAGGAAGAGAAATCGGAGATTTCGCGATGTAGGTAAAACCGGCAAGTGCACCGATTCCGCTTGGATTGGTAACCTGAACAGAACCAGAAGCACCAGCGCCCAATGTTGCTGTAATGGTGTTATCATCTACAATGGTAAACGATGCAGCAGCAGTTCCACCAAAAGAAACGGCAGTAGCTGTTGTGAAGTTTGAACCTGAAATGGTAACGACACCAGTTTCACCTGCAGTCGTTGGAGCGAAAGATGTAACATCAGCTCCAGTTGGGGGAGCAGTAAATGTAAAACCAGCCAATGATCCAGTACCACCTCTGGTAACTGAAATTGAACCAGAAGCACCGTTTGCAACTACAGCGGTAATTTGCGTGCTGCTATTTACCACAAAAGAAGTTGCGGCAACACCACCAAATGAAACTGCAGTAGCTCCTGTAAAATTAGTCCCAGTAATTACAACAGACCCGCCGGTTGTAGCAGAGGTTGGGGCAAATGAACTGATGGTTGGCGAAGGAAAAAATGCTACATCATCCAAATAAAATATAGAGGTTGGTTCACCGCCACTTCCAAAATCCATGAAGAAGGATATTTTTTCGTAAGTATTGGCTGTATTAATGGCATTAAAGTTCCAGTACATGGTGCTCCAACCACTTGCAACGGTTGTAGTGGACTGTACTTCCTGATTTATACCTCCATTGGCAGCATTTTCAACTTTACACATGATAACTGTACCTGCCGGATAAGGAGAATAAACTCTCGCTGTAATTATTCGGTCGGTGGCTGTAAAGGGAATTGGTGAAGCTAAGCCACCATTATTTACTTTAGGAGCAAAATCCTTACCCAAAGTAGTACCTGCCCATGAAGATGCACCCGCTAACTTTGAAATTCTCAAAGCCGTATTAGAAGCGTTAACCGGATCAGTCGCAATTGCAGTTGTAATATTTGCAGGATTTGCAGAAAAGCTGGTAACCGTATAATCTACCGAACTACTTTGAAAATCAATTGGCAAAGAAATTGGTGCGTTAAAGGTAAAACCAGCCCTTGTGCCAGTACCTCCAGGATTGGTTACTGCAACAGATCCAGATGCACCCGATCCAACGGTAGCTGTAATCGAGGTAGGACTGATCACAGTGAATGAACCAGCAGCTGTACCTCCAAATGTAACGGCAGATACATCGATAAAGTTTGTACCGGTTATTGTAACGGTTGCAAATCCACCCGCATCCACCGGAGTGAACGATGAAATAGTAGGCGTTGGAGGAATGTATGTGAATCCGGCACGAGTTCCTACTCCATCCGGATTGGTAACAGCCACAAGACCTGAAGCTCCAAGATCAACAACAGCAGTGATTGTCGTAGAGTTTACAATCGCGAAAGAAGTAGCAGCATCACCGCCGAAGTTAACAGCTGTTGCAGTCGTAAAGTTGGTTCCTGTAATGGTAACCGTAGCACCGGAAGCCGCACTTGTCGGTGTAAAAGAGGTAACGGTTGGCGCTGATAAAGGCGCAATGAATGTAAATCCTGCAAGGGATTCTAACGAAACAGGAGTGGTAACCATAACAGCACCTGAAGCACCAACACCCACAACCGCAGTTATGGTATTGTCATTCACAACTGTAAAGCTAGTTGCAGGCGAGCCTCCAAAACTAACTGCGGTAGCACCGGTAAAGTTGTTACCAGAAATGGTTACTGTGTTTCCGGATGTTTCGGAAGTTGGAGCAAACGAAGAAATCACCGGAGGCAATCCAAAGGCTACATTGTCAACAAAGTATTCATCGGCCGAATTACCACCTTGTCCGAAATCAGGAAAGAAGGATATTTTGCCATAAGAGTTGGCATAATTAATAGCCTGATCACCTGAACCAAAGTCAAACACCATGTTTTCCCATTCGCCAGCTGCTTTGGTCGTGTTAACACGCTTCTCAACAAAAATTCCTCCGTTAGTGTTATTCTCAACTTTGGCCATCATTTGTGTTCCGGCTGCTTTGTTGGAACGCACCCGAATGGTCATGAAGCGATTCGTGGCCGTGAAAGGCATAGCAGAAGGAAAACCACCACTGTTGTTCGATGGCTTACCTAATGTCGTTCCAGCCCATGATTCGGCACCAGTCGGCTTGTTGATTTTCAACACGTTGTTGGAAGGATTGGTTGGATCCACAACCGTTGGTGACGAGTTGGCATTTCCCCCAAACGAGCTCGTAGTGTAGTCCACAGTTCCATCATCCCATGTGATGGGCAACGAAATGGGGGTTTGTGCAAACACTGCCGCTGATATCAGGAACAGTGCCAAGGATAAGAGTTTTCTCATAAATAAAAGATTAAATTGGAATTAAACTTGGTTTTTAATCAAAGCATATACTGCATACGCTTTGATTGTTGAAAGAGCCCAGGTGAACTATTTTACTAATCATTTAATTGAAAAAAATATGAAGGAGCCATTTGGGATTTTGAAGAAGTTGGAAAATTAATTCCCTATTTCAATCAAAATCTTTTTAAAGCTCCTTGCTTAAGATAAATCCGGACTGGCCGTTGAGACTTCTTTATCAGAAGGGATAAAATATGGCGAAGACTTTGACTTGTGCCACCTTCGCGTTGTTTGAAACAATTTAGACACAAAATCCCTGCCTGTTGGCAGACAGGGATTAACTAAAAACAATTCGGGTTTAAAACTGGCTTTTCTACCAACCGGATTAAGATTGGTTGATTATGGCCTGGATGTAAATGGGTTTCCCCTTACTTACTTAACTCCAGCTTCCTGCGTATTTGGCTGTTTCCGGATTTAAGGTCCAGAAAGTAAACACCTTTTTTAAAGTGACTTACATCCAAAAAAGTAGCATTGGAAGGAAGTATTCCTGTTTTCAGGCTTTTACCTGTCACATCCATCAGAGAGAATTCATAGGTTTTGTTTTCTAAACCTGTAAAATAAATTTTTCCATCCGTAGGATTTGGAAAGATGGAAATTCCCGAATTACTGGGTAAGCTAATATTGGTTGCACAATCAGTGCCCACAACATAGGGAATGTATCTTGTTACAGACAATCCTCCTGCAAAAGCAAATTTTGCGGCATAGTTTATGGTAGCCCCAAGTGTTTGGCCGGAAAGGGTATGTGAAAATTTCCGTCCTCCAACATTTGTCATCTGGACTTCGGAAAATGGATTTTGTCGCCACAGGTAAGCAATCAAATCCGGTTTATTGTCGAGAAGCTCAAATGTAAATTTCACATCGGTACCAATGGTTTCAAATTTATATTTGTACCCATCTGTGAATGTACCCTGACTAGCCACAATATCAGTCCCCTCACAGCCCTGATTCTCCAATGTGGTGGCGTTAAGCTCAATTGGATTATTGCCTGCCGGATTTCCTGCCGTATCTGATGCAGAAACTGAAAATGTATAATTTACATTGGGGAACAGGCCTGAAATAACAGCCGATTTCTCAACTCCGCTAATTCCGGAAACAGTATTAGAGTTCGATCCGTAGTAGATATTATATTTTACGATTCCGGAATTGTCCACAGCATTGAGTTTCAATTCTACAGTGGATTCGGTTATGGTGCCGACGCTGGCGGTGAAATTGGTCGGAGGCTCTATATCTGAAAGTACATTTTGATAAACCCGCACATAATCTATGACCATGGATGCCTCGGAAAAAGAAGGAGGAATCTCTCCGGCATAACCGCCCATGGCAATGTTGAAAATCAGAAAATGCTCTTTATTAAACGGCCATGTTTCGGCATTTTTGACTGAGGGATTGTAGGTGTAGAAAGCCACACCATCCAGCAAAAATGTAATTTGGTTGGGCGACCAGTTCATTGAATAGATATGGTAGTTCTCGGCAATATCAGCGGCCTGAATTCCACCCTTATTTATGGTATTGCCAGAAGAAGAAGGCGTATGAATGGCACTGCCTATGTAATTGAGCGGCTGCGTGGTAAAAATACCATGTTCCATGATGTCGAGCTCACCACAAGCAGGCCAAGATGTTGTTCCAAATTGGGAGTTGAAGAAAGCACCGTCTTCATTGACATTTTTACCCAGAAGCCAAAGGGCAGGCCAGGTTCCAGGATTATTCGAAGCTTTGGCTCTGATATCAACCCGTCCATACTTGAAAGCAAATTTAGAATTGAGGCGGGCAGAGGTAAATTGTTTGTTTACATTCTGGTCTGTAAAATTTTCCCTTTTGGCTATAATGTTGAGGTCAGTCCCAGATACAAAAGAATTGGATAGGCGGTTGGTATAGTGCTGCACCTCATTGTTGTACCAGCTTCCTCCGGCAGGAATCCGAGTCTGGTGATGCCAGTTACCTGAGTTTACTGGTCCCTGATAATCAAACTCGTCTGACCAAACCAGATCATTGTAAACCACATCCACCTGAGAAAAAGCGGTTGATGCCATAAAAAAGGATAACACAAACAGGCTTGCTTTTCCTGTAGTAAAGTTGAATAAGTCTGAAATCATGGTGGTAATTCTCATAAACTAAAAGAGCAGATAGTTTAAGTATTATAATCAAAAGCAGGCTGAGTTTTTATCCCGAATTTGCATTTAGAAAATACCTGTCTAACAACAGCCAAGTATTCCCCGTCTAAACTGCTACAAATAATACCAAGGCGCCACGAATCAGAGCCCTCTACACTTTTCTGTTGTATACATCAATGCCACGAAATTTGAATCTGCTAAGGCATTCATTTTATGCATTTTAGCTTCTCATAGCTCGAATACTTTCACCAGCACCTGAAATTTAGGGACCGGTCTTTCCAATAACCTGGAGATAATCCCGATTTTTTCCTATAACAAAAACCGTTTGGTTTCCTGATTTGATGGGTACCATAGACTTTACATCGCCAGAAACAAACAAACCCGATTCCGTGGTGGGCAGGGTTTTAAAATTGCCATCACCTAAACCAATCAAGTACAAACCTATTCCGGCATCGTTTCTTCCGGTTTCCACTTCAGATGAAAAGTCATTGCCGGCAATAAGCAAATCACGAATCCCATCTTCATTAAAATCATGAATTTCAATGGCATTAATGGGAAAATACTGGGCTTCGATAGGTAAAAATAATTCCTTAAAAGTTTCGTTCCCTGCATTCAAATATACCGTACTAACCAGATTGGTAGCCGAAAAGTGGGTTGCCTTTTCTAATTGCTGGGGTGTGAAAATATCCTGAACTGTAGCATCTGAATAGGAATGATAACGAAGGAATTTTTTCCTCAGGTAGGGCATTTGGTCCAAAACATTATCTCGCAAGCCTATGGGGTAACTTTTGTCACGGACAAATAGACTAATCATACAATCCGTGCTGCCATTGTTGTCGAAATCACTCACAACCATGGTGATGGGCTTATCTTTATTTCCACGGTATCTGGAATTTAAACCCATGTTTCCGGCAATCAGGTCTGTTTTTCCATCTTTGTTCACATCAGCAGCCACTATTTTATTCCACCAGCCCTGGCTGTTATCCATTGTAAAGGCTTGATTACGAAGTACACCTTTGTCGTTGTAGAAAATGGAAACCGGCATCCATTCTCCTGCCACCGTCAGATCCATCCACCCATCGTTGTTGTAATCGGCCCAGACAGCTGAAGTCACCATACCAGCCGAGGTAATTGTCGAAGAAACCTGAATTTCTTGCAATGAATCCCCTTTTACAGTAAATAGATAGCTTCTGGGAATTCGTCCATAATGGCCCGGTACCACCCTGCCACCTACAAAAATTTCAGGATTTCCATCCTTATCCATATCCGAAATTGCGATGGTGTTGGCCGAAGTGAAAAACTTAGCAGAATATTTACTGGCTTTAAAATTTCCATTGCCATCGTTCAAATAAATCCGGATTGGGTATTTGGAAGTTTGTTTTGGAAATTCGTTGCCACCGGATGCCACAATCAGGTCATTATCACCGTCTTTGTCAAAGTCAAGTACCGAAACAGCTCCATCTTCAAAGAGCTTATCGGCTTCAAATGCAGGTTGTTTTGAGGCTGAAAAAGAG
>CAMDMI010000065.1 GCA_945902135.1 Spirosoma fluviale
ACTCCAAGTCCGGTTGTAAGTGCACAGCCAGTGAATCAAACCGCTGTTTATGGCACTACTGCAACATTTACAACAGCCAGCACAACTACAGGAGCAAGTTGGCAGTGGCAGAAAGACACCGGAGCTGGATTTTCAGATCTTAGTGAAGGCGGACAATACACCGGAACTACAACTGCTACACTATCCGTATCCAATGTGAGTGCGACAGACAATGGAAACATTTTTCGTTGCATCGTAAGCAAGGATGGTTGCAGCAAAAATTCAAATGCTGCAGCACTTTCAACGAGTGCGCCAAATGCAGTTGCAGGTATCATTGAGAATGTGAAACTTGCTTATCCAAATCCTGCAAAAAACAGGTTAATGGTTCCAGTAACAGGAGAAGTTAAAACCATCATCCTTTCAGACCTCAGCGGCAAAGAAGTTGTTCGCCAGTCTGTAAGCAATTCAAGTGATGATCAGATTCTTTCCCTTGAGAAACTAAATTCAGGTGTGTATCAGCTTAGGCTGGAAGCTCCTGGAATGGCTTCTCAGGTACAAAAGATTGTGATCAAATAATTCCTTCGAAAAATTTGCCCGGGGAAGAAATTCTCCGGGCTTTTTTATACCTTTTTATGAGCTACTTAAAAAATACACTTTTAATCCTTTCGCTGTTTCTGGCAAACTTCAGCTTTGCCCAAACGGAAACAGCTCTCAGAAAACTGCCATCTGTAAATCTCAAAACTTTAAATGGCACAAGCATCAACTCATCTGAACTCCTTAATAAGGAAGGCCTTACGGTAATAAACTTCTGGGCTACATGGTGCAAGCCATGCGTTTTGGAGCTCAATACCATCAAAGACCATTACCCCGAATGGAAAAAGGAACTTGGGATTAAAATCGTGGCTGTTACGATTGATGATACCAGAAATACTTCAAAAGTTGGTCCACTTGTAAATGGAAAAGGTTGGGAATATGACATCATTTTGGATTCCAATTCCGATTTCAAACGCGCCCTCAATGTGAACAACATCCCACATACATTTGTCCTGAATCCAAAGGGTGAAATTATCTGGCAGCACAACTCCTATGCGCCAGGCGATGAGGATGAACTTTACGAAATCCTGAAAAAGAATAGCAGCAGGAACTAAAGTGAAAAATAAATTCTTCCAATTAAGGTTGGCCCTTTTTCTGGGGATTTTCTTTATCTATTCCCAGGCAATTCGGGCACAGGAAGAAAATACTGAAGGTCAGGAAGCGACCTACATCCACGGCGACTTTCAAACTGATGCTCAGTACTATTTTTACGACCCGAAAATCGGACCTAAGTTCAAAGAAAAAGTAGGCAATAACACCTATTTGAATCTGCTCTACGACAGAGGCAATCTATCAGGTGGAATCCGATTTGAAAACTTTCAGCCGGCACTTCTGGGCTACGACAAGCGCTTGAATGGAACAGGCATTCCATTCCGATTTGTGAATTACCGCTGGAAGGATTTATCTGTAACCCTAGGGAATTTTTATGAGCAATTTGGCAATGGACTGATTTATAGAAGCTATTGGGAATGGGGCCTTGGTTTCGACAATTCTGTTGACGGCGTTCGATTGAGATACAACATTCTGGAGGGAATTCACCTGAAAGCCTTTGCCGGGAAACAGAGATTCTATTTCGACAAAAGCCCTGGAATTGTAAGAGGCATTGATGCCGAATTCTCCCTCAACGAACTTATCCCTAAATATGAATTTAGTCCTTACCGAGTAACCCTTGGCCTAGGTGCGGTAAGCAAGTATCAGGCTGATGACAATCCAAGTTATAAATTACCTGAAAATGTTTCTGCTATCTCCAGCAGGATAAAACTGAACCACAACAACTTTAGTCTGGAAGGAGAATACGCATGGAAAAGCCAGGACCCCGGTGAGACCAACAATAATAGTTACCGTTACGGAAATGCACTGCTGTTGAATGGTGTTTATACCACCAAAGGATTCGGAATTTCACTTGGAGCAAAACGAATAGACAACTTTGACTTTCGAAGCAGCCGCAATGCCAACCTCAACGACCTTTTGATCAACTATCTGCCACCACTCACGCCCCAGCACACATACCGATTGGCAACCCTTTATCCCTATGCCACGCAACCACAAGGCGAAATGGGCATTCAATCTGATATTTTTTACAATGCCCCAGAAGGAAGCCTGCTTGGTGGAAGTACCGGAACCAATTTTGCCATCAATTATTCCCGCATCAATGACATACACAGAGATTCCCTTTTTGGCGGAGCAAGGGATGTGATTCGTTTTAAGTCGCCATTCCTTGAAGCAGGTAAGAAAACGCTTTATCAAAATCTGAGTGTTGAGATGAGCAAGAAACTGAACTCAAGCATGAAGCTTATTTGCACTTATATTTTTATTGAGGCAAGTAAACAAGCCGTTCAGGGAATTGATACGAAGTCTGATATTTTCTCCCACATCGGGGTGGCTGACCTTTCCTGGAAATTTAAACCCAAGCACACGCTTCGTTGGGAACTTCAGCACCTTTACACGAAACAACACTACAACTCCTGGGCCATGTTCTTAATGGAGTACCAGATTGGCTCCCATTATTTTGCAGCCATTTATGATGAATACAATTATGGAAATGAAAAAAAAGATAAGCGTTTCCATTATCCCGGCGCAACCATTGGTTATACCAGAGGAACCGTTCGAATTTCAATTTCAGGTGGAAGGCAGCGTGCAGGTGTGTTTTGCGTAGGAGGTGTTTGCAGGGTTGTTCCAGCAAGCTCCGGCGTTTCCGCTTCGATCATTGCCAGTTTCTAGGAAGCAATGCAGAAACTTAGATTTCTTGTGAAGCCAAACGCAAGAAAAAATGAAATTGGAAGAAATGAGGATGGAACATTGTGGCTTCGTGTGGCGGCTCCTCCCACAGAGGGGAAGGCCAATCAGGCCATTGTCATTTTTCTATCAGAACTTCTGAAAATTCCAAAATCATCCATCCGGCTGGCAGCGGGCTCCACCGGAAAGTTAAAAACCTTCGAAATAGACATTTCCGAAAAAGAAATACAAAGCTTCCTACTTAATATTGTTGTATAAAGCTGATGCCTTTACTTTATTTGCATTGTTACCATTTTATCGTTCATCACAATGAAAAACAATTCCTTAAAAAGTCAATTCACGCTTACTGCCTGGTTTGTAGCAATCCTTTGCGGCTTCACAAATTTTGCGAGTGGACAATACAGCGTTAAAAACTACTTTTTTCAGCAGCAAATTGGTACTTACTCCGAAATTTCAGGAGGAACCATTTTGGGAAGTATTACCATAGACGAAGAAGTATTCAACGCTTCTACGACAGGCGCAACCACCACAACTGCCGGGGCAGGATTTCCAATCGGATTTCCATTCTCCTTTAATGGGCAGGTTTTTACCCGATTTGCGGTTGGCACAAATGGATATGTGACACTTGGAAATGATGTTTTCAGCATTCCAAACAGTGTCTCGTCTGCATTCAATGGTACTCCATTTAACCTACCTGACACGGCGTTTTATGCCAACATGCTGGCAGCATTGCATCTTGACTTGCAGGGACAAACCGGATCAGAGTTGAGTTTTATTACCACGGGCACTGAGCCCAACAGAGAATGCGTTATCCAATGGAAGAAATTCCGAATTTACCTTGCAACAATTGGAGATGACAATTTCAATTTTCAGATTCGCCTGCAAGAAAACGGCAACAAGGTTGTTTTCTCGTATGGCGCTTTTCAAAAAGCAGCAAACAACCGTTTGGCATCTGTTGGAATAAGAGGAAATGCCTATAATGTGGTGCAAATGAGAAAAGCCAATGTACTGGCAGCTGAAACCTGGGCAAGCTCTATAAAATCGCTAGACCGAACCATCCAAACCGACTTTCAACCAACTTTCCTGCCAGATAACGGATTGAATTATACTTTCTACAATCCTGCACAAACTGCCCATGATATTGGACTAGACAAGTTAAGCCTTTCTCCTTCAGTTGCATTTGGATGTCCTGGAACAGTGAATGAGCCGATTCAGGTGCGCATTTTTAATTATGGCGACAGTACTGAAACCAGCATTCCATACCAAGTACAAATCAATGGCGCTGCCGCACAGAATGGCATTTTAAGCCTCAATCCACCCCTTGCAAAAAACCAGTCAAGAATCATTAACCTCAGCCAAACCGTAGACCTGAGCACACCTGGACCAGTGAATATTAAAGTTTGGTCTGAAATCCCATTGGATACTGGAATTTATGCCATAAACGACACTTCTTCCATCAAAACAACGGTTTTTGCAAGCATTGCAACACCTTCAGCTCCAATACGAAGCTTCAATGAATTTATTGCAAAAGGATGGAAATCCTACCGCGGAAGAAATAAGCCGGTAAGCAATGATGGAAGATTTACTGCTGGTACTCAGTTTTCCTCATCAACAAGTTCGATTAATGTGCAGGCTTTCTCATCTGACACCATCAGCGACTGGCTGGTGAGTCCGGCTTTCCAACCTTCTGCAAATTTGCGATTGAAATTCAGAGCCGCCATCACTGGATTTGATACAATTAATCCAATTACAAACGGAATTGACAACGACGAAATTCGGTTTTTGATTTCCGACAATTGCGGTCAGACCTGGAACACGATTTATTCATTCAACAACAATTCAGTAACAGGTGGCGCACTTTCAAATTCTAAGAAAGGATACTCAGTTCAAATTCCACCAGTATCCGGTCCATTTCAAATTGCGGTGCATGTAAGCAACAAAGGCACGGCACCTGCAGGCACTTATTATTTTCACCTCGATGACCTGACACTCAACCAGGGAAATTCCTTTGACCTTGGTGCCCGCCGCGTAATCGTTGAAAACCAGAACAATCCTAGTTGTTCTCAAACAAGTTTTGCTGTAAAAGCCTGGATCAAGAATGATGGAGATTCCCTCATCGCTACATCTCCTATTTCTGTAAGCGTAAACAATGGAACGCCACAGATACAGAATTTCAATTTTTCACCAGCCCTCAATGCAGGAGATTCAAGCCTTATCACATTTGCTGCGGTAACCATCAACCCAAATTCGGCGATTAAAGTGATGGTAAGAACCGTTCTTCCATCAGAAGATGGATTTTCAGTTGCAAACGACACAGCTTCTTATCGCTATGTGTACATAGGCGCCACCACACCTTTGAGCATTCCGGCAGTAATTAACTTCGACAATCTTCCGAGCGGAGTTCCTGCAGGATGGTTGGTAGAGCAAAGCCAAGGCAGCGATTTTAAAGTTCGCGTGCGCGGCACAAACTCAACCCGATCACTTTCAACCAACCTCTACAGCGGAAATCGCAGCAGTTATGCAATTGCTCCAGCTACTGAAGTTCTACCAACCAATAGCCAATTGAGTTTTGATATACGCCTGAAAAATGACCTTGCAGGATCGTTTGGATTTGGGGCTTCAGATTCCGTAACTGCCAGTATCAGTACAGATTGCGGTGCTTCATGGATTGGCATTTTTAAAACAAAAGCTGGTCAACCATTTGGTTTCGACAATTTCCAGACTGCCACTGCCGACCTGACTCCCTATGCTGGCAATGCAGTTGCCATAAAATTTGAAGGCTGGATTTACCGCACCGACAATACCGGCACATGGATTGACATTGACAACATTGGAATAAGCGAAAACACAGCCGTTGAAAACCTAGTTTCAGATTTCAGACCGAGATTTTTCCCAAATCCAAGTTCTGATGCCATTCAATTCAGCCTGCCACCAGGAATATCAGAAGCTTTTTTCAAAATTTCCGCGCTTGATGGAAAAGAAATTGCCAGTCATAAAATTTCAAGAAACAGTAAAATTGAACTGAATGAATTGCCAGCAGGGATCTACCTCACAGAAATCATTTTCAACAACCGAATTGTAAGAGACAAACTCATCGTGAAGTAATCAAAATAATAAGTTGATAATCAGCAAAAAGGACTGCAATAGCAGTCCTTTTTGCTGATCGGCTGACCCAGTTAACAGAAATTTAATACCAATACATTTCCCCGATTCCATGGATTTCATCAACTTGCGCCCCCTATGTCAGAAAGGAGCCAAAAATTGTGTTTCCAAATTGTTCTCCTGACGGTCTTTTTGTGCCTGAATGTCAGCGCACAAAACCTCGAAGAAAGAGTTACAAGTCAATCAAATATCGGGCTAACACTCAACAACCTTGGCTTGATTGGTAATGCCTTCCGAGGATCATATACCCAGAAAAACTACCCAAGCTGCGAGTATCCTGCAGGTTCCTCGATCGAACACATGTTTCAGGGCGGCCTTTGGGTTGGTTCTTATAAATCAAGCAGAAGAAAAACTCCAAACCCAGATACGAGTCAGGGAGCGCCAGACAGCATTATTGTAAAAAGTATGCTCGGCCCTTATGTTTCAACAGCAGCGTTTGACTCTCCTGTTGGTTATTCTGCAGGATCATCAAACTTTGAATTCACAGCCATCAGTCCTGGGTTTACAGAAATTTCAAGTTTGACCCAAAGCCAGAATTACCGCAAAGAGGCCGTCTCTCATCAGGATTTAATAACAGAATTTACAGACCGAAATTTCTCCATTCCTGGTTCAGGCAATCCACCAAGGCAGATTCCCGGCCACAGCAATTCTTTGGGACTCGATATAAAACTGGAAGCATATAACTGGAATTATTCCTTTGCCAATTTCTTTGTAATCCTGAATTACAAAATCACAAATAACGGCAACGACACGCTTGATAGTCTGCATGTTGGCCAATATTACAATGCCGTATTGCGAAATGTAAGTCGCACAATTCCTTCAGGAACAGCATTCTTCAACAAAGGCGGAAATGGATTTGAAGATTCTCTGATGATGGGTTATGTATTCGATGCAACCGGAGACCCAGGCTTTACCGAAAGCTATGTTGGAATCAAATTTTTAGGGGCGGAGCGGATTGAAAACAACAAACAAGGTCAGGTTTTCGTGGCTGGAAAAACAGCAAGCTCTCCATTCAAAAGTAATTTTCAAACCTGGCTTTTCGGAAGTTCGGATCCAAAATTCTTCCCACCACCCAACGACCCGGACCGCTTTTCCAGGATGAGCAAAGGACTTCAATATGAGTCTAATTGGGATTTTGCAGAACCTCCAGGGGAGCCGGTAAGATCCATCATCAAAAGACCTGGTAACAGAACCAATGTTCTGTCTGTAGGTAATTTTCAGAGACTCAATCCCGGAGAAAGTATGTCCGTGGTTTTTGCTCTGGTTTGTGCAAAGAAGGATAATTCCGAAGGTTTACCGAATACCGAAAACACCAATATTCAGCGGAGGAATCTATTTGCAAATGCACTTTGGGCACAAACTGCCTACAATGGAGAAGATGCAAATGGCAATGGAATTCTGGAACAAGTTGAAGACTTAAATCAGAATGGTTTTATCGACAGGTATATCCTTCCAAGTCCTCCCGATGTGCCGCAAACCCGGATTGTGGCAAAAGATCGTGCAGTAGATGTTTACTGGACCGAGAATTCTGAAAATTCAATCGATCCGATTTCAAAAGAAAAGGATTTTGAAGGCTACAGAATTTACAAATCAGCTTTTGGCTTCGATACCCGTTCCAACCTTGACCTTCAAAATAGCTATGAGCTTGTGGGTGAATGGGATAAAAAAGGCAATGCCATCGGCTTTGACACAGGTTTGGAAACCATTCGACTGGCAAAAGACACCACCTTTGAAGGAGATGCCAATGTGTACAAATACCATTTCCGATTTGACGCATTACAAAATGGTTGGCAACATGCAATTGCCCTTTCTGCATTTGATAGAGGTTCCGTAAAGAATAACTTGGGTCCACTGGAAACTTCCAAGTCCTCCAATCAATTTTTGGTTTTCCCGGGCACGGTCGAAAACCCAGACATCGAAACCAACAAACCATTTGCATATCCAGATCCTTATTACGCAGGTGCATCCTGGCAAGGTCTAAGTACCAAGCCAGAGGATGGAAAACTCTATTTTGCCAATCTGCCGGCCCGTTGTGAAGTCAGCATATTTTCCACTGCAGGAGATATGATTGACCAATTTACCCATGATGCATACACTTACCGCGGAACAGACGGCTGGTTTAAGACCTACAGTTCATTCTCTCAGGATCCCAGCATTCAGGACAAAAGGGTTTTTTCTGGCGGCGAACATGACTGGAACCTGCTCAGCAAGGATTCACAAATCATCAGCAGAGGCTTATATTTGTTCTCTGTAAAAGACTTGAATTCAGGAAAAATTCAAACAGGAAAATTTACCATAATCAAATAAAAATCAATCGTATGAAAACTTGTTACGCAATTCTGGCCACTCTTTTGCTGACTTTCGGTGCCCAGGCGCAGAACTTGCCTTTGACGCCAATTCAGGAAATTCAGGGTTGGGCAGGACAATTTCAGCCTGATTCCTGCAGCGACGGACCGAATCCAATTTACCTCGGCGACACAGTTCGCGTGAGAGGTGTTGTAATCAACAATGGTGGACTCAATGAAACATCCGGTCAAACCCGCTGGGTATGGATTCGCGACATAACTGCGCAAGCATCTACGCCATATGGAAACATTACAATAAGAAATTCTGTAGCTACCACTCCTACTGACATGAACACCCTCGTTTCTGGTGATACCATTGAAGTAATAGGAATTGTAACTGAATTTAATCCCACCACAAACGGCGAAACGCAGCTTACGCCAATTGTTAATGGAGTTCAATTGCTAAGCTTTGAACCCGGACCAGCACCAGAAGCAATGCCTATCAGTGTTGGACAACTTAATGGAAACCTCAACAATGATGGCAACCCAACAAACCACCTTACTTCCGGAGAGAAGTTTGAAGGCAATTTTGTTCAAGTAAACAATGTAACCGTTGTACAAGTTCAACAAGTTTTGGGCGATCGTTGCAGGATTCTGGTGAAAGACAGTGCAAACAACCATGTTTGGATTTATGACCGTTTTCGCACGCAGCGCCTTTCCAACGGATTTGTTCCACCAAATGTAGGCGACCAGTATACCTCAGTAAAAGGTTTGGTTGAAAGCTGGAAAAATGGTTGTGATCAAGCTGCTACAACAAGCCGTGGATACAACATCAACCCATTCAGCCTTACCCATTATGTAAAAGGTGCCTCCTCTCCTACCATTGGAAACATTAAGAAAAGTGTGGCCTGCCCAGGTCCTGCAGCGCCGGTAATCGTTTCTGCCGACATTACAGATGATGGCACAATTACCAGTGCAGAACTTCTTTACTCACTTGATGGGCTCGTTTATCAAACTCTTCCTACAACTGTAACCGGAACCCGTTATTCTGCCTCAATTCCAGGACAGCCAAATGGCCAGATTGTACGATATTACTTCCGCGCCAAGGACAACTTGAACAACACTTCACTTGTTCCAAATGTACCGGGACAGCTTAACCCACTTTTTTATACTTCAAACTCAGAAGGATGTACCATCAGAGACATTCAATTCACGCCGTATTCAGTTGGCAGATCCGGATACACTGGTGATACCGTTACTCTAAAAGGAATTGTAACCGCTTCGGCTGCACCTGAAAACCTTGGATTTGTTTTCATTCAGCAAGAAGGACAAAATGAATGGGGTGGAATCTGGGTAAACGGAGGTTCCTTAATTACTTCTCTTGCCGTTGGTGATAAAGTTTCTGTTACCGGAATTGTGGAAGAGTATTTTGGTCTAACCCGCCTTACAAACATCAGCAATGCATCTGTAGTTGCTGCTGGTCAACCCGTTCCACAGCCAATTTCGATCAATCCTGCAACGCTTACCACTTATGACTTTGCAGTAACTGAAAAGTATGAAGGCATGCTCGTAAAACTTGAAAACCCAGTGGCCGGATTAAACCTCTTTGTGGTAGATTCTAATGCCGATGCGGCCCAGCTTCGCAACAATGGAGAATATCGCATCGGCTCTGATGTGAATGACCCAAATACAGGTTGCAGAGTTCTTGCAGGACGCCAAGGCAGCACATCATTCTCTTCTTTGAATGTTAGCTATGTAAACTCACCAATCTGGCAGACAGTTGATGGAACAATGAATGTGCCATTGGTACTTGTGGTTCCTGAAATGCAATTCACTATTGTACAAGGCATCATGACATACAGTTTCAGCAATATGAAACTCCTTCCTCGCAACAACAGCGACATAAGTCTGTTAATTTCTACTTCTGATATGCTTTCGAATGAGGCAATGCTGGCTTATCCAAACCCAGCTCGCGACAATCTTTCTGTCCGTTTTCCAAGCGAAGGAAACCGCAAAATTGAACTTTTCAATGCTTTGGGTCAGACAGTAATCGACATGGAAACCAATTCTGCCAATCCAATTCTGAACATCAGCGGAACACATCCAGGCATTTACCGTTTGCGTGCAACAGATGCACAAGGCAATACGGCAACAGTTCGCAACATTTCTATCCTGAAATAAGGCAAAACTTGGGTCTTAACAAATTCGATAAGCAACGGAAAAGGCTGGCACAATTGTGCTGGCCTTTGCTGTTGTTGCTGGCCTTTTCTTGCCGAACAGAAAAGGAAACCACTGTGGAAAACCAGGCTCCTATTGTCAGGATTGCCACTGAAAAAATCAATTTGCCCGATTCAGTCAGACTATTTACCCGGATCCACATGTATTGGTCGGGTCAAGATGCCGATGGATATGTCAAAGGGTTTCGTACCGCCTGGTCCAATACCCGTGAAAATGCACTGGCCAGATTGGCTTCGGCAAAAATCGAAACCAAAACAGACAGCACCTTTTTATTCAACTTTGCAGGTTCAAGCGATACCTCAACCGTTTGGTTTGTGGTAGAAGCAGAAGATGAAAAAGGCCTCCGAAGCAGAGAACCTGCCATTTTAAAAATCCCACTTCAAAACTCAGCTCCTTCCATTTCCTTTCTGACGGATGGGTTGCCTCAGGCAGATTCTATCTGGTCGGTTTTGTCTTTGCCTTACGCCTTCGCCGATCCGGATGGTGCCGAAAACATCGACTCCATTTACATGAAAATCAATGATGGAAACTGGACCTCCATCCCGAAAAACATCAGTTTTGTTTCTGCAGTTCCAGAAGATCCCACTTCCCTTTCCACAACCAACGCAATTTTATATGCGGGTGAAAATCTCGCTACCCTGAGTAAAGAACCGAGCCCAATCACTGGGGTAAAAGTTCCCGGACTCAGACTCAATGGACTTAACCGTTTTTACCTGAAAATTAAGGATTTAGCCAATTCATCGAGATTGGATTCCACAAGGGAATATTTCTTCCGGAGAAAAACAGGCGATCTTCTTCTGGTAGATGCTGTAAAAACCAGCAACCGAGACTCATTGTATACCGGAATGCTCGGACCGATTTCCAATTTTGACCGCTTAGACATCAATTTTCCAGAAATACCGGGTACCAGAGTTGGCGCAAACCAACCCCGTTTCTGGAATGCGTCCTTTTATCTGCTTTGCAAACTCTATAAGAAGGTGTTCTGGTATTCAGACATTCTTCCAACCAACCAACCCGCCGGAGCAGATACTACGCGAATTTTGCTCACACCAGCAGCAGCATCCTTAAACCAATACCTTCGATTTGATGGCAAACTGCTGATTTCCTCTACATTCCCGGATGGGAAAAACCAGCTTCCCGCAGACAATGCAGCCTTTTCTTTACTTCCAGTGGAGAGTTTTTACAAGCGAAGCGACACCATTCGGATAAAACCAAATGGACTGGTGCTTCCTAAGCAAAATGGATATGATAGTCTCAGAATACTGAGCAGTGGCTCTATTATTACCGGAGTGGATGTTTTTTATCCCGCTCCCGGAACAGAAACACTCTTTGTAATTCCAAAGTCAAGTTTGGGCGGCTACCCAGGCCTGGATCCCCTGGGGATTGCACTTCGAACCAAAAACCCAAACAGCGGGAGAACCAACCTCGTCTTTTTTGGCATGGAACTTTACTACCTGAGTGCCGATCGGCAAGCGCTCAGCCGAACTTTCAACAAGATTTTGAATGAGGAATTCAACTGGTAAAACGACCTCTTATTTTCTGCTTACAGTGCTCATGGTGCTTTCCTCAGTGAAAGGCATGGCTCAAGGTAGTTTAAGTGGCGTGATTACAGATAAAAGTACAAAAGAAGGATTGATTGGGGCCACCGTGCTTCTGATTGGAACCTACAAAGGAGCTTCAACAGACATGAACGGCAAATACACAATTGCCGGAATCAAAGCTGGTGATTACTCTATTCGCGTGAGCTATGTAGGCTATAAAGAGAAAATATTCAATGGCATCCGTATTCCAAAAGAAGGAACTATCACGCTTACAACCAGTCTTGAAGAACAAACAAACCAACTTGAAACCGTTGAAGTAATCGGTGAAAAACCCACTGTAGACCTTGAGAGCGGAAAAAGCGAGGTGCGTATCTCAGCAGGAGACATCAAAGAAATGAATGTCCGCAATGTACAGGACATCACCGCCATGCAGGCAGGTGTAAGCCAGTCGCCAGATGGACTGCAAATTCGAGGTGGGCGTGTTTATGAAACTCAATACCTGGTTGAAGGACTCAACGCAGCAGATCCATTGGCTGGAACAGGATTTGGAACTGAGGTTGCTTCTGGTTCTGTTCAGGATATTACTGTAATGACAGGGGGAAGCGATGCCGAATACAACTCCAATTCAGGTGTAATCGTTACCCGAATTAAAGAAGGTGGCGATAAGTTGAGCAT
>CAMDMI010000066.1 GCA_945902135.1 Spirosoma fluviale
TTTTGTAGCTTTTTATTTTATGCAGGATTGGGCGCCCCAATGCCGGTGGATCTTAGATATGATGCATTTCTTGTTTCAAAGATGGGCGAAAATCTGCTTTTGCTTGGAGTGATCTATATCTCTGTTTCGAAAGTTTTTGACAAAGTTTCATCCAACATTGCACTGGCAGTTTCAATATTTGGACTTCAGTATATCATCAAAATTTTGATGCCCGACTTAGTTGGAAATCAAGGCTGGATCGTGTTTGGATTGATTCTGGGTCGTTTTTTAGGCATCTATCACCCGGAGGTGGAAGACAACAAACCGCTTGGGTTTGTACGAATTTTATTCGCTGTGCTTGCACTTTTGATTCTGATCACTTGCTTTTCGCCTAAGCCATTTGGTTGATCTGCGGTTTTTGTGGGCGGACGATTCTCAATTACATTTGCAGCTCTATTTTTTAGTCTCCCCAAGTAATGAGTGCATTGTATATGAAGGTAGCCGAGGTTCTTTCAACCTCTCCCAAAGGCAAGGAAATATGTGTAAAGGGCTGGGTTAGAACCCGTCGTGGAAATAAAAATGTGGCATTTATTGCCCTGAATGATGGAAGCACATTTTATTCATTGCAGCTTGTAGCGGAGCTATCCGGTTTTGATGAAGAAATAATCCGCAGGGTTACAACAGGTTCTTGCATTTCTGCTACTGGTGTTGTCGTTGAATCTTTGGGTTCCGGGCAAACGGTGGAAATACAAATGCAAACGCTAGAAATTCTTGGGGATTCAGATCCGGAGTCTTATCCGCTTCAAAAGAAAGGGCATTCGCTGGAGTTCCTGCGTGAAATAGCCCACCTTCGTTTCCGCACAAATACCTTTGGGGCTGTTTTTAGAATCCGTCATGCAATGTCATTCGGGATTCATAAATTCTTCAACGACAGAGGATTTTTCCACATTCACTCTCCCATCATCACAGGTTCCGATGCGGAAGGTGCCGGAGCCATGTTCCGTGTTAGTACAATAGATCCGGCGAATCCTCCCAAAGATGAGGCGGGTAAAATAGATTATTCAGAAGATTTTTTTGGACAGGCTACCAATCTTACGGTTTCTGGTCAGCTTGAAGCCGAACTTGCCGCCATGGCCCTCGGCCAGGTTTATACTTTCGGTCCAACTTTTCGTGCTGAAAATTCCAATACAACCCGCCACCTGGCCGAGTTCTGGATGATTGAGCCAGAAGTTGCGTTTAATGAAATTAAGGAGAACATGGATCTGGCAGAAGATATGCTTCGGTATCTTGTTCGTTATGCACTTGATAATTGTAAAGATGACCTTGAGTTCCTGAACGGTCAGTACGACAAGGAATTGCTTGAAAGATTGCAGTTTGTGGTTGAGAATGATTTTGAACGACTCACCTATACCGAGGCCGTTGAAATTCTGAAAAAATCAGGTGCCAAATTTGAATATCCAGTTGACTGGGGCACCGATTTGCAATCGGAGCATGAACGCTATTTGGTGGAAAAGCATTTTAAAAAGCCCGTGATTCTGACGGATTATCCGAAAGACATCAAAGCATTTTACATGAAAATGAACGAGGATGGGAAAACCGTTCGTGCCATGGATGTGCTGTTTCCTGGTATAGGTGAAATAATAGGCGGTTCCCAGCGGGAGGAGAATTACGATAAACTCAGGGCCCGTATGCAGGAGATGCACATACCTGAAGAAGAATTGTACTGGTATTTAGACACCCGCAAGTTTGGAACTTGTCCGCATGCCGGTTTTGGACTTGGCTTTGAGCGCTTGATGCTTTTTGTAACCGGAATGTCGAACATCAGAGATGTAATTCCATTCCCAAGAACGCCGCAGAACGCCGCGTTTTGATGCTGATTTCCGGAACAAAATCAATTCCACTCATTTCGAATTTCATTTTGGTAAATCAGGCCATCAATTCCTCTTTTTGGTTTGCCAAAGTGCGTGGAAATTTTTTTATCCTTTGACCCATGTTGTTCGTTGCGCAAGGCATCAAGGGCTTTTTTTACATCTTCAACAGAAGAGTTGGGTTTAATGCGGATGCTCATAAAATCTTTCAGTTAAGGCAAATTTGTGCTTTTACAATCTGATTGCAATTATATGCTTTTGCTACAGTGTAGATTTGAGTTGACTGGGCTTATCCAAATTCCAATAATCAGGTCCATTTAAATTGTTTGAATAGAAAGTCTTGCTGAAAATTATTTGATGTTGGAGCTCGAAATCATCTGTGCAGCGCCCCGGATAGCAACGAAAAGCCCGGAAGGAGCAAAGCGACTGAGGACTTGCAGTGAACAGCCGGAAATGGCGCCCTAAAAAGAAATTGATTAAATAGAATTAAGTTCTTTTTGTCCCGCAAGGCGGGAAAAGTCCGAATGTTTCATCGAGGCTGAGCCTCTCTGCAACGCGGACTTTCTTTTTTATTCGTGGCCAAGGTTTTTTTTTGGTGGTATAGGAAAGCGTTTTTGATGGAACCCGTTTTTACTATTAAAACAAAACAGACTTACGATTGGGTTTGCTTTTCAGGCCGGCTTTTATCCTGATTTTACACCATTTAGCAAATTCATTCGCCGGATGAGAAATTCCCATTTGATTCTTTAGAGTTTATGGCATTCCTTGCCTTTGAAAATGATTCTTATGAAAAACCGAATTCTTTACGCCCTGATCCTTTGCGCTGCTTTTTCGAACATGCAGGCGCAACCAAAATTTGTTGAAAAGGTAGTTAAAACCAAGCCTGATGAGCTGGTAATCCCTTACGAAAAATATGTTTTGCCCAATGGATTAACTGTTTTGATTCATGAAGACCATTCTGATCCGGTGGTGCATGTGGATGTTACCTACCATGTTGGTTCTGCCAGAGAGGAGATTGGCAAGTCGGGTTTCGCGCACTTTTTTGAGCACATGATGTTTCAGGGAAGTGACAATATTGGCGATGAGCAGCATTTTAAAATCATCACAGAAGCTGGTGGAACTTTAAATGGAAGCACAAACCGTGATCGTACCAATTACTTCGAAACAGTGCCAAGCAATCAATTGGAAAAAATGTTGTGGTTGGAGGCTGATCGCATGGGATTTTTGCTCGATGCCGTTACCCAGAAGAAGTTTGAAGTTCAACGCGCTACAGTAAAAAATGAGCGTGGACAGAATTACGACAATCGGCCTTATGGACTTGTTCAGGAGACAATTTCCAGAAATATTTTTCCATACGGTCATCCATATTCCTGGCTCACCATCGGGTATGTTGAAGATCTCAACAGGGTGGATGTTAAAGACCTTAAGAACTTTTTTCTGCGTTGGTACGGGCCAAACAATGCTGTTGTTACTGTAGGTGGTGATTTGAATACCAAAGACGCCTTGGCGCTTGTGAACAAATATTTTGGCAGCATCCCCCGTGGGCCTGAGGTGAATAAGACTATTTTGCCTGCCCCTGTTTTGGAGTCTGACAGATATGTGAGTATGGTGGATGATTATGCCAAAATTCCAATGCTCTATATGTCCATGCCAACTGTTCCGTTTTACTCTGCAGATGAGGCGGCGCTCGATTGTTTTGCTGATATTTTCGGCGGCAGCAATACTTCCATTCTTTACCAGCGTCTGGTAAAAACGCAGAAGGCTACAAGGGCTTTTTGTTTCAATATGACTTCTGAACTGGCGGGCAATTTGCAGTTTGCCGTTATGCCCAAGACAGGCAACTCCTTGGCAGACATTGAAAAAGAACTCAGGGCCTGCTTGAAAGAATTTGAGGCAAAGGGTGTAAGCGATGAGGACATTGCCCGTTTCAGTCAGAAGATGGAAGCCAGCATGATTAATGAATTGGAAAGCGTTTCTGGAAAGGTTTCTCAGCTCGCCGATTTTTATACTTTCACTGGCAACGCCAATTATACCAAGGAAAATCTTCGTCGCTATACAAGCGTTACCAAGGAGGATGTGATGCGGGTGTTTAACCAATATGTAAAAAATAAGCCGATGGTGGTTTTGAGCGTGCTCACAAAGGGCAGCGATGCTGCAAAAGCTGCGCCTGATAATTACACCGTCAATACAGCTGGTTATAAATCACCTGATTATGGATATTCTAAATTGACCTATAAGAAGCCTAAGGACAATTTTGACCGCAGTAAAATGCCGGGAAGCGGTCCAAATCCATCTGTGAAAGAGCCCCAGTTTACAATCAGAGAGCTGGACGGCATGAAAATGATTTATTCCCAGAGCGATGAGCTTCCTGTGGTGGTTTTGAATATTCGTATCAAAGGCGGAAGTATTGCCGAACAAGCCTATCCTGGCAAAACTGGAATTAGAGGAATTTTCAATTCCATGATGGAGGAAGACAACATGAAATTTTCGGCCGAGCAAATGAGTGTAGAACTCGAAAAGCTTGGTTCTGAAATCAGCATTTACAGCGATTTAGATGCAACTGTGGTGGGCATTCGTTGTTTGAAAAAGAACCTGAACCAGACACTTGATTTGCTGGAGGCTCGACTTTTGACTCCGAAATTTATGGCGGAAACATTCGACAGAATTCGCAATCAGGAGCTTGAAGAGATTAAAAATCGCAGAACCCGTGCGGCTGCGGTTGCATCCGTTGCATTTGATAAACTGGTTTATGGCAAGGAAAGCGTTCAGGGAACTACAGAAACAGAAGCAAGTTTGAATGCAATTGGTCTTGCCGACATTGAGGATTTTTACAAAAAGTTCATGCACCGTGATGGTCTCGAACTGATTGTTGTTGGCGGTTTGGGCGAAAATGAGGCTTTCAGTATTCTGGAGAGAATGAAAAAACTTCCGGAAGGAAAATCAATCATGCCTGCGCTTCCAGCTATTTCCAAAACCATGCCGCCAACGAAAACGGTGTACATCGTAGACATTCCAAAGGCAGCCCAAACAGAATTCAGGATTGGCTATGCCAACGACATGACTTATAACCCAACTGGTGAATATTACCGTTGCATGCTTGCGAATTATTCTTTGGGTGGGGCTTTCAATAGCAGACTTAATCTGAATCTTCGTGAGAATCGTGGCTGGACATATGGTGCCAGGTCTGGATTTTCTGCCAATGCTTACAATGGTGCTTTCCAGTTTTCGGCAGGCATAAAAGCGGCTGCAACGGATTCTGCGCTCAGTGAAATTATGCTCGATATTGGCCTGTATAGTCAAGGTGGTGTGACAATGGAGGAACTCAGTTTTATGAAAAACTCCCTTGGTCAAAGTGAGGCCAGAAAATATGAAACTGGTTTTCAGAAAGCCGGGTTTATCGGCAATATTTTGAGGTATAGCTTGAAGCCTGGTTTTGTGCAAGAGCAGAACAAATTGCTTGCAGGAATTAGTGCTGAAGAGATAAATGGCTTGGCCAAAAAATGGCTTTCAACCGATAAGATGTATATCCTTTTGGCTGGAGACAAAGCCAGAATTGCACCTGGAATTGAGAAGCTTGGTTATAAAATCATCGAGCTTACGGCCGAAGGTGATTCAAAGTAATTTGAATCCATTTTTTGAATTGATAAAAGGGGGAGGTCGAATGGCTTCCCTTCTTTTTTATTGGATGATCGCTTCTTGGCTTAAAGTATATTTGTGCGGATGCTTTTGCGCTTGATTCGTTCCTATCTCAGCAGCTTTTCCGGTTTGCACAAGGAAATTTGGTTGCTCGCTCTTGGGATGTTTATCAACCGAAGTGGCACCATGGTGCTGATGTTTGCTTCCCTTTACCTTACCCGCGACAAAGGGTTTTCGATGGAAGCAGCTGGTTTTATTATGGCCTTTTTTGGCCTTGGCAGCATTCTGGGAAGTTTTTTTGGGGGATGGCTCACAGATAGGTGGAAGCCAATTCCTGTTATGTTGCTTTCGCTGGTTTCTTCAGGAATAGTCTTGCTTTTTCTTCCGCTTGCAGAATCTGCGGGTTCAATTTCGCTCATTGTTTTTCTGAATGCAATGCTGGCGGATATGTACAGACCGGCCAATTCTGCGGCAATGAAATTCGCCAGTAACGCAAAGAATCGCACCAGGTCTTTGTCGCTTGTGCGTTTGGCTGCCAATCTGGGTTTCAGCATTGGGCCTGCGGCTGGCGGTTTTATTGCCCTTTGGTTTGGGTACAACATTGTGTTTTTGCTTGATTCCTTTACCAGCATTCTGGCTTCTGTAATTCTGTTTTGGACATTCAGACAGAAAATTGGATTGGCGGGGAAGGTGCAGGATTCAGATCAAAGCTCAAAAGTGAAATCTGCTTATCGGGATCTGGATTATCTGTTTTTTGTATTGCTGGTGGCGGTGTATGCAATTTGCTTTTTTCAATTGTTTGCAGGCATGCCACTCTATTTTAAAACAGAATGCGGCTTTTCTGAGGATTGGATTGGTCTGCTTCTGGGATTGAATGGTCTGGTTGTGGTGCTTGCCGAAATGCCCGTCATAGCCTGGCTGGAATCGCACAAGGCTCCTTTTCTACTGATTTTTTTCGGGGTGATCTGCATTCCAATTTCATTTTTGTTTTTGATTTTCGGGTCCTGCGCAATTTGGCCTGCGGTATTTTATACCATCGTAATGTCTTTTTCTGAAATTTTTGCCATGCCCTTTATGATGAATTTTGCCTTATCAAGGGGAGGCCAGAAAAGGCAGGGACAGTATTCCGGACTTTATTCCATTGCGTATGGCATCGCCCATATTCTGGCGCCTTCGCTTGGACTTTATCTGGCTGCCAATTTTGGATTTGGGCAGTATTTTAACTTTTTCATTCTGCTCTCCCTCTTGAATGCAGGTGGGTTTTTATGGTTGAATAGGAGACTGAATTCAAGGGCGATTTAAGCGGATAAAGAAGAGATGGCAATTGTCTATTCACTATGGAAAATTGATTTTTCTAAAGGGAATGTTTGTTCTTTTGCCTGGCTGTTCGACGAACTCATGATCCCATGATTTAAAATCCTGAACGCCTCCCCTAATCAGCTGTTTAGTAGTTTTTATTTTGAAGATCGGGTTTTAAGTTCCGGATTGCAAATCCGGAACAGCGGGTTGCAACTAGTAGTTGTTGAATTCTTGTGTTAATAAATTTCCATTTTCGGATATTTGAGGATGTGTTGATTAAATTCGGTTCGATTAATAGTGTCCATGTAGAGAATGGACAATTATTTTTCCGTCTTCAACCTTATAAACCATCCGATGTTCTTTTGTAATTCGTCTTGACCAATATCCAGAGTAATTGGCCTTTAGTGGTTCTGGTTGGCCCAATCCATCAAATGGTGTTTTGCAAGTGTTCTCCAGAAGTTGATAGATTTTTTTTAGAATTTTTATGTCATGCTGTACCCACCAGCCTAAGTCTCCAAGCGCGGCTGGCATGAGCAATAGCTCACGCATTTAAAAGTGCCTTTAATTCCGAAAGGCTCATTGAAACTGGCTGGCTTATCCCTGTTTCATACTCTTCAATGCTATTAATGATTTTCTTCCTAGAAACCTTGTTGACTTCGGGACCTGAAACTGCCTTTATGTAGGAAAGACTTTTCAAAAATTCCAATGTTAGAGCAAGTTTGTTTTCAGGTAAATCAAGTTCTATCCGGTATTTCATTTCATGCTTATCTTATTGGTTGATGTAAATTTAAAAGATTTAGAGCTGTATTTCAAACTTCAATTTGATGATTATGGAACTAGCTTATTGCAAGCTGTATGTTCAATACCCTTCTTCCTTTTTCCTCAATAACCCAACAACTCCATCAGTTTTTCTTTCACCTTCTCTGCATTCGGCAACATGGTGGCTTCCAATGTGCTGTTCAGCGGAATGGCTGGAAGATTTTTGGATCCAAGCGTCATGACCGGTGCATCCAGAGATTGAAAACACTTTTCCTGAATCAATCCGGACAAGGCGCGCGCGAAACTATTTTCAGCCGGTTCCTCTGTAAGAACAAGGCACCTTCCGGTTTTTCTAACCGATTCAAAAATCAGTTCTTCATCAAGCGGAACAAGGGTTCTTAAGTCTATAATTTCAACCTGATTTTCCATGCCTGCACTCGCATGCAAGGCCCAGTGAACGCCCATTCCATAACAAATAACAGAGCAAGAATTTTCGTGGCTGGATTCTTGTACCACCAATCCTTTGCCGAATGGCAGGATGTAATCTTTGTCAGGCTCAATGGTTTTGGCCCTGTCGGTGCCCGGCACTTTCGACCAGTAAAGTCCTTTGTGTTCAAAAATAACAACCGGATTCGGGTCGTGGAAAGCGGATTTCATCAGGCCTTTAAGGTCGGCTCCGTTGCTTGGGTAAGCCACTTTGATGCCGCGGATGTTGCTCACAACCGATTCAACGCTGGAAGAATGATAAGGACCGCCACTTCCATAAGCGCCAATTGGCACCCGAAGAATCATACTCACGGGCCATTTTCCATTACTGAGATAGCACGATCGACTTACTTCTGTGAAAAGCTGGTTCAGGCCGGGCCAGATGTAGTCTGCAAATTGTACCTCCACAATCGGCCTTAATCCAAGGGCCGACATGCCTGCGGTGGACCCTACAATAAATGCTTCCTGAATGGCTGTATTGAAAACGCGGTTGTCGCCAAATTTTTGGGCAAGTGTGGCAGCTTCCCGGAAAACACCGCCAAGTCTTTTCCCAACATCCTGGCCATAGAGCAGGCTTTCGGGATATTCATGCATGATTTCTTCAATGGCATGCAGGGCCTGGTCCACCATCACTTCTTTTGTTCCGCCTTCAGGATGTCGGTTTCCCTTTTCAATGACAACCGGGCTTGGGGCAAAATCGTGTGTGAACAAATCTTCTGGTGTGGGTTCCGGATAGGAGAGGGCCTTTTCAAAATCGGCTTCTACTGAGGCGGAGGCGTCCTTTTCGATTTTTTTTAGGTCTTTTTCTGAGATGCCCGAATCGAGCAATTGCTTTCTGAAGCGCGGATATGGGTCTTGTTTGATGGCATCTTCAAGGTCGTCGCGGTACCATTCCATTCGCACGCCTGAGGTGTGGTGGTTGAGCAATGGAACTTTGGCTCTGACCAGAAATGGGCGCCTTTCAATTCGAATGGTGCTGATAACCCGGCTGAGGGTTTCGATGCATTCGTAGAAATTACTGCCATCGATGCTGATTGCTTCCAGTCCTTTAAAACCGCGGGCATATTCCTCGGCATTTTGAGCCCGGATTTCATCTGCGGAGGCTGAAATATCCCACTCATTGTCTTGTACCAAATAGAGAATGGGAAGCTGATGAAGTGCTGCCATCTGGAAGGCCTCGGCCACCTCGCCTTCGGTAACGGAGGCGTCGCCAAAGGAGCAAAGTACCATGCCGGCCTCCCCGGGTTTTGGTTTGTCCAGACCTTCTTTTTCCCGGTAGCGCATGGCCATGGCAGCTCCTGTGGCGGGTATGCCTTGCATACCGGTGGCCGAGGACTGGTGGGGAATTTTTGGCATTCCATCCCTTTTCAGGCTTGGGTGCCCGTAATAGGTTCTGCCTCCGGAAAATGGGTCATCACGCTTTGCCAGAAGCTGAAGCATCAGTTCCCAAGGCTTCATTCCAATCGCGAGCAGCATAGACTCATCGCGGTAATACGGATAGGCAAAATCCTGTGGCTTTAACAGAAGTCCGGCTGCAATTTGTATGGCTTCATGCCCTTTGGAGGTAGAATGCACATATTTAGAAACCAGCTTGAACTTGTCTTCATAAAGGGCAGCCATTGACCGTGCGGTTGCCATCAACCGAAAGGCCTCCTTTTCCGGGATTTCTGTTGAGTTTTTTGCTTGATTTTTTTTGGTCATTTCTGGTGTATTGGTACCTGCTTTTTGAGTCCGTTGAGCAGGCATTGTTTCATTTCTTTTCTAAGGCTTTCTTCATCCCTTACCTGGTGTTTCCCCGACCAGGAATAAAGCCAGTGCAAGGAAGACAAGATGGAGAAAAGCGCAATGTCGAGGTCAATATTTTCGAGAATACCGTCTTCCATTCCTTCTGAAATTATCTGCCTGAACCGGCTTTCATAATCAGATCTAAGGGAAATATATTCTTTCAGTCTGGGTTCCTCGAGGTGCATCCAGTCGCCTGTAATGAGTGCAATCCGGTCGGGCCACTTTAATGTGATTTTTACATGAAGGTCAACCAGATGTTCTAATTTCCTGAAAGGATCCTCTTCCAGTTTTTGTGCTTCTTTCATTCCAGCCATAAAAAGGTCTGCAATTGAAAAAAGGAGTTCATCCAGAATTTCTTGTTTTGAGGAAATGTGGTTGTACAAGCTGGAAGCTTCCATTCCGGCATCAGCAGCGATAAGGCGCATGGTGGTTGCACTGTAGCCCATTTTTCTGAAAAGCCTGGCGGCAGTTTTCAGAATTTGCTCTCTCCGGTCTCCTGATTTTGTTTTCTTGGCTTGCATTCCCCGGGTTTTTTTCAAACCCATTTTGTGCACGCAAAAAAACGGAATATTCCCGGGTTTTACATCCTGGAATCCTATCTTATGAATTAGGGTCTGAAAACCTTTTTTGAATCCAAAATGGAGCTGAGATGACTCAGCAAAAATTCAGGTTGCCTGCGATTCTTTTGTGGTTTGGGATTTTTAAAAATGAAAATTATGGGCCCAGTTACGAAGTTGTTCGGAATCCGTTTTTCGATTTTAGAGCATGATGCCGGAATGGTGAAAATGCTTGCAGAAAAGCATGGAAAGGCTGTAAAATTTGTGCCGTCTCCATTTGAGGTTTTGGAAAATGGCGGGATTTCTAAAGTAGATATTGGTTTGATCAAAGAAATATTTGAAACCATTTCGGATGTTGAGGAATTGATTTTTCAGGTAAATGGTGAAAGCAGGATGTTCTGATTCTTCTGCCTTCGTAAAATCTTTTTTCTGACATCGTCGAAATTTGTTTTAGGAATGATTTAATAGTGATTAATAGTACCTTTCGCCATTAAATAAATTATGATTCGGTACTTTAATCCGTATGTTTTATACATGCTCATGCTCTTAGGGTTTACTTCATGTGCCACGATTATTGGCGGAAATAAATACAGGGCCAATATTTCAGTGATAGGGGCGCCTGATGCCAAGATTATGTATCAAGGAATGCCTGTTGGTCAAGGATATGCCACAGTTTCTGTGAAGCGGAGAAATGCCAATCGTTTTTCATTTAGTGTAAAGCAGCGTGATTGCGATGAAAAGGTATATTATTTCAATTCCCGACGATTTCGTACTGCAGCATTTATCGGCACAATTTTGGGATGGACAGGTATTTTGCCAAATGGCTTATTGCTTCCCTGGGGTGCAGCGGTTGATATAATTTCAGGATCTTTATGGAAGCCGGATGAATTTGAACGCGGCGTTTCTAAAATCGATTACCGGACCTACAACTACCGTGTCGAATACGATGGTTGTCCGGTAGAAGTGGAAGAGAGGCAAACTCAGCCGATTAATATTTCTGCCGGTCCCGCTTATGATGTTGTGAAATTATTCGATGGCCGGGTTTTGAAAGGTGAAATTTTCGAAAAAGTCCCCAATCAATATCTCAAGATCAAAACATTAGACAACAACATCCACACTTTGCCAATGGATAATGTGCTGGAAATTTCAAAAGAAGCTGCGGCTCCGCGTTAATACGCAGGACATGTAAGTGACCTACTTAAGCAAGGCATCCCATAAAATTTCTGCTGGGTGGAATGCCTTTCTTCCAGTCCCATCCGCAATCTGATGCCTGCAACTTGTACCAGACGCGGCCACCAAAGTTTCTTCATTTAGATTTCTGATTGTCGGAAAAAGAACCATTTCCCCGATTTTCATAGAAATCTCGTAATGCTCCTCCTCATAACCAAACGAACCGGCCATTCCGCAACAACCAGATGGAATCAACAATACTTCGTAGTTTTCTGGAATGCCCAGCATTTTTTTACCAGGCACTAGTTTACCCATTGCTTTCTGGTGACAATGCCCATGCAATCGAATGGTTTTTTTGTCCCGGATGAATTGCTCTTTTTTGATTCGGCCTGCTTCAAATTCATTTGAAATGAATTCTTCAATCAGGTAGCAATGGTGGGCAAGTTCTTTTGCTTTCTGCTGCAAATCGCCCTTTAATAAATCTGGAAATTCATCGCAAAAACCAAGTATTGCAGAGGGTTCTAGTCCAATCATGGGTTTTGAATCATTGACCAATCCAAAAAGCATTTCTACATTTTCACGGGCAATTTTCCCTGCTTCTTTCAGCATCCCCTTGGAGAGAAAGGCCCTTCCGGACTCTTGGTGCTTTGGAATTTCTACATGGTAACCAAGTCCCTGTAAAAGTTGAATCGCTTTTTTTCCTGCCTCTGTGTCATTAAAATTGCTGAACTCGTCCGCAAAAAACCAGACGGAGGATTGTGGAGAAACAGGGTTGTTTTTGTATCCTGCTTTTCTGAACCAGCTTTTTAATGTTTGCTTTTGCAGCCTTGGCAATTGTCTTTCTGGCGCAAATCCAATTAGTTTTCTCAGGGCTTTTGCTGCAAAATTATCTCCTGTGAATAGGTTGTAAAATCCTGGTGCCAGCATCCCCAGTTTTGCCATGTCGGAAAAATGACCAATCACCCTGCTTCTAAGTGGAACCCCGTGGTGGTTGTGGTGATGCTGGAGAAATTCAGCCTTTAGTTTGCCAACATCCACATTCGACGGACATTCAGATTTACATCCTTTACAGGAAAGGCAAAGGTCCATCACATCTTTGATTTCT
>CAMDMI010000067.1 GCA_945902135.1 Spirosoma fluviale
GGTGTCAAAGCTGAACGGGTTTGTCCATCAATGTCCTGCGTAATTCCACCAATCACCAATCCATTGGCTTCGATCAGTGTTTTTACAGGTGGCGCCAGAATATGGAGATCTACCGTGCTTGCATTTCCGTCAGGATTGATCAACTGTGGGTCGCACACATAGGAGTTTGCATTCTGTCCAACAGATGTCTGTACTAAAGTTAGATCTGTCAGATTGGTTGCGTTGTAGGATCCGATGAATCCGTTGGATCCTGTCGTCTGATACAAATTATAGTTCATAGTTAGTCCTAAAGGATTTACGCCAGTTCCTCCAACTTGAAAGCTGTAGTGGTTCCCGGTTGTGCCGCCATCCCGGTTGTTCACCAGAATGTTGTTCTGGAAAGCTCTTGTATTGGTTCCGGATGCCAGTAGGGCATATGTGTTTGATGTTGTGCCGGAAACCCCGGTACCACCGATGTACAAGGTATTGAAATAATGATTTGTAGTGCCTGTACTGGCGTTGCCGATTCCGAAAATTCCATATCCGGTTGTGATATCTGCACCTGCCGCATCAATACCCAATCGCACCATGTTGTTCTGAACTGTTACAGGGAATGCGCCAGTTAATATCCTGATTCCATAAATGGCACCCGATGTTGATGAAGTTGAAAGACTTAGGCTGTGAATCAGGTTTCTTTCGATTACATTGGTGCCTGATGCTGGATCTTCAAATTGAATTCCATGAACAGTTGCTGTAGCTGAAGATGGATCTGTACTTTGAAGACTATGAATTGTATTATCCGATGCAGATTGCCCAGGTGCGGTGGAGCTCATCCAGATTCCAATTACTTGGGTTGCTCCAGTAGCCAGTGAAGAAGCGTTGTTTCGAATAGTATTGCCTGAGATGGTGTTCACTCCTCCGTCTGTTCTGATGCCCAACACTCTGCCTGCGCCTGTAACATTGGCAATGGTATTGCCGGATATCGTGTTGTTTACAGTTGTCGCACTTGTGTAAATACCCCAGCTATCACTCGTTGTAGTGTTTTGAAGGGAGTTAGCTGTACTTGCGCTTCCAATGGTATTACCAGACAAGGTGTAGGAAGTTGCTGCTGCCTGGGCATAAATTCCGGCCAGTTCTACGCGACCAGTACTGGAATTGGAAACGGTAATAGAACCAATGGTGTTATTCGAAATCACGATGGTTCCGGGAGTTCCGGTTCCTGCGATAATCCCACTGAAACGCGCAGCCGTACTGGATGTGGTTTGAGTAAAAGTAACACTGGCTGTACCAGTAGCTGCGCCAAGCACATTGGGAGTAATATTTCCAATATTGAAAGACCCGGTCACTGCTGAAATGAGTGATTGGTTGGCCGATGTACTTGAGCTGGTCATGGCAATATTGCGAATTGTATTGCCCTGGAAACTTGTGGCTGAGGAGGTTCCTACCTGGGCAAAAATGGCCCTGAGTACAAGAGTGGCAGTGCCATTATCGGAAATGGTCATTGCACTTCCACCGCAATTGGGTGCTGTTCCACCAATGAAGTTGCCAATGAAGGTCATGCCTGTCACTGTCGAAGCAGTGGTTGGACTTATACCTATCGGCGAGAATATCCTGTCTGCAGCTCCGCCGGTTAATACCCTTGGCACAGTTTGGTAAATGCTATTTCCAGAAACTGTCCAATTTGTGTTCAGGTCTGAAATATATATTCCATATGTGTTACCGGCAGCATTAAAAAAGTCGTAAATGTTGTTGTTGAGTATGGAGTTGTTATTATTGGCTGTATTCAAACCAACTGAGCCAATTCCGACATTTGATGTACTGGATGGGCTGCTGTACACATCACAAAACGAAACTGTGTTGTCGCTGTTTCCTGCAGACACAGTTCCTGAATTGAAGTTTATAGTGCCTCCGGCTACACCAATGTTAGAGCTTCTTACTTTGCAATAGGTGATGATGTTGTTTTGCGCACCATTGATCAGCCGAATACCGGAAGAACCAACTGTCAGATTCTCTGTATTCATGATAGTCAGGTTCTGAGTGGTTCCTGTGCCACCCGCTCTTCCATCCACTTTCCACCATTTTCCGCCGTTGATGTCAATAATCGGAATTCCAGTTGGGGTGCCGGTTATTGTCAGGTTGGTCGCTCCGGCGGCTGGCCGGATGGTGATGGTATTGGTTGAACTTGCACCGGTGATGGCACCCAAAAGAATTGGGAAAGTCTCTCCGGTACTGACATAGTTGCTTTGAAGTTCCACTATGGTTGGTTGCGTTACCGGACAACCACTCAGGTCATTTAAAGCATCCGTTATGGTTTGATATGAGGATCCAAAAATAACCGGAGCCACTGCATCAATCTGAATAGTCGCTCCAAATGAGCCGCAACTGCCTGTTGCCTGACTGGCAGAAAGCGGAGTCGCTGTGCGGTAGGCTGGTCCAATGCAGCTGGTGCTGTTGTATGAATAAACATAGAAGTCATAATTGGTTCCTACTGATAAACTACTTGCGGTAAAGGTGGTACCAGCTGAAGAAGAGACAACTGTTCCAAGGCCAAGATTATTCCCAGTGAGGTAGGGTACGCCGTCTGTTGGATTTGTAACCGCACTTCCAGCCGGATACCGTACTACTAAATAACCATTTGGGCTGCCTGTTGCTGCAGTGAAGGATCCTGAAATCTGAGCGGTACCAACACTGGTGAAATTCAGAGCTGTGGGTTGATTGGCCGGAGTGGTACAAGCAAGAAATGTGGCAGTTGTACTGATATCATCAATAGCAATGGCTTGTGTTGTTGTAAATAAACAAGTGATGTTCCATCGGATATAGATGTTACCTGTCACGCCGGAAGGTACAGTTAAGCCGGTGATGGTTGCAGTTTTGGAAACGATAAGTGGCGGTGTTGCTCCGCCGAAGGTGAAGCCTGCAGTACCAATTGGTAGTTCTGAAGTGGATACATTTCCGGCAGCCACAGGCGTCCAGGAGTTTCCGTCAGTTGAATAGTAGAAATCAATCTGAGCATTTTGAGTCGCAATTCTATATCTCTCAGCATTGTAGGAAATGGTTAATCCAGTTAAAGTGGCTCCACTTGTGTTCCTGTAGTGTGCCATGATACTTTGTGAACTGGCAAAAGTGGCCGATGCCTGAACCCCAACTGCCTTATCACTTCCTACTGGAACTCCGGCTGTATAAACATACGAGTTGCCGGCTGGTGAACCTGTCGTCACATTGGTGCCACGCATTGAAGTCCTGTTTGCCGTATGTGTCCAGGAAACCGTATTTCCATTGGAAAAAGTCAGGGCTGTAGCATTTGGCACGTTAGCAGAGGTTGCGGCCGACAATGTAAAAGAAGAAGCATTGATTATGGATTGTACAGTGGCTCCCACTGGAATTCCAGTTCCTATTACGGCCATACCCACAACCAATGTCGTTGTTGGAACATTGATTGTCGTGCTTGGTGCCGTTGTTTGTAGGGTGGTTGTCAGTTGGAATGAATCCGTGACCTTCCAGTTAGAAGGCAATGCAGTTGTCGATATCCCATTAAAATTCTCCGTTACCGCTGTGGTACTGGAAATCGAAACCTGAGCGAATGTGGTTTGCCAACAAAAAAATAATAGTCCGAAGGCCAGACTAAAACGATTAAGCATTTGACTTTGCTTCTTTGGTAATTCTGTTAACATATAGTTCATTGAAATTTGAAGTGAACAATTCGAATTTACATTTTATGCAAATCTATCTCGGCTGTGCGACCTCAGGTCAAACCAGTTTACAATACAAGTGCATACCAATTTTGGAATTTGTATATCAGGCTTTCCTGTTCCGAATGTTTCAGTTTTTAAAATAAGAAATTAATAAGAACCTTTTCTAAGGCTTCCTTAACTCATCAATTGCCTTCTCAATGACGGAATCCTTTCCGTTTGCAACATCGGAAGGGTTCAGAATCGCCAGAACATCTGGAGGAACTCCGTTTTCCCAATTATTGCCGTTCAGGTCGAGGGTTTGTGTGACCGAAAATCTGTAGGTCCAGCCATTGGGCAATTGCCCTCCGTTTGGCATCCCAAGTCCTCCACCAGTGGTGTCACCCACGAGAATTACATTGTCCAAAGCCTTGGATGCCAGACTTGTGTAGGAGCCTGCAGAATAAGTGCCTCTGTCCGTCAGAATGGCAATTTTGTTTTTATATCGAATGCCAGATGCCGGCTCCAGGTAGGAATCAAGTCCTTCAGAAAATTCTTCTGCACCGGGTCCGGATTTATCCTTGGTTTTGAAAATTTTCGTTTTGCTTTCCACAAAGCGGTTCATGATTTTGTAAATGTCTGTAGCTGCTCCACCGCCGTTGCTGCGTAGATCCAGAATCAAGCCCCGCGTGTTTTTATATTTCTCCAGCATGTAATCCATCTGGTCTGAATCCACTGTTCCTGTAAACGCGCTGAACTGAATGTAGCCGATGCGGTTGCTGTCGATAAAACTATGCACGAAAGGGCCCGTGATAAAATAGGGTTTCGACAAATAATGCTCCTCTATTAATCTTTGGTCAATGTTTTTCGGACCCAATAAATGCACCGGATAAATGGAGATGTTGAAAGGTGAAATCAGGTTCACATGGCCATCGCGCAATTCATTCAGCATCGAGGCCATTACATTGAATAAGGAATCTTTTGAGATGCCATCACTGACTTTTGGACTGTATTTATTGTACACAGCTTGCCAGTCGACGCCCTTGTATTTCATGAATGCATATTTGTTGTTGCACTCCTTCCAGAGGTATTCGAAGTTTGTTCTCGGATTCTCAGAAGCGATTTCTTCTTTGAAAAGTATTTTCTGACAGGAAAGGCAGAATGGAATGAGCAAAATGCCAAGGAATGCTTTTTTCATTTCTTTTCTCTTTTAGGAATTTGAAACAAGAATGAAACCTGAAATGCGTGCTGCGCCATTTCCATGCGATTGAATTTCTCTCCGCTTTGAAAGGCATCCCAGTTCCAGCCGTATCGGATGGCGTTGCCATTTGAAAGAAAAACAGAATACTCCAGGGCCGTATTGAGTCGATATCCGGAGAAAGTGTTGAACTGGTAATTGTAGAAAATGTTGGGTTTGTTGGTGATGTTGGCCTGGTTGCTGTAAATGTATCCGTTTCGAAGACTATTGTTCATCACCGCGGCATTGAGCTGAAAGGAAAGGGTTCTCCTTCTCGGAACCCTTCGATATTTAAAAAGGAAAAGGAATTTCCCTGATTTTTCATTTAGCCGGGAAACATCACGGCTGGCTTTTGCGCTTAAAAATAAGGTATTGAAAATTTCAAGGCCACCAGCATTGTTTTGTAGGGCTGGGTTGAAGCGAAAATTTCCTCCAAGGTCCAACATTCCACCAAGTCTAAGGTCTGTTTTTTTCCAGCTGGTCAGATACCAAAGCCTAGAATACTGCAGATAAATGGTACTTACAGCCGAAGGCGTGTTTACTTCTTTTAGTTCGGGTTTGAAAGTTCCTGATTGATACTGTAGACTTAGCCTTCGTTCTTTTTTGCCTTCGTCCTTTGACCATGCCAGGCAGTATTGCATCGGACTTCCCTCGTAAAAAAGTGGAGAGGTAGCGAAATCCCTGAAAACCGAACTTGTACTTGCGATTCCAAATTGAAGGCTTCGATATGGTCTATTAAGCACTGGCTCTTTTTGGGCGGAATCGCTCATCAAGTCATTCGCCTGGGCTGAGTAGAAGAAAAGATTGCCAAGGATAAAAATGAAGGTTCTTTTAAGATTCATTCAGCAGACGGCTATTATTTCACAATGTCTTGGATTGAACTAAAGGGCAAATAAATTTTTTGTTCGCCCATAGAAAATGGGCCGATTTCGTAAGGCTGAAAATTGAAACAAATGCCCTTGCCAGTGAGGAAGAAATTTTCATTCGGAATAATTTCATCTACCAGCAATACATCGCTCAGGTTGTTGGTTTGGTATTTCTTTTTGGCAGCAGCCGTAAGCGCAACTTTTAACTTTTCCTGGCTATTGGCCTTTAGAACATCTTCCAGTCGGATTCGTTTTTTAGCATTCAGGTCGAAGCTGGCGCAGCGGGAAAAAAGCATGCCATGTGCGCCACCTGTGTAATTGTATTGTGAAAAGGAAAGACTGAGTAAGTTACTTCTGTTATAAAGCACCTCCACACCAAAAGCCAGTTCGTAATTTAGAAAAGATTCAAGTTCAGAATCTCCAATCATGGCTTGTACTTCCGACTGGTAATCTAAGGCGAATTGATTTCCTGCTTTTTTGAAAGCTAGGCTTGGTTTGCCGGGGCAAAGGCGTGCAATGGAATCTCCGTGGATTTCACTCAGCATGGCATTCATTAGCCAGGGTTCTTTTGGACAGAGAAAATTGTATGAAAACTGTGCAAATGGAGCTTCTGATAAACTACTCGCCCGGATGGTGCTGTCGCCGGAAATTGGATCAAAAGAAATGCTGCCTTCCGGAAATGCGATTTGCAGTGAGAAATCCTGCTTGGTTCCGTTTGTGCTTGTGTATTGACCCACGAATTTCCCGGATTGGAATTTCCCCGAGAACTTTCCTTCATTTCCTTCAGGCATTTCCGATTCTGATAATTCAATGCTGTCTAAAGAATCTGAGCCAAGCGAAAAAATCGAAATGGGCATTTGGTCTGAATCGAAGGAATAGCAACCATTAAAAATTGCCTTGCCATCCGGACTGGCTTCCCTCAGCAAATCCATCGATACGGATCGCTTGCCGATGGTGCCTATCAGGTGGACATAAAAGTGGTTTCCGGTGGGTATTGAATCCGTTTTTATGAGGGAAGTGTCTCCTCCTTCCTGCTTTGTTGATTTGTTGCAGGAAGCCAAAACAATCAAAGGAATTAAACAAGCAATCAGCCTTTTAAAAAGTAGCTGAGTTGGGGAAATAAAATCAGGCTTGCCCGACATCTTACAAATAATGAATTGTGGATGGATCAAATCCAAGCAAAATAATGTCATCGGTTTGTTCGTGTGTGCCTTGCCACTTTCTAAGGCTTAAATCGAGTTCAATTTCCTTATTGATGTCGTTGCCCAGATGCAATTTGCTGATATATTCCAGCAGTCCTTTTCGACTTAATTTTTTAGAGAATGAGCCGCCAAATTGGTCCGTTACGCCATCCGAAAAGAAATAAAAGTAATCTCCCGGCTGATAAGGAAATTCCATATGGGTTATTTCATCAGTACTCTGAATTCGGGAACCAATGCTTTGGCCCCGGAATGAGAAATATTCAGCGGATTTTAGTTTCGATTGATAGTGGATAAAGGCCATCCGCATGCCTGAAATCCGAATCATAGATTCTTCTGGATCTATTCTGGCAATTACGAGGTCGAGGCCATCAGGTACATTGTGTTCGGAACCAAGACGGGAAAGATTGCGCAGAATGTTGTTGTTGAGATCCAAAAGGATTTCCCTGAGTTTTCGGGTTTTTCTGCAACCTCTGTTGATGATGCCGTGGCTTAAAACCGAAAGCAGCGCTGCCGGTACTCCATGCCCTGTGCAATCTCCAATTGCAACGATAAGATCTTTGTGGTCTTTTCTCCGAGAAATTACAGAAAAATCGCCGCTGATTGTATTTCTAGGGCGATTGATAAAAAGGCAATCTTCGAAAATCCGGTGAAAGTCCTTCCGTTGTGGAAGAATGCTTTTCTGGATGTTTTCAGCAAATAGGATGGAATCCGTTAGTTCTTTTAAAGAGTCAATTACTTTTTCAAGTTCATCCGGTGAAATGGGTTTCGTAACGAAACCTTTCATGTTGGTTTCAATCGCCCTCCGGAAATTGGCATCTTCGGTATTGCCTGTTACATACAAAACAGGAACCGCCCGGATTTCCTGAATTTTTTTGATTGTATCGATGCCATCAAGCGAATCTTCTAGACGAACATCCATCAAAATCAAATCTGCATGGTGGTCGCGGAAGAAATCAATGGCTTCCTGACCGCTTGTGCAACAGGCAATTACCTCATGACCAAGATCTTCTACATAGTGCTTGTGCAGCTCCTGAATAATCAGGTCGTCTTCTACAATCACTATTTTCTTTTTCATTTTGAAATACCAAGTCTACGCAAACATAAGCCATAAACGCAAGACCTGAGGGCCAACAAAGAAAATAAAATTTTAGGTAGTTATTTCTGAAAAAAAGAGTGCAAAACAGAGGATTTAATACAGGGGATTTATGCTGTTAATTGTGGGTGTGCGATAATTTTTACGACATTTTATTGAAGATTCCTTAGATTTGAAATTGTCGTTAAATCCTGCTGATTCCAACAAAATCTCAAGGATTCGAATTGATAATTTTGAATTTCAGCTCTGAAAAAGTATTTCCATTAAAAAAAGCAAGAATAGCCCAATGAAATCATCTGAATGATTGATTTTAATCAGATTTCAAAAGCTGTCAGGCATCATTATTTGTAATGAAAAAGAAGAAGGTTGTCATTGTGGAGGATGAGTTTTTGATTTCCGAACTCTACCGGCATTATCTGATTAACCTCGGACATGAAGTGCTGGCAAGTTTTGCAAACGGCACGGATGCCATCGCATTTTTCCGTGAAAACACTGCCGATCTAGTGCTTATGGATGTGAAATTGGGAAACTCAGAAGATGGAATCGATACGATGAAGAAAATCCATGAGTTCAGGGATGTGCCTGTGGTTTATATCTCCGGAAATACCGAAGACGACAACCTGAAGCGGGCTCTCGATACCGAACTGATGGCTTTTTTGAGTAAGCCCATTGCAATGGACGACCTCGATAATATCCTAGGGTCCTTAAAAGACATCAATTCTTCGATTCTTTATGCAGAAAGAATCCAAAGAGCAATCTTTCCTCAAAGGCGTGAAATAGCTAGAATTTTGCCGGATGCAATTTTCATCAACAGACCGAAGCATTTGGTAAATGGTGATTTTTGCTTCATCGCAAAGAATAAAACCAGAAACTGGATTATTGCCGGAATCGGCGATTGTGCCGGCCATGGCGTTCCTGCCGCTTTGCTTTCGGTAATGTCACATGAAATGCTGCGAAGTCTTGCACGAAAAAATCTAGAGCCTCAGGAAATCATCAGGCAATTGAACCGCAATATTGTGCGAAATCTTGCCCGTGTGGATCGCAGCCATAAACTCAGAGATTACCTCGACATTCTGGTTTTTAGAATCGAAGTTGAGGTGCAGAAAATTACAATTGCAGACATCCGCATTCCTTTTGTTCGGTATGTGGCTGCCACCGATGAACTCGAATGGCATCAATACGAAGGACCCAGAATTGGTGGAGGATTTTTTCTTCCAGGTCAGGTAGCCCTGAGGTCATTCCAGTATAAGGAAGGGGATTTCTTCTTTTTCTTTACTGATGGCGTTCAGGAATTGCAAGGTGGGGCAAAAGGCTCTAAACTTAAAAAAGAAGGATTGCTGCAGGCGATTCGTAGAATCATCGACCAAGATCAATCTGCAAGAGATATTGAATTTGATATGTTCCTTCGGAAATGGCAGGGTGGTGCGGTGGCTTCCGACGACATGATTCTGCTGGGATTCTCTCCATTCAATATTCAAAAACAAAACAAACTTTAAGATGTACGGACTGGTAAATAAAGCCATGCAGGAACTTGTCCTGAGAAATCATGGGGAGGAAATGTGGAACAGGATCCGTACAAAAGCGGGGCTCGAGGATGAGGAAATAATTGGGCTGAAAAGCTATCCGGATTCATTGACCTATGATTTGGTCCGGATTGGTTCGGAAGAATTGGGTGTAAAACCAGAAGAACTTCTTGAATTTTTTGGAGAACATTGGATTACCCATACCGCAGCAAGTGGCTATGAAAATGTATTGGATTTAGGTGGAAATAATCTGACTGATTTTCTTCACAATCTGAATGTAATTCACATGAAGATTACCCATTTGATGCCTTCAATGGTGCCTCCGTCTTTTAAGGTAAAAAATGAAAGTGCCAACCGCATAGAACTATTGTATTTCAGCGATAGGCCGGGTCTTCAGCCAATGGTTGTAGGAATCCTTCGTGGACTTGGAAGGCGGTTTGATTTGGATGTAAAAATTAGAAACCTGGGAGTAGATGTTGATTTCCCATCAGGCATTTTATTTGAGTTAACCTGGTAAGATGACTAGTCCCTCAATCCCGCAAAACGAAAAGGAAAGACTCAATGCACTGTATGCACTTGGAATTCTGGATACAGCACCTGAGGATGAATTTGATGGAATAACCCGACTTGCGGCCTCCATTTGTGGTGTTCCGGAAAGTTTGATCAGCATTGTTGATGCAAACAGACAATGGTTTAAGTCAAAGATCTTAATGCAAGCCTGCGAAACTTCCCGCGATATTTCTTTTTGTGGCCATGCCATTAACAACCATGGGGATGATGTTTTTGTGGTTGAAGATGCGCAAAATGACCCACGGTTTAGCGACAATCCCCTCGTAACTGCACAAGATGGAATTGGGTTTTATGCTGGTGTGCCGATTCGCGATGAAAAGGGCTTTGCACTTGGTACTTTGTGTGTTATTGATAGCAAGCCAAATAACCTATCTGAAACTCAATTAAAGGGCCTTCGAACCCTGGCGAAAAATGCATCCGGTCTTTTCCAGCTCAGGAGAAAAAATAAGCAATTGCTGGATATGAAGGAGTACATGATGACTACCCTTACACATTCAATTCCTTATCTGATTATTTTAGACAGAAGCGGGCAGATTCTTCAGATTGGCGATAATTTTAGTATTTCTATTCCCGAGATTCTGGTAAGCCATGATTTTTTAGAACATTTCAAATGGGAAAAACTTGAAATCGAAGAGGTTTTCAAGCCAAATTTTAAAGGGAATCAAATTTTTTACTTTGAAGCAATACTTCATAGGCAGCGGTATAAATGTAGTATAAGGCTTTTTACGCCCGATTCATGTGCAGTGTTTGCCAATCCGGTGGTTAATGAGATTTTTCCATTGGCCAATTACAGGGTAAACCTGAGCCATTTTCCGGCAGAAGATTATTTTTCAGAATACCTCTTTATTCAGGATTCGGCCCTTCGCGGCCTTCGGGAAGTTCTTGAACTCAACGAAAGAATGAGTTCAAAAAACAGGGAACTTCAAAAGACCAAATCTGAGTTGGAAGTGGCAAAATCCATTTTAGAAGAACGGGTTGAAGAAAGGACCAAGCAGGTAAAACACATGGCCTATTTTCCGCAGCAGAATCCTAATCCTGTTGTGGAAATCGACTATTCCAAAGGTGTGATTTCATATTTCAATCCTGCGACCACAAAGTTTTTTAGCGGAATAGAGTCTCTCTTATTGGAGGATTTTATGAAGATAGTTGGGGTGCAGGTCGAAGACTTTTTACTCCAGAAATCGAAAAAACTCCAGTTCAAGGTAAATGATTTTTACATGGAAGGAAGTCTATTTTTCCTTCCTGAAGAACCTTTGTTGAGAATATATTTTCACGACATCACAGAAATCAGACTTTCTGAAGAAGAGGCTGAAAAATCCAGAATGGAATTTATCCGTCAACAAGATGTGCTGATTGAAATTCGAAGCCTTCCGGCCTCGCTTGATTTTCAGGAAAAGTTAAGGCTGATTTCCAGAAGGGCCTCATCCGTTTTGGGTTCTCAAAGGTCCAGTATCTGGTTTTTTACGGATGAAAAAAAGTTAGAAATTCGCACGGAAGGCGTATTTTTAAAGGAATCTGTTTCTTTTTCAGAGTCAATTTCACTGCATAAAAATGATTTTCCAGGGTATTTTCATGCAGTATTGAACGAGCCTGAAATCGCGGCTTCAGATGCTGAAAACCATCCGGCCACAAAGGAATTTTCTGAAAATTACCTGAAGCCATTGGACATTTGTTCCATGCTTGATGTGCCAATTCGACGATTGAATGATGTTTTTGGTGTGCTTTGTTCAGAATACACGGGTTCTAACCATCGCATCTGGACCGAGGGCGAAATTGCATTTGCCAATTCAATGGCGGACGCCATTTCGCTTGCCTATGAAACGGAGCTACTCAAAAATTCCAAAGTAGACCTTCAGGAAAAAAGCAGATCCCTTGAGGACGCGCTCGAAAAGTTGATTTCGGTGCAGGGAGACATGATTCGTCAGGAAAAATTGGCGACTCTTGGGCTTCTTATTGCGGGCATTGCACATGAGGTGAATACGCCACTCGGTGCCATCAAGGCATCCAATGAAATCGTAAAAGAAACGCTTGTGCAGGATGTGCTTACTGCTTTGGTGGAAATGCGGCAGGATGATTTCAAATTGTCGCTGGATTTATTTCATCATTATAAAACCAGGCCCACACAGCTCAGCACAAGAGAAGAACGCCAGCAAACCAAACAGATTGAGGAGGAGCTTGGCAAAAGATTCCCCGATTTGCCGCAGGCAGGAAGACTGGCGAGAATTATTTTAGAATTGGGTTACGACAAGATTGAAGACATTTTACTTCCGTTTCTTTCACACAGCGAGCGCAAGGATGTTTTCAATTTTGCTGTTAGCCTTGTAAGGATGAAAAAATCGGTTGGCACCATTGCCATTGC
>CAMDMI010000068.1 GCA_945902135.1 Spirosoma fluviale
GGGCGAACACGAAACCTCCGACATTTACAAATACATGGAAGCGCTAGGAAAATTTACGAAAGGCGAGAAGACCTTTGCTGAAATTCGCAGGGGCAAGGATGTGATCCGGAAAGAAGTGGAGTTCTAGAAATTAGAAAGATGTTCGAAATGGGTCAGCGGAAAAAGTTGGGGAGGGAGAGAAAATTCTATTCTACCCGAATGCAAATCCATTTTCCAGACTAGAATTATTAATTTAGAGCATTCCTGGTTTTGATAACAGCCTGATCTTTACGACATTTTAACCCAGCGGGGTAAAATGTCAATAGAATTATTCAAACCTATTATCAGCTCCAGAGGAGCGATACTTCCTAATTCAGATGGACAAAACCTATTCCAAATCTATGTTGGTTTGGCTTTTGCAGTAAATAACATGTCGCTCCCTCTGGAGCTTTGGTACTTTAATTTTCTTTATCTAATAACATCCGGCACCGCTGGTGCCGGAAATGCAAATTCCCCTGAATATCAATTCTTCCCAATCCCCAGAAATTTCTTGTGACTCCTCGAAATCTTTCGGCGCATTGGTAATATGGACGATGTTCACGGCTTGAAGGGCGACTAAGCTTTTATTGGCCAGTGCTGTTGCCACTAAGAACTTTAGAAAACTTATGCTTGAATTTCAAAAAGTAGGTTTCAAAATACTTATAGGAAAGTCCTGCAATAATGATGGTGAAAAGTAGACTCAATGGGTAAATGAGCCAATTTGTTGGATGACCAATTGCAACGGTTAAGTAGATAGCCAAGATTATTCCAATTGGATGGTACATGTATAAGCCGTAAGAGATATTTCCCAAGTAGTTGAAATACTTATTTTCTAGGGATATTTTTATTTTATCGTTAGAGGCGAAATTCAAGATGATGATTCCGAAAAAAACAGAAAAAAAGTCAAGATGAAAGTAGGGGATATAAACGCCTTTAATCATAAGAATAGAAACAAAGGCGAGGCTAAAGTAGAATGTTAGGTTATTTTTTATTAGATAAAGAAATCTATCATTTCTAAAAAGCATGATTCCGAAAATTCCTCCAATTGCCATGCAATCAATGCTGAAAGTGGACCAAAATTCTCTGATAATATTTTTATATGGGATAAAGTCTGAAAGTGGATTTGCTAAAAACAGTCGAAATAGTAAATAAGTAACAATAATGATGAACATTAATAATATCCGGTTCTTTTTCAGATATTTCATAAAAACCGGCCAAACCAAATAAAATTGTTCTTCAGTGCCTATTGACCAGGTGTGTGAGGCATATGGAATTACACCAAGCATAGATAAAACAATATTTGGCAGGAATAGTGCATACAGAACTAGTTTTATTGCCAGATCGGCATGAATTGAATTTATTCCAAATCCATTAAGGGTAAATAGATTAATATATGGTAGAACAAAAAATGCTAAAATAATTATCAGGAAATACAATGGCCATATTCGAAGTATCCTTCGCATATAAAATTTCTTAATGCTAATGTCATCAAAGGATTTTTCTTCAGATAAAAGCAAGTATGTGATGAGAAATCCACTCAACACAAAAAACAAAACCACACCTAATTTTCCGATTACTCCAATAAATGGAATTGTTCCCCAATAATTTTCAAGATTAGAAATGGATTTTAATTGTTCGATGTGGTGGATAATTACCAAAAAAGCTGCGATAAATCTTAAACCATTCAGGTTGGGAAAGTAAATTTTTTGTTTATCCATCTGAGAAAATCCTGATTTTTTGTTCAGTTGCTTGTTTAAATCTAAAAAATTTGCTTGTGTCTGCTTGTAAACATAGCTAAAAATTGAGATTGGCTTTCTGAACATTTTTGGTTCCGGAGGCCAATCACATTGCAAAGGAATGTGTGATTTTTAAGTTTAGAACTAATAATTTCAGAAAATTGATGATTTATTTTAGCGCGCCAAAAACAGAGTTATGGGGCTTGGTTCAATTTGAGGTTTTGAGATAATTCTCGCCTGAGGGACAGCAGTGAAAATCGTGGTTCCGAAGGGACCACATTGCAACGGATGGCCCGACCAGTCCTCGCCTTGGGCGGGGCGGGGCAGGCCCAAAAAATCTGGATTCCCAGTATAAATGATTGGCTTGCTTGGGATGGTTTTTGCTGGAAAATGAAAGTTTACAAGCAAATTTAGTTTGTACTCAATAATATCATCGCTTTCAAACCGTTTCACTTCTTTATTTGTCTAAAACTTAAACAAAAATTATGAACCGTATTTCATCTGGCCTTTTTAGCATCCTATTGTTTTCCGCCGTTGCTTGCCATCAAGAGCGTCCTGAAAAAGAACCTGTTTGGGAAACATCTTCGAAAAGTCTGGAAGTACTCGGTAGAGATGTCCTGACTTTTACGCTTCCAGAGAACTTCCAAAAGGAGGAGCCAATTATTTCTTCCCGTCCTGGAAACGCTTCGCTTGCAGAATTGGTTAAAGATGCTTCAGGCGCATGGACACTTCGTTACCAGTCACTTGATGGTAAAGCTGGTTTGGACCAACTCAGCATTGAGTCTGAAGATGAAGCTGCTGAAAAGGCAAAGCATCATGGTGATTGTGGTGGTGGAAACCATCCTAAGCCTTTGTTCGGTCACCATCCAAAGCCAAGAGAAATGAAAGTGCATTCTCGTTTGATTCTTGACATTGCAGTGAAAGAAAATGGTGCAGGTACATTGAGATCTGCGGTCGGCGGAAATAATAAATAATCAGTTCCTGACCAGGAGCGAATCTCCTGCCTTGCCAACCGGTATTTTGAGCCAGCCCATTTTTTGTGGCTGGCTTTTTAATTTTTGCCAGGTGGGATTTCCGGTGAAGAATCGGTCATATCGAATGGTTTCATGCAGAAAAATTCCTTGCACCTTGGCTGAATCCAGAAAATGGTGGAATTCCGCTAAAGCTTGGTAATTCATTTCAAAGCCTATTTTTCCGCATTGAATGACCTTTTTTCCCAGGTATTCTGTTGCGCCGGTAGAAGCGTCGAAAATCCGGAAATCTTTTGGGAAAGGATATTTCTCCAATTCTTGAATCAGCGTTTTATGTTCCAGGGATTTTGTGGTGACGGGTCCGAATAATTCTTCCTTTTCAGGATGTGTTGTTTGGTTGGAAGCAGATGAATATGGAATGACCTGAAAAAAGGCCCGGCATTCCGGAAGGAAGAAAAGTAAAATGAGTGGGAGCAGCATGAGCGCAGGCCTCCATTTTTTCAATCCTTGTGAAATTGTAATACTTCGAAAAAAAAGTCCGGTTCCAAATACAAAAAAGGGAAGGAGCGGTAGGATGTAATGGGGTCTTGGCTGAAAAAGCAGGCCTGCCAGCAAGGAAGGAATGGTAAGGCAAAACCATGGCAAGAAGTTGCTGGTGTTTTGGTCTTTTAATTTTTTAAGAATTTTTTCACCCAGCTTAAAACCTTGCAGAATTTCGACTCCAAGCCATAGGATGCCGAATCCAGTAATGGGGGAGATGCCGTACAGTCTTTTAGGGAAAAGTGTTTCGGTAAAGTAAACCAGAGAATTATAGAAAAGGTAACGCAGATTGAACCAAAGATGCTGAAGCATGTCGGCTGGATTCATGAAAAATGCTTCCAGCGGATTTTTAGCGGAAGCGAAATGTTGCTCGAAAATAGGTCGCCAATTGACCCAATCCCACATCAAATCCCCAGAATTTTGGCCGCTGATGTTTCGCCAATTATGCACAAAGTGCTGCCCGAATGCCACCAAACCTCTGCCACTTTCGCCGAATGGCAAACCCCAGAGGAGTGCAAAAGCCATGACAAGGAGCCAAGGAATCAAAGCAGCTTTGCTGATGGTTCCTTCACCTTTCCAAAGAAAAAACAGCAGCAAAAATCCGGCAGTCAATGCCCCGGCCAAAAATTCTGGGCGGCACCAAGAAATGCAAAAGCAAATTCCTGAAATCCAAACCAATTGGGTTTTCAGTTGGTCGCGCCAAAACCAAAGACCGGCAATTCCGATGCTGGTTCCGGCCATGGCTAGGTGCCCAGCTTTCGGCCAAAGTGGGAGACCGATCTGGGAAGCGCAGGCAGACATTCCCCACAGGATTGCGGGTATAAAGGAGATGCCTGAAAGGCGCAGAAGTGCATAAACGCTGATTCCGAGGATCAAGTCCCAAAACCGGTAATTGGCGTAATACAATTCAATGCCATCAGGAAAAAGGACACCCAGAATTTTGTAGTGCAGGCAATAAAGCGGCGAATAGTCAGGAATCCATTCGCTGATGTTTTGGTATAGGCCCTGGGTAAGGTAAAAACTCTCATCGTAAAACCGGATGTCCATATTTTGCTCCAAGCCCTTGCTTATTTTCCAAACAGAGAGGGAAATCAAAACAAGTGCGCCAAGCAGCTGCCAGACATTTTGTTTCTTCTTGAAAAATTTATCCCGATTCATTCCGAAATCAATTTTTTTAAATCTCTTGGTAAAGAAGATTGCTTAAAAAGGAGAAATTGTTTTTATAAATCCTTTTAAAAACAAATCCTCATTGAGGAGCCGGCCTTGGAATTATTCCCTTTCCCTTTGTGCAAGTAAATCCACATTGCGCAGAAAAAAACGCAACCATGGAAACAGCAGGCTGGCCAGCATGAGGTAGCCCGGTTTGTAAAACCAATTGACAGAGGAAATTGTGCCACCCTCAAAGTGGAAATCATTTTCAACCACCAGCATCCAATACATCATAAAGTAATTGGCTGTGGCTGAAATTGCCCAGGTCCAGTTGCTAAGAATCCGATTTGCCATGCCCCGACTTTCCCGGTTTTCTGTCCACCAGCTTGAAAAGGGAACAAAAAGAAATTTATTGGGTATGCCGGGAACCATTTTGCCCAGAATAAAAAGGAGGATGTTCAGTACACAGAAAAAGGCTAAGAAAAAGAAGAAGTATTGGGCCCTGCTTAGCGCAAAGCCTATTTCGCCAAATTTCAGCAACAAAACCTGTTGCACATTTCCGTAGGTGGTAAACAGGTTATAGAGAAAGCCGAGCATTGAAATCAGCCAGGCAAAGCGCACAAAAAACTTCATCTTTTTATATCATTGGCAGCTGTAATCCTTGTTCTGCCGGCTCAAATTAAAGGCAAATTCTTTGAAACCTGGGGATATTCCTTGCAATTGAAAATCTGTCAACCAAGATTTGCAGGATGAATTTTCGCGTACACTTTCAATTTGGTTTTTTCTTCATTTTCTTAGTTTCAATCGCAGGATTTTGGGGCTGCGGCTCTCCTGTTGATGAGAAGGAGTTTTTGGGAAAATTCTCGGAATTGAGCAACAGGCGGATTCAGTTTCGCCTCAATATGAAAGCCTTGGGTGACAGCACACGCAGGCAAAAGAAATTTGCGACCAAGGCAATAGAAGAAGCGTATGCGGACACTATAATTGAAAAAAAGCTGGATCAGTCTTATGCCTTGTGGAGCGATTCACTTCGTCGGAATCTTCTCGAGGCCAAGTCGTTTTTCGAAAGTCAGTATTCTGCCAATAAGCCGCTTATCTCTCGTTGGGAGAAATCTGAAATGCAGCTTGACGGAATGGTTCAGCGCATTAAATCTGGAGATCTTAGCGAACGACAAGGTCTGGATTCTATGAACCATGTTTTAAAAAATCTGGATTCGCTGATAGTGAAAACAGATACCCTGCTCAGGATATCGAACCGACACTACTGGGAATTTCGGAGAAATCTGGATGATTATCGCTACAATTCAAAAAATTTGAAGCGATTATACGAGGAAGCCAATGCCAGAAAAAGAAGCAGATAAACTGCTTATTTTTTCTCCAAAATCCGGCGCCAGGTATCGGTCCTGCCGAAAAGTGAAATGCCGATAAAGCCCCGCACATCCAAAGTATTTTCATTGGCCAGGGTCATTTTGCAGCTGTAGTCGCTGCCTTTTTCTGGATCATAAATTTTGCCATTCGACCATAGATTTTCGCCTTCATACAGAAAGTTCCGAAGATTTTGAAGGCCTAGCAATGGCATTTTTTTTCTTGCAGGGTCGGGATTGTTTTTATCGATTTTAGGTTTCCCGTCTTCGTAATTGGGCTCTTTTAGCCAGACAATTTTTCCGTGGTAATGCCCGTCAGTCCCTTTGAAAATCTGAACCCGACCTTTCCCGGAACCAGTTTGCCAGATGCCCAGTATGGCGTCTGCGCCTTTGTTTGATTGAGCAAAACCCATGATTGGCATAAAGGCAGTGATCAAAAAGATTGAAAGGAATTTCATGACAAGTATTGGAATTTGATTTGTTGCAAGAAAATCCATCTGCTTGTTTTCCACAAATGGATTTTCCACATAAAAATAAAAAGCCCGGGGTTCCGGGCTTGGGTTTAAGAACTAAAGGTATGCTTAGGATTTCGGCGTAAGGGCATCCACAATATGCTGTGAAATTCCAACGGAGGAGAATCCACCATCATGCATCAGGTTTTGCATGGTTACATGTCGGGTTAAATCCGAGAATAAACTCACGCAGTAATCTGCACAAGCTTCTGCTGGTGCATTTCCTAGTGGACTCATTTTGTCGGCATAGGAAAAGAAGGCGTCAAAGCCATCAATTCCCTGTCCTGCTGTGGTCATGGTTGGTGACTGGGAGATTGTGTTCACCCGGATTCTTTTCTTTAGGCCCAGCACTTGTCCGAAGCTGCGGGCAATAGACTCAAGTGTGGCTTTTGCCTGTGCCATGTCGGTATAATCTGGGAATACCCGCTGGGCGGCGATGTAACTCAATGCCACCACAGAACCTCCTTCATTTAAGGAGTCCGTTTTGTCGGCTACATGCAGCATTTTGTGAAGAGAAAGCGCTGAAATGTCAAGCGTCTTAAGAAACCAATCGTAATTGAGGTCTTCGTAGGGTTTGCTCTTTCTGATGTTCGGGCTCATTCCGATGGAATGAAGAATGAAATCAATTTTTCCACCGAGGATCTCGGTCGATTTTTCAAAAAGATTGGTTAGCTCTTCTACTGAAGTGGCATCGGCAGGCACAATTTCAGCTTGGCAAGCAGCAGCCAGTTCATTGATTTTGCCCATGCGCATGGCAAGTGGGGCATTGGTCAGCACAAAACGGCCACCTTCTTCAAATACTTTTTCGGCCACTTTCCAGGCGATGGAGTTTGGGTCAAGTGCCCCAGTGATGATGCCTCTTTTTCCCTTTAGCAGGTTATATGCCATATTGAATTTCTTGAGATGAATGATTGAACGGGCAAATCTGTGTTTTTTAGGCCAAGCAGCCAAGAATAAACTTCGAATTATTACTCAAGCCCTGTAACACGAATGAAAAATTTCAGGCAGGAGTTGGCAGGAATTTTATTTTGATTGACATTTCTATATGCCAAGCCGGAGGGGCAATACAGATAGCCTTCTTCAAGATTTGAAAATTTCAACAAACCTTCTTCCCATGCTTTGATTGTAATGTCATTGCCAGGGTAAAATGAAAATGCAGTTGCCGAATTGAGGTTTGAATCAAAAAGGCTGTCTGTTAGTAATCGGCCTTCGTAGCGCACAAATACTTTCTTTCCAAGGCTGATTCGTTTTTTTGCAGGATTTACAACCATGGAATCTGGTCCTGCCAGAATAGAGTCGGGCACCGATTTTGTTATCCTGTAATAAAGGCCGCTTGAAGTTTTGATCACACTGTCTTTAAGTCCTTTTTCTGCAAACCAGGTTTGAAGTGTAAGCTCATCTTCAGCCGCCTGTTTCACTGGGTCGAAAACAGTACTTGTGCTGGTAGGATCGGTGCATCCTGAAAAAAAGAGAGCGCCGAATACGAAAGGAATCCAAAAAAGCAGTTTCATATCTTGCAAAGGAACAAAAAGCCCAATCAATTTTCGGGACTTATATCGAAAAAACAGAGATGTTTGTTGTGCTTAAAAATCGAAAAAGGAAGTTTGACGAAATATATTTTAGAATGAGGCCGATTGGTATTTTGCTGCTTTCTGTATTTATTTTGTTTGGTGCTGCATCTTGTAGCCGCAAGTCTTCCAGTTCTGGTAAAAAACAAGGCTGGTTTTCACGGATATTTAAAGGCAGGTCTAAGAAATCGGTGGCCTATTCAAAAGAGATTAAGTCGGTGATTGCGGCAGCCAGGTCTTATATCGGAACGCCCCACCGTGATGGCGGCACCAATAAGTTTGGAATCGATTGTTCCGCATTGATTCAGAATTCTTTTCAGGCGGCAGGTTTTGAAATGCCAAGAACATCCAAACAACAGAGCGAAACAGGAAGGCCTGTAAACAAGAGCGATTTGCAACCCGGTGATCTGGTTTTTTTCTCGGATAGAAAGATTGGCAATGGCATTACCCATGTCGGATTGGTAACAGAAATTTTAACGGGTGGGGATGCGAAGTTTATTCATACTTCATCCAAGCTGGGTGTTACTGAAAATTTGCTTTCAACTTCGTATTTTGCAAAGACCTATGCAAAAGCCATGCGCCCTTTTTGAATTTCATAAAGTACTGATAATCATTTTTTTGTTGTCGGTTGGTTTGATAGCCAACGGACAATCTAAAAGAGAAAAGGGAGAAATGCGAAATGGCAGGAGGGAAGGTTTATGGGAGTACTTCTACCCAGATGGCCGAGTTATGGCAAGGGAAAATTATTTGAATGGAGAGCAAAACGGCCTTTCAACCGGATATTTTCCTAATGGTACAATTTCTCAGCTTGAAAACTGGAAAAACGATTTGCAACAAGACAGTGCCTGGTATTTTCATTCAAACGGGAAACTCTTTCGAAAAGGGCCTTATGAATCGGGCGTTTACAAAGGTGTTTGGCTTACTTTTTTTTCGAATGGGAAACTAGAACAATCCGGCAATTATGAGAATGGAATGCCTGAGGGCTTGTTTCGAAATTGGTATGAAAACGGTGGATTGAAGGAAGAAGGTTATTATCGGAATGGTAAAAAAGACGGCCAATTTATATTTTACAGACCCCAAAAAACGCGTATTCAATTGGTGGCCAATTATTTCATGGATAAACCTTGTGGTGTTTGGATTTACTTCAACCGCAGAGGAAAGAAGGGCAAAGCAGAACCTGCCCCGGTATTTAATTAATTATTCGATGAATGCCTTTTTCAGAATGAAATTTGGCTGTTTCTTTGTGTTCGCCAATCAAAATTTCTTCCATTAATGAAAGCCAAATTATTACTCATCTGCCTGATAATTTCAGGTTTACAAACCCTTATGGCCGGAAACGGCATTCCTGGCTCCCCATCAGCTACCAAGACATGGGATAAAACCCTGATGCTTAGGGTAAAACCGGAGTTTCGAAGCCTGCTTAGTAAAACTAGCTTTAACCATCCGGCAGCTCAGTCTTTGTTTTCTGGTCTTGGTTTACAGCGTTTCTTCTCAAGATTTCCAAATCGTCAGATGCCGAGAAATCAATTCCATTTTACCGGAGAACGGATTCCTGATATGACCTTAATCTATCAGCTTCATTATTCTTCCAATGTGCCGGTTCAGGAAGCAATCCGTCGCGCAATGAATACTGGCCTGTTTGAATATGCAGAGCCAAAGTACATCAGGCAGACTTCCTATCTTCCAAATGATCCCCTTCGAACCCAGCAATACCACCTCGATAGTATTCAGGTTTTTCAGGCTTGGGATGTTACAAAAGGGGATACAAATGTGGTGGTTGGAATCGCGGATTCTGGTGTTCAGATTGACCACCCGGATTTGGCCCCTCAAATTAAAATTGATCCAACAGATCCTGCCAATGGCACAGATGATAACGGTGATGGCAAGATTGACAATTATCGTGGATGGGATTTTTGTGGAGCTACATTCGATCCAAATTTTGCTGGCGACAATGACCCGAATATTACCCAGGGTGGGGCAAGTCATGGAACCCATGTGGCGGGCATTTCGGCTGCGAAAAATGACAATAATTTAGGCATTGCAGGTGTTGCTTTTAACTGCAAAATTATGCCATTGAAATGCGCACCAGATGATGGAGGCGGAAGCATTTATTACGGTTATGAGGCAATTGAATACGGTGCTGTTCATGGTGCTGATGTAATCAATTGCAGTTGGGGCGGTGCTGGTGGATATTCCACTTTTGAGCAGGAGGTAATTACAGATGCGACACTCACATTCGGAACCCTGGTAGTAGCAGCTGCAGGAAATGACAATTCTCCTGCTCTTTTCTTTCCGGCTTATTACGACCACGTACTGTCTGTTTCTGCACTTGGAACCGGAAACCGCAGGGCCAGTTTCACCAATTACAATTATAAGGTTAATGTGGGTGCGCCTGGGGTTAATATCTACAGCACATATTTCCAAAATGCATATCAAAATAACAGCGGAACTTCCATGGCGTCACCCGTTGTGGCTGGGGTTGCTGCACTTGTAAAATCCCGTTACCCGGATTTCTCACCTGACCAGATTGCAAAGAAAATACGAGTTACATCTGACAACATTTATACCATTCAAGGAAATACAGGTGCTACCTTTTTTGGCAAGTATGGTCGTGGAATTGTGAATGCGTATCGTGCAGTTACAGAAGATGCCCCAGGCATTAAGAACATTGCGGTTCGTGTTCAGGACAATGATGGGAACAACCTTTTTCAGCCAGGTGATAGCCTGGAAATCACTGCAGATTTCATCAATTATCTTGAAACTTCAAGTGCCAATATGAAAGTTACCTTTTCAATTGTTACCGGTACATCAAGTACTTATGTTACTGCTGATGCCAATTCCACCGAAACAATTTTGGGTGTGATGAACACCAATGAAATTAAGAACAACAATGGAAAGCCTTTTAAGATTTTCTTAAAGCCAACACTTCCAAATGACCGCACCATCGACATTAGAATGTACTATACCGATGGTGCCTTCTACGACTACGATCACTATTCAGTGATTTTGAATCCTACCTATATCAATGTAGAAAAGAACAACATCAGCACCACTTTTACCAGCAAGGGCAGGATTGGGTTTAATGATGATAATTCTACGGAAGGTCTTGGGTTTAAACACAAAAGCCGTCAGACATTGTATGAGCTAGGATTGCTCACAGGGACATCTGCAACTAAAATTGCAAATACATGTCGCTCAACTTCTACCGGTGGAGTCCAGGCTCACGACAATGATTATAAGAATGTCTCTTTCATTAAAGAAATGAGTATGCCAATGGCCGGTGTTTACCAATACAACAACACCATGACGGATGCGAATGCAGGTACAGCAGCTTCGAACATCACGATTCTTCAGCAAAGCTTTGCCAAAACAACTCCCGGAGACAGCAACTATGTAATTGTGCGCTATTTGATTAAGAACAACAGCACAACTGCAGTTCTCAACAATTTCTTTGTTGGACTCTATGGAGATTTTGATATTTCTGCCAGTGGACAACAGGACAAAGCAGGATGGAGTGCAGCAAACAAACTTGGATTTACTTACAATTCTAATCCTGATGGACTTTATTCAGGCATTGCAGTTCTTGGAAATGGAACACCAAATTATTATGCCATCGACAACGATGCCACAGCAATTGATTCCTTCGGTGTTTATGATGGATACACGGATGCCGAAAAATTTGCATCTATTTCTTCAGGAATTTATAGACGGAATGCAGGAGTATCAGCTCCTAAGGATGTTTCGATTGCAGTTGGGCAAGGTCCGTTTTCGATTGCGCCTGGCGATACAATTGATGTCGGCTTTGCCATTGTTGCAGGCGAGAATTTGAATGATATTCTTAATGCTGCAGATACAGCTTCTGAAGAGTGGCCAATTATTACAGAGACCAAAAAGCGAATTACTGCTGCTTCAGGTAATCTTTCGATGTATCCAAATCCTGCTGGAAAGGAGATTTTCTTGAAGGGCCAGGGATTGAAAGGAGGATATAAAATCTTCGATACCAAAGGTCAGGAGCAAACAGTGGTGGTTGAATCATTCGGACAAAATCTGATGCGTTTCGATCTTCAGGCTTTAATGCCAGGAATGTACGTTCTGGTTACCGAGGATGGAAAATCCTTGCGCTTTGTAAGGGAATAAGACTTTCAAAATTCCAACAAAAAAGCCGGGCTTTCGAAAGAAGGCCCGGCTTTTTCGTTGGAAGTAATCCTCAACATTCTTTTCATGGAGGCCTGAGTATAAAGGTCATTATGCGGTCGGCATTTCAGATCTTTTTGTCTTTATCACGGATTAATCGGATGGATGGATTTCGCGGATTTTTGCAAAATTTTTAAACCTAGAAGGTGTCGCCATTTCGCCCCCGCAAAGCGGGATTTTCAACATGAGCCATTTTCAAAACCTTCTAGTAAACCAGTTGGTCTCCAACGCCCCGCACATAACAACTAAAAATTCTCGGCTACTATTAACAAATGAAAGTCCGC
>CAMDMI010000069.1 GCA_945902135.1 Spirosoma fluviale
TGACCGCTTTGCAGATGCAACGCCCAAGGCAGGAATTTTAATCGTAAATGATGAGGATGCCCTGGCTTCTGTCATCTGCAAAAAAGAAAGGGAAGATGTAACCGTGCTGGAATATGGCACGCCCAAACACAAGGTAAAAGATGGCCGCACTTATTGGATTGCCAGTGATGGAAAGGAAATCCCATTGAAGTTTTTTGGAAGCCATAACCTCAGCAACGCCAACGGTGCCCGTATTCTTTTGACAAAACTGGGCATTCATGACGATGTTTTTTTTGAAGCCATCCAATCCTTTGAAGGCGCATCGCGCCGTCTCGAGAAAATTGGCGAAAAGGATGGATTGATTGTTTTCAGGGATTTTGCACATGCCCCAAGCAAGCTTTCCGCCACCATAAAAGCGGTGAGAGAACAGTTTCCTGAAAGGAAAATTGTGGCGGTTCTGGAGCTTCATACTTTCTCAAGTTTGAATAAAGATTTTATTTCAAACTACGCTGGAACCATGGATGTAGCCGATGAGGCAATTGTGTATTTTAACCCTCAGGTAGTCCATAACAAAAAGCTCGAAGCCATTTTAGAAAAAGACTTGATTTTGGCATTTACCAAAAACGACCTTTCTGTATATACGAACAGCGATCAATTATTTGAATCGCTTGCAACAAAAGATTTTAGCCGCCATGTTCTGCTTTTCATGAGCTCCGGCAATTTTGATGGAAAAGACTTACAAGCATTTGCTTCTTCAATAACAAACAAATAATCAATCGAAGATGAACCACAGCCTCAAGCTGAAAAAGCCATTGGCATTTTTTGATCTCGAAACCACGGGAATTGATACAGTCAACGACAGGATTGTAGAAATCTCAATGCTCAAAGCGATGCCGGACGGAAGTTGCACTTCCAAAACCATGCGCATCAACCCGGAAATGCCGATTCCAGTTGAAGCATCTGCGGTGCATGGAATTTATAATGAGGATGTGAAAGATTGCCTGACTTTTCGAAAAGCAGTGCCTGAGATTATTTCCTTTCTGGAAGGATGCGATTTGGCTGGTTACAATTCCGTCAAATTCGATCTGCCACTGCTTGTTGAAGAATGCATGCGTGTGAATGTTGAATTCGACATCAGCAAGCGCCGGATGGTGGATGCACAAAAAATTTTCCACCACATGGAGCCCCGAAACCTTGCCGCTGCATTCCGTTTTTATTGTGGCCGTGAAATGAGCGAGGAAGGCGTGGCGCACACCGCCGAGTTCGACACTTATGTAACTTTTCAAGTACTCATTGAACAGGTAAAACGGTACGAAAACCAGGAGCGAAAGGATGAAAAAGGTGTCGTAACCATCCCGATTCAAAATGATGTTGAAGTTTTAGACAAAATCAGCAGAGGCAACCAATTTGATCTGGCCAGCCGGATGGTGTACAACGACAAAGGCCTGGTGGTTTTCAACTTTGGCAAACACAAGGGCAAAGTTGTAACGGATGTACTACGCAACGAACCGTCCTATTACGATTGGATGATGCGCGGCGATTTTGCCCGGGATACCAAGCGCAGACTGACAGACCTCAAGCTCAGCATGAGTGGCATGTTGCAGCGGTAAATTGCCTGCTAAGGACAATCCCGCTTAACAAAATAGGTACAGAAATCCTGTTACTTTTTCTTCGCTTTTGAAGGTGCTGCCTTTTTGGCCGGCGCTTTCTTTCCCTTTTTGGCGGGTGTAGAAGGTGCCTGAGCTGCGGCAATGGCCAAACATTCATCCAGACCAAGGTTGGCATATTCCGTGTCTTTTGGCAACTTGTAATTATCCTTTCCAATCGCCAGGAAAGGTCCCCAGCGGCCTTTTAAAATCTTAACTTCGGCATTTCCCTCAAAGGTTTTCAAAACCTTGTCAATGTCGGCCTGGCGCTTGTCGAGAATTACTTGAATGGCTTCCTCCGCTGTAATTGTATAAGGATCCATTCCCTTTTTCAAAGAAGCAAAAACAGATCCGTGTTTGATGTATGGCCCGAAACGCCCGTTGTTGGCCTGCATTGGCAATCCTTCAAATTCACCCACCATACGCGGTAAATCGAACAAAGCGAGAGCCTCTTCGAGTGTAATGCTGTCAATACGCTGGTCTTTAAGAAGACTAGCATAACCCGGCTTTTCAGCTTCCTCTCTGCTACCCAGCTGAGCGATCGGCCCATACTGACCAAGTCTGGTAAGAACAGTGAGACCGGTTTTTGGATCCTTTCCTAAAATTCGGTCGGTAATTGGTCTTGGGCTGTTTGGGTCTTCTTTGATTTTTTTAACAATTTCTATAAAGGGATGATAGAAGTTTCCAATCATTTCCTGCCAGCCCATTTTCCCTTTGGAAATGGTATCAAACTCCTCCTCTACTTTCTTGGTAAAATCGTAATCCATCACCTGAACAAAATTCTGGTTCAGGTAATCCGTCACAATTCGTCCCATATCGGTTGGAAAAAGTTTTGCCTTCTCAGCACCGGCCATTTCTGATTTAGCGGTCCGGCTTACTTCCCCATTTTTCAAAACAAATTCAACATACGGCCTGGGTTTTCCTTCCCGATAATCCTTTACCACATAGTCGCGTTTCTCAATGGTAGAAACGGTTGGTGCATAGGTAGAAGGACGGCCAATGCCACGCTCTTCAAGTTCTTTTACCAGGCTCGCTTCAGTAAAACGGGCTGGAGGCCTTGAATAGCGCTGACGGGAGCGAATTTCAGAAAGGTTTAGTAAATCCCCTTTCTCCACATTAGGCAAAAGTTTTTCTTTTCCTTCCTCATCGTTTTCTTCCTCCTGGTCGTTGCCTTCCAGGTAAACGGTTAGAAAACCATCAAACTTTATAACCTCACCATTTGCCTGATAATGCAATTTTTCATTGTCAGCCGGGGTACGATTTCCTTCTGCCTTGATGGTGATAATTGTCCTTTCAAGCAAAGCATCAGCCATTTGCGAGGCAATTGCACGCTTCCAGATCAATTCATAGAGACGCTGTTCATCGCGATCTCCACCTATTGTTTTGGCCCTGAAATCCGTTGGGCGTATTGCTTCGTGCGCTTCCTGTGCAGAATCATTTTTCGTTTTAAACACCCGGCGGTGTGCATACTTATCTCCAAAATCAGCCCTGATGGCAGTTGCAGCTCCATTTAGCGCCTCTTCAGAAAGGTTGGTTGAGTCAGTACGCATGTAGCTGATTTTACCCGCCTCATAGAGTTTCTGGGCGAGTACCATTGTTCTGGTAACAGAGAATCCAAGTTTGCGGCTGGCTTCCTGTTGCAGCGTTGATGTTGTAAACGGAGGCGAAGGCTGGCGCTTGGCATCTTTTACTTCCTTGTTGGCAACACGAAATGTGCAGCCTGCGGAACGCTCCATAAAATCGCTTACTTCTGATTCGAGCTGGAAATCACGGTTGAGTTCTCCAACAAGGGCTTTGTTCCCAGAAGTTTTAAAATGCCCGTGGGTTTTGAAGCGGGCTTCTGAATTGAATTTTTCAATTTCCTTTTCACGCTCCACCACAATTCGAACTGCAACCGATTGAACACGACCTGCAGAAAGTCCGCCTTTAATTTTTCTCCATAAAATCGGCGAAATTTCATAGCCAACGATTCTATCCAATACCCTGCGGGCTTGCTGGGCATTCACAAGATCGGTATCAATCTGCCTTGGATTGTCCACGGCTTTCAGAATGGCAGTTTTTGTAATTTCCCTAAAAACGATGCGCTTTACCTTATTATCAGGAATGTGCAAGGCTTCTTTCAAGTGCCAGCTGATGGATTCTCCTTCGCGGTCATCGTCAGTTGCGAGCCAGACCGTTTCTGCCTTGCGGGAAAGTTCGCTCAGTTCTTTCACCAGTTGGTGCTTGCCTTCCGAAATTTCGTATTTGGGCTCGAAATTCTTCTCGATGTCAATTGCATGGTTTCCGTCCACAAGGTCCCGGATATGGCCCATGCTGGACTTTACGACAAAACCATCACCAAGATATTTTTCGATGGTTTTGGCCTTGGCAGGGGACTCCACAATAACAAGATTTTTCATTTGACTCATGAACCGGCAGGGGGTAAATAGACCACAAAGCAAAGCAGCCGGATAGCAGATTGACAAACTTCTTTTAAAAAAATCCAAAAAAAAACTTGCTAAAAAATTGAAATACAATTTTTTAAAAATATTAAAATATTTATGCGACTCATGAAATCAGGACCGGCGAACCCAAGATTCAATAGCTGACCGAAATCAAATTAAGCCTTAATGAATATCATGTTTAGTTCAAATTGGAAGCTGCTTCTTTGACAATAAGAAGGAAAAATACCTTCTAAAGCAGTCTATCCATACAACAAAATTTAAACTACTACTACCATGAAAAAGCTACTGATGGCCGGAACCACGCTCCTAATTCCGATGATTACCCTGGCAGGAGAAACCGTAATTAGGCGGGACCTGAGTCCGGAAGAAATAATGCTGACAACTGCGCTCTCTGCAATGGGATTTTTGCTTTTGTTCATTGCCTTGATGGGTTTATCGCTGATCAAAGTTGCCTTTCACCTTTTGAATTTAAAACTTGCTGCTGACAAGAAAAACCCAAAAACCAAAGCTGCAAGCAGCAAACACCCTGTGGAAATGATTCAGAACTCAAGCAAAATTCAAACTGCAGGCAAAAAATTAGTACAAGCCTGAACAATTCGAAATCAAACTACAGAATGCCGATCCTGATTTTTTTTATTGCCCACTGGTACCTAAGCCTTTTTACCCAAACATTTTTCCTTCACCGATATGCCGCCCATGGAATGTTTACGATGAACAAATTCTGGGTGAAGGTGTTCTACATCCTTACTTATATTTTTCAAGGCTCTTCTTTTTTAAGTCCAAGGGCCTATGGAATTATGCACCGGATGCATCACGCTTATGCCGATACGGAAAAAGATCCACACTCTCCATCCTATTCGAAAGGCTTGTTCGACATGATGTGGAAGACCAAAAATATTTACAACGACATCCTCAACAATCGGGCAAAGCTGGACCTGAAGTTTCTAAAAAATGTACCGAACTGGAAACCCATAGAATGGATCGGCGATCAGTGGCTTTCCCGTTTGGTCTGGGGCACGGCTTATACTTTGTTTTACATTTATTTCGCCACAGCCTGGTGGGAATTTCTGCTTTTGCCGGTTCATTATCTGATGGGACCGGTACACGGAGCCATCATCAACTGGTTCGCCCACAAATACGGGTATGTCAATTTTAATGTAAACGATACCGCCAAAAATCTGCTTCCATTCGATTTTTTAATGATGGGTGAAAGCTACCACAACAACCACCACAAATTTGGCGGCCGGGCCAACTTTGGCATCCGCTGGTTTGAACTTGACCCAACCTATCCCATCATTCTTTTTTTGGATTTAATAGGCATCATCAGGCTCAAAGCAGGCAATGACTTAAAAGTTTTTTAGCCTTGCCCTGATTCTGTTCATACTTTCAAGACTCCTTGCCAACAGGTTCGCAAGGAGTCTTTGCTGCACTTCCTGAAAAAACGCTGGTCATTGTTTGATTAATTTATCAAACAATTCTTTGGGCTTGTCTGAAGCCGGAGATGCCCATCAATGTTTACTTTTCTACCGTTTTGAAAGTAGAAACCAAGGTACAGAAATAGCCTTGTTCGGGCTTACTCCACTGTCACCGACTTGGCCAGATTTCGAGGCTGGTCAACATGGCAACCCCGCATTACGGCGATATGATAAGACAACAGTTGAAGGGGAACCACCGCAATCAGCGGAATGATTGCCTCATGCGCAGTTGGAATTTCAATGGTATAATCGGCCATGGTTTTGATCTTGGTGTCGCCTTCCGAAACCACGGCAATCACGCGGCCTTTGCGTGCCTTAACCTCCTGAATATTGCTGATCACCTTTTCGTAACTGCTGTCGTGGGTGGCGATGAATACCACAGGCATTGCTTCATCGATCAGTGCAATAGGTCCGTGCTTCATTTCAGCCGCCGGATAACCCTCTGCGTGGATGTAGCTGATTTCCTTTAGCTTCAATGCACCTTCCAGGGCAACTGGGAAATTGTATCCACGACCCAAATACAAGAAATTATGTGCATCCTTAAACTCTGCTGCAAGTTCTTTTATTGAATCATTCAGCGCCAGACACTTTTCAATTTTGGATGGAACGGCTTCCAACTCATACAACATTGAGCGAAAAGTAGCTTCTGAAATGCTTCCCTTCTTGTTGGCAATCGCAAGTGCAATCATCGTTAGAACTGTAACCTGAGCTGTAAATGCCTTGGTTGAGGCCACTCCGATTTCAGGACCAGCATGGGTATAAGCGCCAGCATGAGTAGCCCGGGCAATGGAAGAACCAACTACATTGCAAACCCCGAAAATAATGGCGCCTTTCGACCGGGCCAATTCTAGAGCCGCAAGTGAATCAGCGGTTTCTCCGGATTGTGAAATCACAATGACAACATCTCCCTCACGAATGATTGGGTTTCTGTATCGAAATTCGGACGCATATTCTACCTCCACTGGAATTCTCGTAAATTCTTCCATCACATATTCTGCCACAAGGCCGGCATGCCAGGAAGTACCACAACCTAAAATGATGATGCGGTCAATGTTGTTTACACGATTGAGATACTCCCGCAATCCGCCAAGGATGAGGTGCCCTTTGTCTGCCGAAACCCTGCCACGAAGGCAATCCAACACAGACCTTGGCTGCTCGAAAATCTCTTTCAGCATGAAGTGCTCAAAGCCGCCTTTTTCAATCGACTCCAATTCCATTTCCAGTGTCTGAATATATGGAACCTGAGGCTTTGCGTCGATGTTGAGAATGCTTAGCTCCCCGTTACGAATGGTAACAATATCAAAATCATTGATGTAAATCACCTCGTTGGTGTATTCAATGATGGGCGTTGCATCCGAAGCAAGGAAAAATTCTCCTTTACCCACCCCAACAACAAGTGGGGAACCTTTTCTTGCTGCAATGAGCTGATTAGGCGATGATTTTTCTAGCACCACAATGGCATAAGCACCCACAACCTGGCTCATGGCTATGCGCACAGATTCTTCCAGGCTGCAAGCCAGGTTTAATTTGATGTCTTCAATCAGATGTATAAAAACCTCTGAATCCGTATCGCTCTGGAAAATATGGCCCTTTCGAATGAGTTCTTCTTTGAGAGACCCATAATTTTCTATGATTCCATTGTGGATAATGGCGAGGTCTTCACTTGCCGAATAATGAGGATGGGCATTGGCATCGTTGGGTTCGCCATGAGTAGCCCAGCGTGTATGACCGATGCCGATGGTGCTTTGAAGATCGGTTTCTGTGAGCGAATCCTCAAGTTCGGAAACCTTCCCCTTTTTCTTATATACGTTCAAACTTCCATTCAGAAGGGCAATTCCGGCCGAATCATAACCACGGTATTCTAAGCGCTTAAGTCCCTTAATGATAATTGGGTAAGCCTGCCTGAATCCCACATATCCCACGATTCCACACATATTTTGTAGCTTATAGTAAAATTAAAAAGTCTTGAGCAGCAAAGGTAGAAAAACAAAGCGAGCGCATTCTATTGCGTAAGAAAGAAGCCTTGTTTCCTTAAAACCTGAAATTTATTTCTTGCCAATTTGCAGGAAACTCATAAAAAAACTAAATCCAAGTACCTGAAAACCAAGCAAAAACAAACTTACCGCCGGAATTACTTTTCGTAATACAATCTGAGGATTTAAGGGTCCGTAATTGCAATCTTTCCAATAAAGCAAAGCAGAAACGGATAAAAACAATCCACCAGTAATCAGGAGAAGACCAGTAATTAATCCCCGTTCAAGCCTGAACCAATCCATACTGATGCCCGATTGCATGATAAGACCTTCGCGCCTTGCAAAAGCCTGACTCAGCAGGTAAATTGAAATCAACTGAAACCCAATCAAACCAAGTCCATTGGCATAAAGCAAAGTGGAAATATCAAGTTTCAGGGATTGAAATGGCAAAACAGACCGCATCAGCAAACTGCTGAACATCAAACCAAGGAAAACAAAAAACAATCCGGGATAGAAAAACACCCATCTCGGACTGAAAAGCATCAGAAATCGAAGATGTCTCCAGCCATCCGACCAGGTATTGAGGTGCGATGGACCGCCCCGGCCATCTTTGTATAAGCGAACGGGTACCTCGGCCGAAGAAATTTCCAATAAAGAAGCCTTAACCACCATCTCTGATGCAAATTCCATTCCGGGTGAAATGAGTTCCATTTTATCAAATGCCTCCCTTGTAAAGCCCCTCATGCCACAGTGAAAATCACCAAAAGAAGACAAAAAAAACAGCCTGCCGATATACGAGAGCACAGGATTTCCAAGCCAGCGGTGCAAAAACGGCATTGCGCCCGGTTCAATTCCACCGCGGAAACGATTGCCCATTACAAATTCGGCACCGTTTTTCCAGGCCTTGACAAATGCCTCGATTTCCAAAAAATTATAACTGTCATCCGCATCGCCCATGAGGATAAATTTCCCCTTACTCTGCGCAACTCCCCCTGCAATTGCAGCACCATACCCGCAACTTTCAACCCTTATAACCCGGGCTCCGGCCTTTTCTGCAATTAAAACCGATTGATCGGTACTGCCATTGTCTGCAACCAAAACCTCCCCGGCAATGTCCATAGATTTAAGGGCTTTGAATGCTTTTTCCACACAGACCCGAATGGTGGCTTCCTCATTGAGGCAGGGCATAAGAATGGTAATTTCCGGATTCTCGGCGTTCACAAATACTTGGTTAATTTGAGGGTTCAATTAAACGGATTTAGAACAAGGATGCACAATTCGAATACAATTGAATGTGAAAAATTGCCAGTTTAGTTCGGAATCCGTTTGCTTTGCAACATGAGTTTACAGCTTCATTTCCGGGAATCCGGCGAAGGCCCGCCCTTAATTATCCTTCATGGAATTTTCGGATCCGGGGAAAACTGGCTGACTGTGAGCAAGAAATTTTCCGAAAAGTTCCAAGTTTTTCTTCCAGACCAGCGCAACCATGGACGCTCGCCCCATAGTCCGGATTTTGGGTATTTTGCACTCGTTGAAGACCTAAGACAATTTGCAGACCAGCGGGGAATCGACAAGTTTTTTCTCATTGGCCACAGCATGGGCGGAAAAGTTGCCATGCGTTTTGCAGCTGAATTTCCAAATAGACTCGCAGGATTGGTGGTTGTAGATATTGCCCCACGACTTTACCAGCCACATCACCAGAGTGTAATTGCCGGACTCAAAGCTGTGGATATCGAACATTCTCAAAGCAGGGCCGAAGCAGAACAAGCCATGGCGACCCATATTGAAGAAGAGGATGTCCGGCAGTTTTTGCTGAAAAATTTATACCGGAAAGAAGACGGAAAATTTGCCTGGAGGATAAACCTTCCAGTGCTTGAAAAAGCCGTAGAAACCATTGGAGAGAACCCTGAACCAATTGTACCGGTTTCCATTCCTGCACTTTTTGTTCGTGGTGCAAATAGCCGTTACATCCGGGAAGAAGATGAAGCAGGCATCAAACTTAGATTTCCCCATGCCCAGATTGCAACCATACACGGTGCCGGCCATTGGGTTCAAGCAGAAAAGCCACAAGAATTTGCTGCTTTGGTAATGGACTTCCTTCAATCGATTGAAAACAAATAAAATGATTACGCAAGTCAAACCCGAACCCTGGCCGGATTACGAACTCCTGGATACAGGAAATGGAGAAAAGCTGGAACGGTTTGGAAAATTTATTTTGAGAAGACCTGAACCGCAGGCAATTTGGCCAAGCGCATTGCCGGAATCCGAATGGGAAAAAATGAGCGATGCCATTTTTAATCGGTCCAAAAGCAATGCCGAATCGGGCAATTGGGTTTTGAAACCCGGCATGAAAGAAAAATGGATTTGCCGTTACCAACGGGATAAAATTCAGATTCAATACAAGCTATCGCTTTCCTCTTTCAAGCATGTAGGCATATTTCCTGAACAAGCGGCCAATTGGGACTTTATGTGTTTAGAACTGGCCCGAATTTCCAAATTGATTGGCGCTGCGCCCAAGGTCTTAAACTTGTTTGCCTACACAGGAATCGCTTCTGTGATTGCCCGTGCCACGGGAGCACAGGTCAGCCATCTGGATGCTGTAAAACAGGTGGTTGGCTGGTCCAGAGAAAACATGGAGGCGAGCGGTCTTGACGGAATCCGCTGGATTGTGGATGATGCACTCAAATTTGTAAAAAGAGAGGAAAGGCGGGGAAGTAAATACCATTGCATTATTCTCGATCCTCCGGCCTATGGTAGAGGTCCAGACGGAGAAAAATGGATATTAGAAGAAAAACTTTCTGAACTGCTTTCCTCTTGTGCAGCCCTTTTGGAAAAAGAAAATTACTGCCTCATCCTCAACCTTTATTCGATGGGATTATCCCCTTTAATTGCCTTGAATCTGGTAAATACTTATTTCCCAAAGGCAGAAAACTCCGCTGGAGAACTATATATGGAGGACTTACATGGGCGAAAACTCCCGCTAGGAATTTTTGCAAGGTGCATCGGATAACAAGTCTGCTTTATAAAATTTGCTGTTTAGCCCTTTTTTCATTCAATTTGTCCCTCTTAAAATGCAAAGCCTATTTTTTAGGAAATTAGATTCAATGAAAACCCTATCCGGCCTTTTACTGGCTTTTTTCTTTTTTGCATTCCCTTCCACTGAATCAGACGCTCAAATTAAAATGGAGTATGGTCCGAAAGTTGGGCCCAATATTTCTATCCTTCGAGGGGACAGACCATTTGATGTTGGAATGAAAAAACCGAAATTCGGATTTTCTGCAGGTGGTTTTTTGAGTGTCCGATCCGCCAAGCACAGAAGATTTCAATTTGAAATTAATTTGCTTTATACGCAAAGAGGAAACAGAGCCGACTATTTTAACACTGAATCACTGGAGTCTGAATTAAAGAGTTTATCAATTGGTTATCTCGAAATTCCCATCATTTTTAAGGGCATGCTCAACGGTGGCGGGATGGTAAGGCCCTATGTTTTTGGAGGACCTGATTATGCTGGAATCCTACATTCCAGCTTTAAAAGCGGTGGTAAAAAAACTGAAGGAAGAGAATTTGTCAGTCGTGACGATCTGGGAATTTTGATAGGAGCAGGGGTCACCTGGTTCTTCTTAGACCGCTGGTATTTTGCTGATGCCCGATACTATCACGGAATTATAAATATCAGTGAATCAATTACAAAAAATTTGAACCCATTTGATATTACTCTAAAAGACAGAGACCCTATCAGGGGGAAGTTTGAAAATAATATCCAAATCGGAACATACTACAACAGCTCATTTACATTGACCTTTGGCGTAAGTTTGGCCAGGCAAAGTGCATTCATGATGAAGTGATTGTTTTTTTCCTTGCGTCAATCCTTGCATGATTGGATTGTCCTCCTAAATTTGTCCCAATGCGATTTTCTGCAAAATGCATCAGGGTTTTTCGAATTGTTTTAACCCTTATCTGCTTTCTGCTATCCGGCAATCTGGAAGCAAATCGGCCCGGATTTATCCGGAATGAAGGTCAATGGCCAGAAAAATTCAATTTTAGAGCGCAGATCGGAAGTCATAGAATCTGGCTTCAAAAACAGCAGATTACCTATCAATTAAGAAAAGCCGACAGGCACCCTTTGGCCCGATTGCATGCAAAGCGATTTGGCGAAAAGTCGGATACAGGCGGAAGCATCGGACACAACTACACAGTTAGGTTTGAAAACAGCCAGGCAGTTATGCCAATGGCTTCGGGAGAAGCAGAAAAAGTTCTTTATAATTTTTATCTGGGTGCAGATGAAAAATCCAGAAAAAGCGGTGTGAGGTCATTTCCAGAGGTTCGATATTCAGGCTTATATCCGGGAATAAATTTATCGCTCCGGGGTGGTGATTCATTTTTGAAATACGATTTTGAACTTTCTGAAGGCAATTCAGGCGAAGACATTTCCATGCTATTTGAAGGAGTAAATGGCCTTGAATTATCCGCAGGCAAATTGCGTGTGCGCACCTCCATCGGAACTTTGGAAGAACATATTCCAAAGGCATATCAACTGGTAAATGGCGTAGCAAAAGAAATTACCTGTCATTATGTTCTGAATGGAAAGAGCGTTGGGTTTCGGTTTGATAAAAAACCCGACCCACGCTACCCAACGGTAATCGACCCATTGCTTGTTTTTTTCACTTACAGTGGCGCGATTGATGACAATTGGGCCAACACCGCAGTAAGCGACAGCCGTGGAAATTCTTATACCGCCGGCACGATTTACGGCAGCTCCTTTCCTACCACCACCGGCGCCATAGACCGGAGCTACAATG
>CAMDMI010000070.1 GCA_945902135.1 Spirosoma fluviale
GCCGGCATGCCACAAACCGTATTACTCAAAGCACAAAAGCTGTTGAAGAAACTGGAGAAAAACCATTCGGGCGCCGAACTGCAAGGCCTAGCGCCCGATAAAACCGATATGCAAATGAGTTTCTTTACGCTAGACGATCCCTTGCTCGATGAAATCAAAGAAGAATTATTATCGCTCGATTTGGACAGCCTAACGCCCATAGAAGCACTCATGAAGCTCAATGAAATAAAGCGCATGCTCACTAAAAAATAGACCCATTTTACACTAACAATTAGGCAGTCAATCGATTAAAAAAATGCCGTTTTATTTTTAGAGAAAAGACTTGCAACTTTGAATTAAAGTATTAAATTTGCCTCCGCTATTACAAACAGATAGCAACGTTCTTTTACACAAGTCATGCGAAAATAGCTCAGTTGGTAGAGCGCGACCTTGCCAAGGTCGAGGTCGCGGGTTCGAGACCCGTCTTTCGCTCCACAAAATGCCACGCTTCGGTGTGGCTTTTTTGTTCCGGATGAACCCGCTCCTGCGTTTCATCTGATGCCGGGATGGTGGAATTGGTAGACACGCAGGACTTAAAATCCTGTGATCGCAAGATCGTGCGGGTTCGACCCCCGCTCCTGGTACTAACTACCTTTAATAAAAAATGGTTCGGGTGATTTCTAATCCCCGGCCATTCCGTCCAGCACTGAGTTCACAATAGACAGTGCAATGGAAAAAATAAGCGCTGAAAGGAAACCGTGAACTTCAAAACCAGGACTAATAATCCAGGCGGCCAGGTAAACCATCGCAACATTGATGGCGAGGTATGACAGGCCAAGCGTAATGATGGAAAGCGGCAACGTAAGCAGTGCCAAAACTGGCTTCACAAATCGGTTGAGCAAGGCCATAACAACTGCCACAAGCATTGCCTCCCAAATTCCACCGACTTCAATGCCGGGGATTAGAAAAGCTGTTATCGCAATGGCGATGGCTGATATTAGGGTGTTTACTAAAAAATTCATTTGTATGATCTTGATTGCCAAAAGCAAGAATAACCAATTATCCCGGAATTACTTTTCAAGAATCTTTACAGAACCCCGTTATTCGCATAAAAATTGTCAAATTCCATGTTGAGAAAATACCGGTTAAGCGCGCTTGTTTTTATTCTGCTTATAACCGGAGGCCATTTCTCCAAAGCACAAAATTCAGGGAATCTGGCAATCGCAGCTGACAGCAACAAACAAGCAATCAAGGTTTTTATCAATTGTAGTTCCTGGTGCTACGACGACTACTTGAAAACCCAGACCACTTGGGCATATTTTGTACAAGATCAATTTGTGGCCGATGTTAACTTGCGAATCAACTCGCTTTCAACAGGTTCCGGGGGCGGCCAATACAACTTGATTTTTGAAGGTCAAGGCAAGATAAGTCATCTAAGGGATACTGTTTCTTTTACGACCACAGGGATAAACACGGATAATGAAGTTCGAGAAATTCTGTTGAAACATATGCAGCTGGGTCTGGTGCGTTATGCGATGCAAACAGAAACCCACGATGTGCTCAAAATCAGCAGTACCGATACCACAGACAACCAGGAAATTGGACAAGGAAGCAATCCTGAAGAAGATCCCTTCAACGCATGGATTTATAACTTAAGCATTTATGGAAATGGTGATGGCCAAAAATCAAGCATTAGCACCAGTTTAGGAAGTTGGATAGCGGCCACCCAGGTAAAGGAAACCCACAAGATAAAGTTGTCTGCACGATACAATTCCCGTGTCAATCAATACGATTATCTGGGCGAAAAAAGTAGATATCTGGTTGATAGCTACCGAGCCTCGGGCTATTTCGTGAAATCGTTGAACCAGCATTGGTCAGCCGGCACATTCAACTCTTGGTCAAGAAGCAGTTTTGACAATTTTAAAAATGCTGTTGTCAATTCATTGGCACTGGAATACAATATTTTCCCTTATAAAAATTCGCAGACCAAACAGTTGACAGCATCCATTTATGCAGGAAGCCAGTATTATGATTATGCCGACACAACCATTTATCTCAAAAAAAGAGAATGGCGCCCATTGGGTAATTTCAATATTCAGGGAAGTTTCAATCCTTCCTGGGGCAGTGCCTCATTGGGTATGAGCAGCAGCATCTTGCTGGATGACTTTCGAAAAAATAGCACCTCCATTTACGCCAGTATGAGTGCACGAATTTTCAAAGGACTTTCCATTAGTCTGGATGGAAATTTCTCTTTTATCCGAAATCAAATCAACCTGCCAAAAGAAGGTGCCAGCATCGATCAGGTCTTACTCAGCCAGCAGGTAATTGCCACCAATTATTCTTACTATTTCTATGCCTCTGTTTCCTACCGGTTCGGCTCCATTTTTAACAATGTGGTGAACACCCGGTTCAGCAACGAATACTAAGCAAAGCTTAATCCATAATGAGTTCCTCCGGAACGGGCTCAGCTGTTTCCAATTCTGTTGCTGTTGAATCGACCGCTTTTTTGGCTAAACGGGTTGGACAGGAAGGGATCTTGAAATTTTTCTTGGGAAACATTCCCGGCTTGTAGCCGAGCTGGCGATTGGCGTATAGTTTGTGAATGAACAGACCAAAAACCGGTAATGCGGTTTTGGATCCTTCCCCTTGCCGAAGACCCCGAAAATGGACGCAGCGCTCCTCTGCACCTACCCATGTTCCGCCTACGAAATCCTTGTTAAGACCCATAAACCAACCATCTGACTGGTTGCTGGAAGTTCCTGTTTTGCCGGCATACTCATTTCCATAAACCCAAAACTTGGGATCAAAAAGTGCCTGTGCTGTTCCAGCCGACTCCTCAAGCGTACCTTTTAGCATATGCACCATTCGGTAAGCGGCTTCTTCGCTCATTACTTTCTGGGTAGGCGCCGAAAATTCCCGAATCACTTCCCCTTTTTTGTCCTCTATTTTGGCCACAATCGTTGGTTCTTTCCAGAAACCTGAATTCATAAATACGCTGTAAGCGCCCACCATATCGTAAACCGATACATCAGAAGAACCAAGCCCGATGGATGGCTTTTCCTCAAGTTTGGAGCGAATGCCACAACGACGGGCAAAGGCCGCCACAACGGAGGCGCCAATCTGAATGTCTTTTAGCTTGTTGTATTCGGGCTTGTCAGCCGTACCACGCGCAGCCTTACCCAGTAATTCTGTAAGTTGAGCAGCAACAGAATTGATAGACCGGCCAATTGCATGGCGAAGTGTCATACTGGAACCAGAATAATAACCCGTGGCATTGCCCGGAACCCAGCTCCTCTTCACAATTATTCCGGCAGAATCTTCTTCATAATCGTACTTCCGATACGCATCCTGAATGCGCTGGCACGGACTATAACCCTGCTCCATGGCAGCTCCGTATACAAATGCTTTGAATGTTGAACCTGGCTGTCTTACAGACTGAGCCACATGGTCATACTTGAAAAAGCCATAATCAATTCCCCCAATCCAGGCCTTGATTTGACCTTGATAAGGCTCCATTACCATAAACCCGGCATGCAATAGCTTTTTGCAATAACGCAGTGAATCCAGGGTGCTCATCATTAAGGTATCAGGCCCCCTCCAGGTAAACATGACCATCTTTTTGGGCTTATTCAGGTAGAAATCAATAGAATCCTTCCTTTCACCAAACTTCCTGACGAGTGATTTATATCCTTCTGTGCGCTGCACCATCGATTCGATAAAATCTGGAATTTCATTTCCTCTTTCATCCCTCCATGGATTTTGCCCCCTCCAGTGTTCATCGAAGCGCTTCTGAAGGCCGCTCATGTGCTCATCCACCGACTGCCTAGCAATTTCCTGCAAACGGGTATCAATGGTCAGCCGGATTTTAAGACCATCGCTGTAAATGTCATAACCACTGCTGTCGGCCCATTCTGTTAGTTTTCTGGTAAGGAAAGTACCGTAATAATCCAGCACACCATCTGGGTGCAGTTCTCTCACATAATTAAGTCGTATCGGCAATGCCGAAAGGGAATCTAGTTCTGGCTTATTTAAAAAGCCATATTTGAACATTTGTGCAAGGACCGTATTTCGGCGCTTCAGTGATTTCTGGTAGTTCTTTTTGGGATTGTAGGTGGTAGTTGCCTTCAGCATTCCGATGAGAACAGCGGCTTCTTCCACTTTGAGCCTTCCGGGACTTGTGCGAAAAAAAGTTTGCGCCGCAGTACGAATCCCATAAGAATTGGACCCGAAATCAACCGTATTCAAATACATTTTGAGGATTTCCTCTTTGGTGTAGGCACGCTCGAGTTTTACGGCAGTAAGCCATTCCTTTGTTTTTTCCACCAGGGTTTTCACTCCGGGGATATAACTCAAGACCCCGCCAAAATTGCTTTTTTTCCGGGTTTTATAGAGGTTTTTGGCAAGCTGTTGTGTGATTGTACTTCCGCCTCTTTTATCGCCTTTCAGCATGTAGTACACAATGCCCATCGTGGCATTCAAATCCACGCCGGTGTGGCCCGTAAAGTTGATGTCTTCTGTGGCAAGCAAGGCCTTTACCACATTCAAAGAAATCTCTTTGTATTCTGTGGTACTGCGGTTTTCATGGTAATATTTTCCAAGCAGTACACCGTCAGAAGAATATACTTCAGAAGCTTCGGCAAGGCGGGGTTTTTCCAAATCTGTCAGACTGGGACTTTTCCCGAAAAGCCAGAATAGATTCATATCCACAGCCTGGAAATACAGACAAATAAAAAAAAGAGCCAGGCCGAAATTCCTCCAGATAAGCTTTACATAGTATGCCGGTGTTGGGGGCGAAGGCTTTGGAATGTTGAGAATACGCAACATCTGAGCCAGCAGCATGAGCGTCAGGAGGAAAACCCCGTAAAGAGCCAGCAGAAAATTAATAATCCTATCCTTCATGCAGTGCTTTGGTACAGCATCGACTATGAATAGTTGGCCAGATGCGATGCAAGTTTACACAATCAGCACCAATGAAATTGTCAGGCCATGAAAAGCAGGGAATGAAATTTTTATTCTGGCCCATCATTCGGCGATCAAATTGTCTATCAAACGAATGCCTTCAACCCAGGCCGCCAGGCAAACAGCTGGTTCTTCTGGCTCCGGCCCTTCATTCCATATTTGCATGGAATTGGCATCCACCCATTCCAGATATTCAATTTCAATGCCCGGAAACGACCGCAGGTAATCTAGAGCAGCAGACCTGCTGGAGATCGGATTAATGCGCCCCTTTGAATTGCCCATTGCCAGTTGAAGCGCTTTGTGCAAATGGCTGGCCAATTGAATTCCATCTGGCGAAAGCCGCATATTTCTCGAGGACATAGCCAAGCCACTTTCTTCCCTTCTCGTTGTACAACGAACAACCTCAAGCGGGAACTCAAGGTCGCGGACCAGGGTTTTTACAAGCGCAACTTGCTGAAGATCTTTTGCACCAAAATACACTTTGTCGGGCTGAACAAGATGAAACAATCGGGCCAGGACCAAACCTACTCCAGAGAAATGGCCCGGCCGCATGGCGCCTTCAAGTCCGGCCCCCACACTCCCAAAATCTAGCGTAGTTACAGATGGAATCTGGTAAAAATCAGTGGCTTGTGGCGAATAAAGTAAATCGACTAATTCGCTTTCCAGCATTGCGGCATCTGCTTCTGGGTGCCGGGGATACTTTAATAGATCTTCAGGATTGTTGAACTGAAGTGGGTTAACAAAAATGCTGACTACAACCCGATCGCACTCACGCCGGGCGCGACGAACAAGATCCAAATGCCCCTGATGCAAGGCACCCATGGTTGGAACAAAACCAATTGTGTATCCTGAGTTTTTCCACTCCTGAACCAGATTTTTCAAAAAATCTTTCTGCCCGGTGCTCTCCACTTTTTCGGCTTATCAATCAGATATTTAAAGGGCTGCGCAATCTCTTTTTTGAGACTGATTGGCGGCAGCAATGCTAAGTTCTTTATTGAATTCTGCCTAATTTTTGTTTACTTTTGCACTTCCATTGTGGAAACAAACATCAGACAACCAAAAAGCCTTATGTCCAAACTTCGAATACTCTATGCAGCAAGTGAAATCAATCCTTTCTTACAGACTTCCGAAGTAGCCGATTTTATTCGGCGTATTCCGCAGGTGATGCAGGAACGCGGAATGGAAATTCGGATTTTGGTACCCCGTTTCGGTATTATTAATGAAAGAAAAAACAGGCTTCATGAAGTTGTAAGGCTTTCTGGAATCAACATTTCCGTAGGCGATGAAGAAAAGCCTTTGGTAATCAAGGTTGCTTCTATTCCAAATGCCAAACTTCAGGTTTACTTTATAGACAACGAAGATTATTTCCACAGAAAGTCAGTTTTTGTGGATGCTGATAACCGCTTCCATGCAGACAACGACGAAAGAGCAATCTTCTTTTGCAAAGGTGTGCTTGAAACAGTCCGCAAACTCGGATGGGCTCCTGACATCGTTCATTGCAACGATTGGATGACCAGCCTCATCCCGATGTACATGAAAACGACCTACAAGAACGACCCAATGTTCAAAAATGCGAAGGCTGTTTTCTCGATTTATAACACTGGTTTCGATCACAAATTCGACCGCATTAGCATGTTGGAAAAGGTGAAGATGCTGGACATTGATGATAAGATGCTCAACAATTTACATTCAGCAGATTACGAAGCGATGATGAAAATCGCCGTTCAATACGCCGATGTTGTTTTGAAAAGAACTGAGCCATACAGTGAACAACTGAATCAGGTTCTTGCAAACATGGATCAGGAAGACAACAAGCGCCTCACTGAAATTGACCATGAAAGTGCGGATTGGGTTGAAAATTATATGTCAATCTACCAAGACCTGGCGGGATAACTTGGCGGGACAAAAAATCATTTTCTGGCTGACATTAACCGTGTCAGCCCTTTTTTTTGGAAGCTGCATTAAGGATGACGGCCAGGCTTTTGAAGCCCCGTCTGGATTACAAACAGCAGGAACTGAGTATGTAGATACATTTTCTATATCCACAGAAACCTTCCGTATGGATAGCTTGCTAACTTCTGGCAGAGAATATGTTCTGGCTGGAACTTATACCGATGGTGTATTAGGCAAAATGTCGTCGGAAGGGTATTTCCAGTTTTTGCCGGAATCTTATCCGCAGGTTTGTCCCGATAGTATTTTGGATGAATACACCCGGGCAACCATCACACTCAACAATGACAAAACCTACGGGAAATTTGGAAAGGACCAGTTCGGTCTTTTTCGTTTGACAGAAAATCTGGACGGCGATAGGAGCCATTATTCCGGGGAGCCTGCACCGCTTCATGAAGCGCAGCCTTACATCAACACACTGAATGCAACGAGAACAGAAACAGGCATACGGATTGATGCAAACCAATTAGGCCGGGAAATCATTTCCTTTTGGAAAGAGAAAAAATCCCTGACGGATGACAAGCAATTTTTAGAAAGATGGAAGGGTTTTGCCCTGAAATCCCTAGATTCTGTGCCACAGGTAAGCCGATTTGATTTGCAGTATAACTCTGAATCTTCACCCGCGTTTCTTCAGATTTTTTTCCGTGTAAAACGAGGAAATGAGCAGCCAGAAGAAAAGTCCCTTCGATTTAGAACCAATAAAACAACCGTTCAGTATTATTCACTCCTTCCAGATTTTAACGGCACGCCTTGGGCCAATATTCCAGCTGGAGGCGGCCTTCCATCTGCTTTAAGCAATGGCATTGCAGCCGTTCAAGGCGGAAGCGGCCTTGCGGTTAAACTGAAATTTCCTGGTCTGATGGCTTGGAAACAAAGCCTCAATCGAAAAGTAAAAATCTTTAAGGCAGAACTTGAAATTAAACCGCAGGATCCATCATCTCTGGCGACTCCAGAATTCATCCGAATTACTTGCCGCGATGACTTCCAGAATCCAAATGAAACAGACCTTGCCCAAAATGTGTTGAACGAAACGAATGTGTTCGCGCTTTTTCAACAAGGATATCCCTCCAGAGAAATAGCGGCAACCGCCTTGGCTTCAAGGTTGTTTGCTTACGAACCTACGGGAAATATGTACCGCTGCAACATTACCGGGCACATTCAGGATTTACTTGATGGCAAAAAGACCAATACAAGCCTCAATATTTATGCCTCGCAGTGGACCATTTCCGTTAACAGAATGCTTCTGCCTGCCAATTCGGTAAAACTCAAGCTATACTATTTCCCATTCTGATAATTTGATGAAGCATTTCGGGTCATTTCTGCTTGTTTTAATCTCCTGCACCAGCCTTTTTTTAAGCGCTTGTAAGGATGAAACAAACCCAACGCCGATTTCAAACAATCCAACAATTGAAATCAGTACAGAAGCCAATACCCTTCGTTTTGAAAATGGAAAAATGCTGGTTTCCGGAACTGTAAATTCATCAAGCAATTACACGATTACATCAAGAGGAATTTGCTTTGGATTAACGGCGCTTCCAAAAATCAAGACCGATTCTGTGGTTGCAGCTGGGAGTGGATTCGGAACATTTTCAACAGAAACCAAACTGGGTGATTATAGCAGAGAATGGTTTTTCCGCTCCTTTGCCATTTCACTTTCCTCCTCAGGAAAAACAGATACCACTTACGGAAATCAACTTTCAATAAAGCCTTTCCACCAGATAAAAGCCGCCCGATTAATTGCATCTGGAATTGACAGCATTTCATTCGTTTGGGATGGTTTAAAGGCATGTACAATCTCTGGTCTTCAGGGTATCACGGGAAAGGGAATTTGCTGGGGAACAGGCACAAATCCGGTCCCAGGAACAAACAATTACATTCTAGCGGGAAACAATGACACCAGTGCTTTTTCGGGCCTTGTGAGTGGTTTGCTTCCTGGAACAATTTATACTTTCAGGGCTTTCGCCATCAATGCCGCTGACACTTCCTTTGGTGCTTCATTTTCATGTGGGACAGGATTACAAGATGGAGAAGGAAACCAATACCCAAGCATCCTGATTGGAAATCGCCTTTGGATGGCGGCCAATCTGCGGTCGGCAAAATTCAATGATGGAAGTCCTATTGAAGACAATCTGGACAATGCCAGGTGGGACAGCACGAATGCGCCAGCCAATGCCTCCTCATCAGACAATGGCGTTTTCGGACGATATTACAATTACTACTGCATCAGTTCCGAAAAAGACTTATGTCCAAGTGGTTGGAAAATACCAGACAGAAACAACTGGGATACTTTATTCAACGCACTTGGCGGCTGGGAAACGGCCGGACTTGCCATGAAAGCAGGTACAACTGCCTGGGGAGCAAGCATTGCAGAAGGTCAGGGCAGCAGCAAATTCAACGCATTGCCAGCTGGTCAAAAATTGGAAATTGGAACTGTTACAAATACAGGCAAACTTGGTTTTTGGTGGATCAAGAATGGCCTACAAAATCCTGCGTCCTTCCGTATCACCGATCTTGACAAAGGTGTTTTCTACACCACGGCAGCAGCCAACCAAGGCTTTTCTGTTCGTTGCATCAAAAAATAATTTTCAGGAATTTTGGTCTAAAATATGCTGTAGAGGGCACATTTTATTCCTGAAGTGTTGATTCAACAGAAAAATATTTTTTTTATTTATCTGTTTTTATTTAGCATTGCAGCTACTAAAACTATTACTAACATGAGATTATTTATGAAAACTGCCCTTGGGGTATTGACAACAATTCTTGTTTCTTCTTGTTCCAGCAATTTTATTTATGGTCCCGGGAATCTTGGTTCTGGAACCCGATTTTTGTTGAAACCTGCCAACAAAGACAGCATCCATCACAGCCATAACCTGAGCGCGAGCTACTCTTTCAACCAGGGAGATGGTTACAACTTCGACGAGCGGAACAGATACGCTGATGTTTTCTATCACTTGGGATATTCCCGTAAATATTTCTCCTGTGCTGCAGGAACCGGCCTTTTCGGAGGATCTTATGAGGTGAACAAATTTACACAATCCAGGGGCTGGAAAAGATATTATGGCATAACAGGCATTGGCGAAGCCGCCCTAAATATTCCAATTGGAAATCTAAACTGGAGAATTGTGGGCATCCGTGGCAGTGTAACATCCGAAGGTGGAGATTTGTATGATTTCAGAATCCGCAACCAATCCTACCCAGGCTTTATCAATTATACAGATGGAAGAACGACAGGCACAGTGGGCACATTTTCAGAGCTAGATCTCACATTGGGCGATTACCGAATTGGATTTGGCCAATCAAACTCTATTGTACTGGGTCAGGAAAGACTGCTTGGATATTGTGTTGGAGTTTCAGGCCATATCACCCGCAAAAGAATTACAGGAATTTATCAATTTCTAGGCGCTACCTGGCAAGGCAATTCCATGAATGTAGGAATATCTTATCGATTGTAAACCAAGCATCAAAAACAAAAAGGGCCCCCGAAAAGGGCCCTTTTTGTTTGGCGAAAAACCATCTTAAAAGTTCTTTCCTGGATAATAGGCAAGTGAGCCCAACTCCTCTTCAATGCGAAGAAGCTGGTTGTACTTTGCAATCCTGTCGGAGCGAGAAGCAGAACCAGTCTTTATCTGACCGGTATTAAGCGCAACCGCCAAATCTGCGATTGTAGTGTCCTCTGTTTCACCACTGCGGTGACTCATAATGCTGCGGTACTTATTGCGGTGCGCCATTTCAACAGCGGCAATTGTCTCAGAAAGCGTTCCAATTTGATTAACCTTGACCAAAATGGCATTGGCAATGTTCTTGTCGATACCCTCACGAAGACGCTTTACATTGGTCACAAAAAGGTCATCACCTACAAGTTGGGTTCTGGAACCAGCAAGCTTTGTAAGCTCAGCCCAACCATCCCAGTCATCCTCAGCCATTCCATCTTCAATGCTGGCAATCGGATATTTTTTGGTCCACTCATTCCAGTAAGATGCCATTTCAAGATTGCTGAGCTTTTCTCCGCTTGATTTCTTGAAATGATAGGTCTTGGTTTCTGGGTCGTAAAACTCAGAAGCGGCTGCATCCATGGCAATCATTACCTGCTCGCCTGGTTTGTAACCAGCTACTTCAATCGCCTGCAAAACCACTTCGATGGCTTCTACATTGGATTTAAGGTTGGGTGCAAATCCACCTTCATCGCCTACATTGGTTGAATGACCTGCCTTTTTCAATACATTTTTGAGGTGATGAAAAATTTCAGAACCCCAGCGAAGCGCTTCTGAAAAGGACTCAGCTCCTACCGGCATAATCATAAACTCCTGAAAATCGATGGAATTGTCGGCATGACTTCCTCCATTCAGAATGTTCATCATGGGCACCGGAAGCGTGAGTGCATTTACACCCCCAACATACCGGTAAAGCGGCATACCAGATTCCTGTGCCGCTGCTTTGGCTACTGCCAGAGAAACACCAAGAATGGCATTGGCGCCCAAATTGGCCTTGTTTTCTGTACCATCAAGTTCAATCATGTAATTGTCGATGCCTTTCTGATCGGTAACATCCCAACCTTCAAGTGCATCCGACAAAACTGTATTCACATGTTCAACCGCCTTAAAAACGGACTTGCCCATGTAAAGCGACTTATCGCCATCTCTGAGTTCCACCGCCTCGTGTGTGCCGGTTGAGGCACCTGAAGGCACGGCAGCGCGGCCCATGAAACCGTTTTCAGTATACACATCAACCTCGACGGTCGGGTTGCCACGGGAGTCGAAAATCTGACGACCCACAATTTGTTCAATATAGCTCATACGCTTGTTTTGGTTTACGCCGCGAAGATAGGGCATTCGGCATAAAGAGAGATACAGTTCAAAAAAGTGTGTAAAGCTCGGAGCGTTTAAAAACTAAGAAGGATTTTGTAATAGAAAATGTTGTAATGATTTTTTTCTATTACCGATATTCCTATTAACACTTTGTTGATGTGTAGTCGGGTGTTTCCGTCCCGCCAAAGGCGGACGAGACAAATGCAATACGCCATTACTGCATTTATAATCAATTATTTAAACCTCGAAGGTGTCGCCACCTGCGAGGTTTTTTAAAAAGGAAATAAACAAAATAATCGTGCTTGTGCCGTAAGCCATCCCAAATGTGGAAGGTTTTTTATCACCTCCAATGGAGCGCGGCTAAGATGCGTTCCGGCTATTGTATGGCCTGTGGCCAAATCAAACATCTTTGAAATTATCGGCAAAATGAATCCACCTTTTTTCTTGTAATACCTTGGTTATATAAGTCAGTGGCTTATGAATAGACCAGACGCGGCTGGACCTTGGCCCTATTGG
>CAMDMI010000071.1 GCA_945902135.1 Spirosoma fluviale
GAGGACTACAGAGAATTGTAATACTGAAAACTCTGTGCCTCTCTGCGTATAAGCTCTGCGAACTTTGCGGTTCCTGCCTTTTGGCTTGTCTTAGAATGGATTCCGATTTTCAGGAAACCGGCACCTCTTCGCTCTTTTTGTCTGCCGTCAGAATCAACCGTAGCGAAGTATCTTTGGTCACGTAGGTCCACGCCCAGTTGATGAAAATGATGATCTTGTTCCGCACACTCAGGATCAGCATCAGGTGCAAAAACATCCACACAAACCAGGCAAAATATCCTTTGAACTTTACAAAGGGCAAGTCCACCACCGCTTTGTGTTTTCCGACCGTGGCCATGGAGCCCAGATCCTGGTATTCAAATTCTTTCGGTTCCTTCTTTTCCTGCCAGGCCTTCAGGTTCCGGGCCAGGTTGGCCGCCTGGTTGATCGCCACATTGGCTACCTGCGGGTGACCTTTCGGGTACTTCGGTGTTTCCATCAAGGCCACATCACCCACAGCAAAAATCCCTTCTGTTTCCTTTATCCGGTTAAAACGATCGACGATGTAGCGGTTGTGATGAAAGACGGAACCGTCCGGAATTCCCGCAATCAGGTTTCCTTTTACACCGGCGGCCCAGATCACGTGGCGACTTTTGATGGTTTCACCTGTGCTTAATGTCACCAGTTTGCCGTCGTACGATTTCACCAAAACCGATGTCTGAACCTTCACGCCCAGCTCTTTGAGGTATTTTTCGGAAGCCACTTTGGCTTCGTCACTCATCGCATTGAGGGTGTGGGCGCTTCCTTCCAGCAAATGAATATTGAAATGACGGAAGTCGATGTTGGGAAAGTCTTTGGGGAGAATGTTCCGTTTTATTTCGGCAAACGCTCCTGCCAGCTCCACACCGGTTGGACCCGCACCGGCAATCACCAGATTGAGGAGATGTTCTTTTTCACTGTCGTCAACCGTGAGGTAATCCTCAAAACTCTGCAGGATGGTATTCCGGATGGTGATGGCATCGTAGGTGGATTTCAACCCAAAGGCGTGTTTCTCCAGATCGGCATTTCCAAAAAAGTTGGTGCTGCAACCGGTGGCAATCACCAGATAATCGTAGGGAAATGAACCAACGCTCGTCTGGATGGTCTTCATTTTCGGGTCCACCGCCTCTACATCGGCCATCCGGATCTGAAGGTTTTTCCGGTTCTGCAACACTTTCCGAAGAGGAAAAGAAATGCTGCTAGGCTCGAGCTGCGATGTGGCAACCTGGTAAAAAAGCGGCTGAAACTGGTGGTGGTTGAGTTTGTCGATGAGGAGAACGCTGAACTTTCTGTCATCGAGCGTTTCGATAAAACGAAGACCGGCAAAACCCCCTCCGATTACGATTACGTTTTTCATACGTACGCAGACTTCCGGTGGTTAAGGAATGGGGGTGTGTCTGATTTTCCAGCACCCTTCCTGGCCGGAATTCCTTTTGCAAAGAAAACCCCGAAACGGGCGAATTGGTTGCGGAAAATTGAAAATAATGTAGCAGAAGTCGGGGGGTTCACCTTCCACTATAATCATTTCTGAAAAAAAACAGTCTTTGTCGCCTGCCCGACATTTTAGGGAAAGAGAGGTGCCGTTATTTGCCGCATTCTCTCATACCAAAATGACAATCCGACTAATTCTTCTGGCCTGCATGTTTGCTACTTTGCTGTCAAAGGCCCAAACCAATTCCAATGAAAATGCCCTCCGGCTGAAACACTTCTGGCAGGAAAAAGCACCGCTCACCATTCAGGATTACGATCCGGTTTCGTACTATTCCGGCAAAGCATTGAAAGGAAGTACTAAATTCCGGACGGTGTACAAAGGCATCGGAAACCATTTCACCAACGCCAAAAACCTGGAAACCTTCCAGAAAAATCCCGCTGGCTACGAACCAACCTATGGCGGATGGTGCGCCTACGCCATGGGCGCCCGGAGCGAAAAAGTAGAGCCCGATCCCGAGAACTACAAACTCGCCAATGGCTACGCACAGTCGGATTCGACAGCGTCAACTCCTCTCAGATGGAATCAACTGGCCGAACTGACGGTAAGTGGAAACGGAAACCAATTCACCGGAACTGCATCGTGGTTGCATCTGTATGGAGTTGGGAAAGCCCGTAAATTCAGGATTGGATATGGCGTCCGGTTCAATTCCTACTTTTCAAAAGACCAGGAATTCACCACTGCACCCGCTAAATTGACGTCAAAGCAGGAAGGTCCGCAGGTTTTATTTTCTGAAACCTTTCAAGAGAATCTCGACACACTGAAAGCAGGTTCTGTAAATGTGAATTCGCTTAATGCCGCCATTTATCTGCAATACGATTTGAGTCCGAAATTTCAGATTGGATTCAACATCGACGCCATCGGTTTCAGTTTCGGGAAGAAATCGTCGGGCACCATCCAAAGCAGTGGTTACGGAAACTTCGCACCGTCTGCCAAACCGTATCCCTTCAATCTGTTGCTGGTGAGCGAAAATGATCTGGGCTCCCTCAATTCTGAATTGTATGGCCGCTATTTTTTCAGTCCGAAGTGGGCCGTGAAAGCGGGGGCTTCCTTTTTGTTCTCCGAACTGCAAACCGAACGAAAAGATATACTCGACAACGACCGGTACCGCAACAAATCGCTGACGGTTATGGTTGGGATCGCTTACAAACTCTAAACCATCTAAAAAAGTAAAGGAGGGATGTGGATATTCTTTAAAAAAGCAAAAACCTGGGTCCTTTTGATCACGGGTTTTATTGCATTTGAAAGTCATGCTGCAATCCTTCCCGATTCCGGAATAAACCGGATTCGGTACACACTTCTTCCGTCAGCCTATTACCTCCCCGAAACGGGCATCGCTGCCGGAGGTTTGGCATACGCAAATCTTCAAGACCGATTCGATACCACCCGAAAAAAAGGGAACATACAGCATTATATCTCTTTTACCCAAAAACGACAGGTCCTCTTTGAAAATTCCTGGTTTCTGTTCACAAAAGGCAATCGGCGGTTGGTAATGGGCAATCTTGATCTATTGCGATTCCCTGAAATATATTTTGGAATCGGGTCGTCTCAATTAAACGATTGCCCACCGGTTTTTTACCAGGCCGACATGTTCCGGTTTTCAAATCTCTTACTATCCAGAATCAGAAAGGATGTTTATATGGGATTCATTTTACGGTCAGAAGCTTTGCACATGCCAAAATCCAGAACCCCTATGGGCATGGAGAAGCTAGAAATGGCAATTGGCGGGAAGGGCTATTTTGTGGGTGGCCTTGGCCCGGCCTTGATCTGGGATAAACGCGACTTTGCCTTAAATCCTAAAAAGGGTCATTACCTGGATATCCGGGCCACCTATTTCTACTTCCGGGGCCAAAAACCCTTCCAAATGTTCAACTTTGATTTCAGAAAATACCTGTTTTTCAATTCCTGTTCTGCCACTCTAGCAACGCAGTTTGTTTACCAAGCGGCCACAGCAAACACACCTTTCCGGATGGTGCCCGGGCTTGGAGGTGCAGATTTAATGAGAGGATTTTATTTTGGCAGGCATCGCGACCAGCAACTTTGGGTTTTACAGGCAGAGTGGAGGCAAAAGATATCCGGTCGTTTTGGCGTCACTGTTTTTTCAGGAATGGGAGATGTCGGAAAAGCTGCATCGGAATTAATAGAGAAAGTCCACTACCATTTAGGTGCGGGACTTCGCTGGCAAATTAAAAAGGAAGACAACGTAAATCTGCGATTGGACGTAGCTCGGGCAGGAAAGGACATTAATTTGTATGTGGTTTTGGCTGAAGCATTCTGAATTGAGACAATATGTACTTGTTCTTGGAGTATGTCTGGCTTTTATGCCGGCATCATCGACGTGCGCAGCAAACAGCATTCAACTTTCTCCCGATTCCGGAGCGGTGGTTCATCAAGAAACCAGGCATTATCCTGAAAAATGGGAGCAGCAATGCCGGATGGCCCTTTCGCATTTTCCAGAATTAAATAACATCAGAATCCGCTTTGTGGAGAAAACCAGACTAGCGCCGCTTGCCACCGCTCCTACATTTCGGAGTCTTTTCCGGCGACATGAAAAGCGGACTTACACGATCACGATTTCACGAAAAACAATTCGAATGCTGGACTCAATTCTCTTTAAAAACTTATCCACCGATGCCCAGATTGGTGTATTGGGTCATGAGCTAAGCCATGTGGCCGATCTGAAACGATTCGGATTATTTGGCTTTCTGCGTCACGCTTTTCTTTATACTTTTTCAAAGAAGTATGGAGACCAGTTTGAATTTAACACAGATCGGATCTGTATTCAGCATGGACTAGGTTTTAAGCTTCTTGCCTGGAGCAGGGAAGTGAGGAACAAACTGAAAATGAAACAATTCGATCGTGAAAAAAGTTCTGACCAAACTCCGGAACGCTATATGAATCCGGACACCATTTTGAAAGAAATTCAACGAATGGAAAAAAAGTAGAGGTTTTTTGGATCCGGGCGGGTGATGATTTCAGAAAACAGACACTAAGAGAAAAACAAAACAATGAAACAATTCCTCAAAACAATTGCTCTTTCTCTGACGGCTTTTATCTCAATCGTTTTCATGTTGCCGGCACAAAATGCACCAGCCTGGAAACTTGATAAATCACACACATCAGTTACCTTTTCAATCAACCACTTCTTTTCGAAAGTAACAGGTAGGTTCACCTCTTTCGATGGCAGTTTTTCTTTTTCTCCGACCAACCTGGAAGGTAGCAAAGCTGAGTTTTCCATCGATGTAAAAACGGTGTATACGGAAGATGAAAAGCGGGACAAGCACCTTCAGTCACCCGATTTTTTTGATTCCAAAGCCTACCCCAAAATGACCTTTTCCTCCACCCGATTCGAGAAGAAATCTGAAACAGACTATATAGTCCATGGGAAAATTACCATCCGCAACACCACACATGATATCGCAATTCCCTTCAAAGTAACAGGTGAAATGGATCATCCCATGATGAAAGGCACCCATATTCTGGGATTGCTGGCCACATGCAAAATCAACCGGACCGATTTCGGGGTTGGAACCGGAAGCTGGGCGGCCACCGCAATTGTTGGCGACGAAGTCACCATCGAAATTCCAATGGAGCTTATCCGCAAATAGAACATGAAGACTGTGTTGATTCTGATTTTTACGGTTTTGGTTTTAGGCACCTTATATTCCATTCCAAAACCATATCCCTCGATCGCAAAAAGCGAACCGGAAGGAATCCAGTTTTACCAGGGCACCTGGGAGAATGCTTTGATTAAGGCGCATAAGGAAAACAAAGTGATTTTTCTGGATGTTTATGCCACATGGTGCGGTCCATGCAAAAAACTGAAACGAAAAACATTTGCTGATAAAAAAGTGGGAGCCTATTTTAACAACCGGTTCATCAACATCGCCATTAATGGAGAAACGGAAGAAGGTAAGTATCTGGCAGACCACTATGGATTATTCGGATATCCCTCCTTACTTGTGGTTTCACCGGAAGGAAAGGTGACCGCACAAACAAGTGGTTATCATAGCCCCAAAGAATTGCTATTATTTGCCAACTCGGTTCACCAACCACAAACCAAACAACCCTCAACAGCACTTGTAAGCCAATGAAAATAATCCTGCTCATCTTTGGGTTTATATTTCTGATTCCGATTGCCGGAATCAGCCAGAGAGAGTATGATTGGGGCACATTTCAGGCACAGGAATCAAATGGGAGTGTCGCACTGACAATCCAGATGAATGCCGGAAAATCATGCGATGGTATCCAGATTTTTCGGTCTTTTGATGGGCTCAGGTTTACAGAAATTGGTGAAATTCCGGGTGTGTGCGGCGTTCCTGAAACAGAACAACGATTTTCATTTTTAGACGAAGCACCGATTTACAACGCTCCGTCCTTTTACAAGCTGATTTATGGCCGGCTGGTTTCGTCCGAAATTATCAGATTGACAATTATTAATCCAGGGGAACGGGCTTATCTGGCTCTTTTCCGTCCAGAAACCGGGAATTGGTCGATCCTTTCAAAAAATCCTTCAAATGAAATCCGGAAACTGGTTGTCTTCAGCCTGAGCGGGCAAGTGGTCGATGAACAGATGTCGTCCGGAACTGAGTTTACGATAAACAGAAAGTTGCCATTTGGTTTGCTTTCATTTTGGATTCAGGGGCAGGTGACAGGCGAAATCATCTACGGCAAAATGGCTCATTTCAAATAATATGCTTGAGAATTCAAAGTTGATTCAGGACCTGAAAGGAGAAAATAACCGGGCTTTTGGGCTGCTGTATGAAGAACATTTTCATTCTGTACGAAACATTATTCTGAAACATCAGGGTACAGAAGCCGATGCCGAAGATCTTTTCCGGGATGCCATGCTGGTGTTTCTGGAAAAAATGCGAAAAGATAACTTTCAACCAAACGCCAGCCTAAAAACCTACATCGTCGCCATCTGCAAATACATCTGGTACAAACGAAAAAAAGAAGGCGACCGGTTTGTTTCCCTTGAAACCGGGCAACTGAATCTGAAAGAAGTGGAGGAAATTATTGAAGAAGAAAGGACCTACCTAGATATTCTTCAAAGCTACTTGCTTCGGATCACAGACCATTGTAACCGCCTTATTCAAGACATGTTTTTTGCCAATAAATCATTACACCAGATCAAGACGGAATATGGATACTCAACCGATCATTCCGCCATCAACCAAAAGCACAAATGCATGGAGCAAATCCGAAAAGTTAAAAAACAGGAACAACAAACAACTCGTTCATATATAAAAAACAGCAAATTACCTCTACTATTCTTAGCCACCATTTTTAGTATGGGTGTAAAAGCCCAGACACCGGAAGGCTCTCGTCTTTCAACCAACGCAGACATTGCCTTTCGATATGGTACCGGTCTGGCATCTGGATCCGGTTCTTATCTGGCTACCTTCGGTCTGGGGAAAAAAAGGAAATTCCATCTGGGTGGAGGACTAAGACTTGCTCTGGCTTCGGGTTCAGATCTGAATTTTGAAACTGCACCTGCACGTCTCACAGGAAAGCCTTCCACGATTGATTCAGTTGAGATTTCGTCATTTACAACGTATTCCATGAACCTTTTTCTGGATGCTGAATATGAAGTTTCGAAGCGGTTAAATCTGGGTTTTAACATAGATCTGGCAGGATTCAGTTGGGGTTCCAGGAAAAATGGGGTATTCATTTCCGAAAATTCAAGACAAAATATAACCGCCAGACCAACTCCTTTTAACATTCTTTTAGTTGGGGATAACGATATCGGAAGTCTGAACTCGGAACTTTTTGTCCGGTTTAAATGGAAACAAAATATTTCTGTCCGGGGCGGAATTTCTTACTTATTTACTGAATTTCAGACGGATAAGAAGTATTCATTCAACAACGACCGGTTTCGGAATAAGTCGATGGGAGGATTTGTTTCCATCTCCTTTTTGCTGCCTGGTAAAAAATAATTCCTCATAATCTCTGGAATGTCGCCTATCCGACATTCTGCGAATCGCAGAATCCTGATTTTTGACCTGTCCATTTTTCCAATGAAATAATCCAATGAAAAAGCTAATTCTGCTATTCCTGATATTGGGGCTGGTATTTGATCCTGCTGTTGCCGCCAACTGGAAATTCAGCAATGGAACCGTGGCATTCACAATCCGGAATGCCGGCCTCACCGTAAAAGGAACATTTGGAAAACTGACGGCCCAGATTCTGTTCAATCCCGATGAACCGGCAAATGCAAAAATCGAAGCATCGGTTCCGGTTCAGTCAATCGAAACCGGCATCAACCTTAGAAACAAACACCTGAAAAAGCCGGAGTATTTCGATGCTGCCCGCTTTCCGGAGATATCGCTCCGGCTCATCCGCCTGGAAAAGGACGGAACCCAATGGAAAGGCATTTTTGATCTCACCATCAAAGGCGTCCGAAAAAACCTGACCATACCTGTCACGTTTTCATCCGATGGCAATTCGGCCCGGATTGCTTCAACATTTACCATCAACCGACTGGATTTCAAAGTGGGAGAAAGCTCCTGGACAATGTCCGACGATGTGTCAGTACAACTCACCGCCAATCTGATACCCTGAAAATTATGGATACTCGATCACATGCCATTGAATCTCTGGAGCAACTTGCCACTGCCGTTTCATGTCTTTCGCAGACTGAATACAGTCAGAATTTGAATACTCTCCATCTGAACAGCATCGGCAAACATGTTCGGCACGTTGTGGAGTTTTTCGAATGTTTGAGTACAGGCAACTTTCAATCCACAGTGAACTATGATGAAAGAGAAAGGAATCTTCTCCTTGAAAACAATGTTGAATTTACCCTTCAGCGAATACTAGAACTTCAAACAGAAATATCCAGCTATGAAGATAAAATGCTCACTCTTATAGCAGATTATGGCTCTGGTCCACAGAAGATAAAGACTACTTTGTTTCGGGAACTTGTGTTTAATATTGAGCATTGTGTTCACCACTTAGCCATTATCAAAATTGGTTCTCAAGCCCATTTTCCAGCAGTCGTGCTGGAAGAAAACCTGGGATTGGCCTATTCGACTCAGCAATACCAGAACCAATTCTGAAGATGTGTACCGTAACTTATCTTCCGCTGGACGAAGGATTTATTCTCACATCCAACCGAGATGAACGCCTTGTCCGCTCTCAGACCGAAATCCCCAAACGATATGAACTGTCCGGACAAACTGTATTCTTCCCAAAAGATAAAGAAAGTACCGGCACCTGGATCGCCACATCGGCACAAGGCCTGAGTCTCTGTCTTTTGAATGGTGCTTTTGATAAACACGTATCCAAACCACCGTACCGCAAAAGCCGCGGTTTGGTGTTGTTGGAATTTTTCAAATACCGTCTTGTAGATGATTTTCTGGTCAAATTCGATCTATCAGGAATCGAACCATTTACCTTGATTATTGCTTGTGAACAAACACCCAAAGCCTACCTAAACGAACTTCGGTGGGACGGAGAATATCCACATCTAAAATCTCTCAATCCTGCTGTAGCCCATATCTGGTCATCGGCAACATTGTACACCAAACAAGTACAAGAAGATAGGGAAATGTGGTTCCAGAAATGGCTTAGGGAGAATTCACTTTTCACCCAGGAGGCAATTTTGTTCTTCCATCATTTTGCAGGCAGAGATGATCACCAGAATGCATTGGTGATGACCCGTGACAACGACAGGCAAACCATCAGCATTACGTCGGTTCTACAATCCGGTGGCAGCCGGAAAATCGTGTACGAAGATTTGATCAACCAGAAAATCCACCGAACCCATGTTTACTAAACCGTTGACGGAAAAAAGACAAACTGAAGCGTTACAGGTCTGGCTCAACCAATCGAAACTCATGAACCACGAAGTTCCGACTGATTCATCACAAAGGTTCACGGCACCTGACTGGTGGGTGCGGCTGGTCAATTATGAATACTGGCCCTTCTGGGTTTTCTATCTTCCAATGATCCCAATCTGGCTTTGGCAAAGCATCCGAAACCGATCGCTGACCTGGTTCACCGCCACCAACCAGAATATTGAATTCGGTGGGTTTTTCGGAGAAAGCAAAATCGGCATTCTCAACCAGATACCGTCTGAATACAAAGCGGTTTGCATTTCCATTAATTCTACCCTTTCGGAGGAAAGCCTATCCCACATCCTTAAAAATGAGAAACTTTCGTTTCCATTGGTCGCCAAACCCAATGTAGGAGAACGGGGAATTCAAGTAGCAAAACTGGAATCGTTTGAACAGCTTCTTCAATACCACACAGCTGTTGAAGGTCTTTATTTACTCCAGCCCTTTATCACGGAACCAGTCGAACTGGGCGTTCTGTTTGTACGGTTACCGGGAGAGAAAACGGGCTGTGTGACATCGGTAACCGGAAAGGAATTTATGGCAGTAACGGGCGATGGGCTGTCTACAGTGGAAGAGTTAATGACAAAGAATCCACGGTTCCGTTTTCAGATTCCGGCAGTGATGAAAAGACTGGGAGAAAAAATGAATGTGATACCAGCGAATGGACAAAATGTTTTGTTGGAGCCGATCGGAAACCATTGCCGCGGAACCCGTTTCATTAACCGGAACGACCTAATCTGCGAAGAACTGAATGCAGTTTTCAATCAGATTACCAAAAACATGGACGGATTTTATTTTGGCCGCTTCGATCTGAAAGTCCGATCAGAAAACGAACTGTTAAAAGGACGGCACATCTATATCCTTGAGCTGAATGGTGCCAGCTCCGAACCGGGCCATGTGTATGACCAGAAAACAGGATTAATCGAGGCATACAAAGACCTAATCTGGCATTGGAATGCGCTTGGAGAAATCGCACGGCGAAACCAAAAAGAAGGGATTCAACCAGCCACTGTTTCTGAAATTGCCTCACTTATCCGTCATCATTTTACCAATTCTTCAACTAATCAAAATCATGAATAGCCTAATCAAAATCGGTCTACTTCTGTTGACAGGAACCAGCACTGTCTTTGCCCAGACATCCAAAAAAATGCTGGTCGAGCACTTCACGAATACAAAATGCAGCATTTGCGCAAGTCTCAATCCTGGGTTCTATGCCAATCTGAGAAATCAACCACCAGGGATCCGACACATTTCTTACCATCCTAGCTCTCCTTATGTGGGCTGCCTTTTCAGCCAGCAGAATAAACCAGAAAACGATGCACGCACCAACTATTACAATGTATATGGCGGCACGCCTAAAATATTGATAAACGGAACGGTGATCCAGGTTGGTTCTAATTATAATAGTCCTACCATTTTTGACCCGTTTGAAAACCAAACCTCACCTATTGACATCCGGATGACCCAGGAAAAATCGGGAGACTCCATCCGGATACGAGTGGTGGTGACACGAGTGGTTGATGGTGGTAATTCTTCGTTGTTACTATACGGCGGACTGGCAGAAGATACAGTAAACTATACTGGCTCCAACGGAGAAAGCCGGCATTATGATGTCTTCCGAAAAGCCGTTTTTGGGATGAATGGAATCACTTTCACAGCTCCTGCAGCAACAGGAGATTCGGTCTGGTTTACAGGGACCGTATGGAACAATCCGATCTGGAACATAAATAGGATCTTTGCTTATTCGGTGGTTCAGGAAAGTGGAAATAAAAAGCTGGTTCAGTCCGAAACTTTGCCTGCGGGGATTTTTTTGGCCACCGAGGTTGCTCCTTTTACTCAATCAAACATTCATATTGTTCCAAATCCGACCACCGAATACATGGTGGTTCAAGGTTCGCCAAATGAAACAGTTCAGATCCAGATTGCCGATATTCAAGGTCGAATCAATCTAAAAAAAACAATTCGGAGCGGAGAGAAACTTAACATTGTCAATTTGCCGGCGGGTGTGTTTATCGTAAGCTGGAAGTCGGGTTACCAATCGGGCCTTCTGAAAATGCTCCGGTAAAACCCGTGCATTCATTGGCAGGTTACAATGCAGTATTCCAGAATCTGTTAATGCCTCGTGATTTCCAATATGAACGGGTCTATTTCACCATCAAAAAGCAACATGGACCGCATCATTTCCGCAATTGAAAAAGCAAAAAACATCCTCTGGCAAATTCGAAAACGATTGTCAGACCGTCAGTTTTTACGGGTCCTTGATCAGGGTCAAAATGAGCGGATAAAAATTGTAATGCCGACTGTGCGGAACTACTAGCTCCAACTTGCCACCGTGACCTAAAACACTACTGAATCGATAATCATTTCTAGGATCTCCCTTAATCCGTTTGACTTCTGAGCGCTCCGATTGCGTAATGGCCTCTATGCTGAGTTGCAGAATTTTCTGGTGGCCATTCTCGACTTGAGCAATTTGTCCTAAAATTTCCTATCCTTGGTTTTGTGTAAAGTTAAAATTCTAAGCCTTTTAAATTTCGCAATCCTAAAATCGTAATTTTTTGAGCTTTACACACTTTTTTGAACAGTATCGCGGATTCCGTTTTTCAGATACTTCATTTCTGATAATTCCCTGCAACAAAATTCAGCTTGCAAGACTTTTCCA
>CAMDMI010000072.1 GCA_945902135.1 Spirosoma fluviale
ATAGATTTCACAGAATCTAAATTCCGGAATAAACCTCGTCTGCCAGCCAGTTTGGAAAAATCTGCATGTGGGCCTTGGTGATTTCTACAAGCAATTCTTCCCTCAATCTATTGATGTTGAGTTTCTTTTCTGCTGAAATAAAAACCGAAATGTGGCTGCTTCTTTCTTCGATATGATTTTCGGATGCAGGAACCATGTCGATTTTATTAAAAACCAGAATGGTAGGTTTTTCAGAACATTTTAAATCTGCCAAAATCTGGTTTACCACCTCAATCTGGTTTTCATGAGCCGGGTGGGCCACATCAACAACATGTACAAGAATATCCGCTTCCCGGATTTCGTCGAGTGTGGATTTAAAACTCTCGATTAGGTGCGTAGGCAGTTTCCGGATAAAACCCACTGTGTCTGTCAGAAGGAATGGAATATTGCCCCAAACAATTTTCCTTACTGTGGCATCAACAGTTGCAAAAAGTTTGTTTTCTGCAAAAACATCCGACTTCGAAAGCAAATTCATCAGGGTTGATTTCCCCACATTGGTATAACCGACCAAAGCAACCCGTACAATTTTTTCCCGGTTTTTTCTTCGGGTAACGGATTGTTTGTCAATTTCTTTCAGTTTTTCTTTTAAGAAGGAAATCCGGTCGTTTACTATTCGCCGGTCGGTTTCGAGTTCTTTTTCTCCTGGACCCCTGTTTCCAATTCCCCCTCTTTGCTTACTTAAGTGACTCCATAAACGGGTAAGTCGCGGTAGCATGTATTGGTATTGCGCCAGTTCTACCTGGGTTTTTGCCTGGGCTGTTTGAGCCCTCATTGAAAAAATATACAGAATCAGAAGACTGCGATCCAGAATTTTAACCTTGAGTTCGGCCTCTAAATTTCTTACCTGAGCTGGGCTGAGGTCGTCGTCAAAAATCACAAGGTCGATTGGGTTCTCCTCAATCCAAGCTACAATTTCTTCCAATTTCCCCTTCCCAACATAAGTGCTGTGGTCTGGCCTTTCGAGCTTTTGCACAAATCTCTTTACCACCTCTGCTTTTGCAGTAGTAGATAAAAAATCGAGCTCGTCCAGATAATCCTGGGTAAGCCCATCTGCTTGTTGCTTGGGTGCCACAGCCACCAGAATTGCTTTTTCTTGGGGCTTCGTGGTGTCGTAAAGCTTTTTCTCAATCATTGGCTGGCAAAGGTGGGCGCTTGATTGCTATTTTGTTCAATGTGAATTGCAATCAATTGTTTGATTTTTCTTTGGAATTTATGTTCGAAAAATTCCAAAGAAAAATGATTAAAGAATTAGTTTACTGATAAAAGGGATAAAATCCTCTATTTTTACTGAAACAACCGAATGTGGTGCTTAGGATTGTTTTTTCCAAACCGGATTCTTTTGCCCAATATTCTAAAATTTCATTTTCGCCTTTTCGATTAATGTCGTCTAAAAAAATGGTAAAAGAATCCGACATTTTTTCTTTCAAATAAGAGTATGCTGGGAAACGGGCATACATTAATTCTTCATTGTATGCAAAGGGACCGTCCACCAGCACTAAATCTGGTTTTGGATGTGAGGCTAGTGCACGATCTATAGCATCTCTGTTATACCAATCTGTTTTTTTGCTTAAATAAATATCATTTTCCACAAGTGGTGCATAGACGAGTTGAACATGGCTTTCAAGATTTTCGTTCTTTAAGAATCCTTCTACTAGTTTTAACCATTCCTGATCTGACTCTATAGAAACAATCTGAATATCAAGATTGTTTAGTCTTTTAAGCCTTGCCATTACAAGGGTTGAGATTCCTGCCCCAAATTCAACATAGCACTTTCTTCGGTTGACAACAGCATCATTTACCAACTGTAGCATAGAAAACATATTTAGGGTGGGGGAGGCTATTGGAAAATAGGGTCCATCTTTTAAAAGTTTATCGAGTAGTGAAATTGCTATTTGGGTTCGACCCAATTCAAAGTTAAAATAAGACCGAATCCTCGTGTCCTGAATAAATTGCCTAGATTTTGCTTGTTCTAGTAGAAATTTTTTTACTTTTCCAAGAATTCCCATTTTTTCTAATTTAAAGTATCAACTCACAAAGTACAATTTTGTCTTTAGAAATTTCCGGTTAATATTTTTTGCGGACAATTTGTAATTTAAAACCAAAAATGGCCCCAAACCCGGGGCCATTTTTGGTTTTACTTCGTTTCCCTAATTAAGCAAGTACTTCCCGAATTTTATCAGCCGCCTCTTTTAGCAGGATGGCAGGAAAAACTTTCAGGCCTGATTCTGAGATTATCTGGGCACCCAGTTCTGCATTGGTTCCCTGAAGGCGCACGATAATCGGGATGTTGATTTCGCCGATGTTCTTATATGCTTCTACAACGCCATTGGCTACACGGTCGCAGCGAACAATTCCGCCAAATACATTGATGAGAATGGCTTTTACATTTGGATCTTTGAGGATAATGCGGAAACCGGCTTCCACCGTTTTTGCATTGGCCCCACCTCCTACATCGAGGAAGTTGGCTGGTTCGCCTCCGGAAAGTTTAATTACATCCATTGTGGCCATCGCAAGTCCGGCACCATTTACCATGCAACCCACATTTCCATCGAGTTTTACATAGTTGAGGTCGGAGGCTGCTGCCTCTACTTCCAGAGGGTCTTCTTCATCGAGGTCGCGCATTGCGGCCAGTTCCGGATGCCTGTAAAGGGCATTGTCGTCCAGATTTACTTTTCCGTCAACCGCCAGAATTTTATTGTCGGATGTCTTAAGCACAGGATTGATTTCGAACATAGAAGAATCTGTGTCGAGGTAAGCGCGGTAAAGCGAATCCAAGAATTTGATCATCTCTTTAAAAGCATTGCCTTCAAGTCCTAAGGCAAAAGCAATTTTTCTTGTCTGAAAAGGCTGAAGACCAACTTTTGGATCAATCCACTCTTTGAAAATTTTCTCTGGAGTATGTTCTGCAACTTCTTCAATGTCCATTCCACCTTCTGTGCTGGCCATGATGACATTGCGGCTTGTGCCTCTGTCGAGCAGAATGCTTACATAATATTCCTTCGTTGGGTTTTCGCCAGGATAGTAAACATCTTGTGCAACCAACACTTTGCGAACCAGTTTTCCTTCTGGACCTGTCTGGTGTGTAACCAATTGCATGCCCAAAATTTTCGAGGCCAATTCTTTGGCTTCAGAAGCGGATTTGGCAAGTTTTACCCCACCTCCTTTGCCACGACCACCGGCATGAATTTGTGCTTTTATGACGCACCAGCCTGAATTATATTCTTCCTTTAAGCGGATGGCTGCTGCCTCTGCTTCTTCGGGGGTATTTGCCACAATGCCCTCCTGTATGCGTACGCCGTACTTTTTAAGGAGTTCTTTGGCTTGATATTCGTGGATATTCATAGGGAAGTGGATGTCTTACAGGGTGCAAAAGTATCACTTGAGCCCTGCTTTACAAAGGAATGCGTAGGGAAACTTGCATTCATAAAAAAAGAAATGGCCTACATTTGTCTTAATGGCTTTCTTTCCTTCTTGCTGGCGCAAACTTTTTATTGCGGGAATACTTCCGTTTTTGCTGGTGGCGTGCTTCAATGAAAGAAGTCCGGAAAAGCCTGCCGAAAGCACCGATTGGGTTTCGCCAACAGAAATCAGCATTTTGATGGATAACCTAAGCCGAAATTTGTCAACTCTGAATTTAAATAATTACCGGCGCTGTCTGGCCAGTGAGAAATTTTCCTTTTTGGCAGATCCTACACTGGCTGCAAACAACCAAGGTCTTTTCGGATCCTGGAACTGGGACAAGGAAAATCAGTTTTTTAACAACCTTAATCGCGCCGCGCAGCCAGTAAGTCAAAACAACTCTTTGGTTTTTAGCAATATTCGAAACAACAATTTTGGTCCGGATTCTGTGGAGGTAACGGCCGATTATCAATTATCGATTTACCACCAGGACACGGCTTTCAAGGCTGTTAATTTTCGGGGCCTGGCTTCGTTTCAGATAAAACGAAACATCCAGAATGAATGGCAAATTGTAAAATGGCAGGACAATAAGACCGGTACTGGCACATGCATTACAGAATTAAAACAGCATTTCTTCGCCCCCTGATTGTACCGACAGCGCTGGCGTTGATTTTTCTGGCGGCATGCAATCCATTTGCACCTAAGCTGGAGGATGTTGTGGCAGACCGAAACCAGGTGCTTGGCAACCGAAAGTCGGTGGCCGGGCTTTTTGATTGGTTCCGCTCTTCTTACGAACTGCGCGATACTTTGCTTTATGGGCAGATGCTGGCCCGGGATTTTCAATTCAGTTATTTCGATTTTACCAACAACAATACCCAGTATTGGGACCGTGACATTGACATGCGGACGACTTATAACCTTTTTCGTTCGGCCAAATCAACCAGTCTTCAGTGGCAGCATTATGTTTATGCTGATACTTCTGCTTCGGACACCTTGGCATCGGTGGAGCGTTATTTTAATGTGACCATTGTGCTGGATGACCAAAGCATTTTTCGAAGTACAGGAAGTGCGCGGCTGGGACTTCGCAGAAGAAACAAGGAAGATTACTGGCAGATTTTCAGCTGGTTTGACAAGTCGGATTTTTAAAAGCCAGACTATTTTAAGTTGATTTTATTTTTTGTGCTCTGCCCGCAGCCGCGATGGGAGGGCGCGAAGCGGTGTTGAAGCGCAGCGCAGACACGGAACCCCGGACAGCGCAATCCCGCCGGACCAAGGTTTTGGTTCTTCCTAAGGATTATTGAATGCCTGTCCGGCGGGAGCTGCCCAATATCAATTTCTACCGGATTTACCTTAGTTTTGCCCCCACTTTTACCGAAATGAGTTTACAATGTGGAATTGTGGGCCTGCCGAATGTTGGCAAATCCACCCTATTTAATGCCCTGTCTTCTGCCAAAGCAGAAGCGGCGAATTATCCTTTTTGCACCATCGACCCCAATGTGGGTGTGGTAACCGTTCCAGATGAGCGACTTGATGCGCTTACGGAAATAGTAAAACCAGAAAGGGTTGTGCCAACTGTAATTGAAATTGTGGACATCGCCGGTTTGGTAAAAGGTGCCAGCAAAGGTGAGGGACTTGGAAATAAATTCTTGGCCAACATCCGTGAAGTTGATGCCATCATCCATGTAATCCGCTGTTTCGACGATCCAAACATTGTGCATGTTTCTGGCGGTGTGGATCCGATTTTTGATAAGGAAATTATCGATTACGAACTCCAACTCAAGGATTTGGAATCGATCGACAAGAAGATTCAGAAAATTGAGCGTGTTGCCAAAGCCGGTGATGCTGCTGCCAAAAAAGAACTGGAAGTGCTTCAGGGTTTCAAGGCGCACCTCGAAAGCGGGAAAAACGCCCGGAATTTCTCAACCAGTGCTGAAGAGCGTGAGGCTGTTGCCGATTTGCTGCTTCTGACCGATAAACCGGTAATTTATGCAGCCAATGTAGATGAAGCTTCTGTGAACGAGGGCAATGAATTCTCTACAAGGCTGTGGGATAATGTAAAAGGTGAAGGCGCCGAAATGATTATTGTTTCTGCCTCGATTGAAGCCCAGATTGCAGAGCTCACAGATCCTGATGACAAGGCTTTGTTTTTAGAAGAATACGGACTTCAGTATTCCGGATTGGAAAAACTCATTCAAAGTTCGTATAGGATTCTGAACCTGATTACCTATTTCACAGCAGGTGTGAAAGAAGTTCGGGCCTGGACAATTCAGCGTGGTTGGAAAGCACCAGCGGCTGCTGGGGTAATTCACTCTGATTTTGAAAAAGGATTTATCCGCGCGGAGGTGATTAAATACGCCGATTATGTGCAGTACCGTACTGAAAATGCCTGCAAGGAAGTTGGAAAACTTGGCGTTGAAGGCAAGGAATATGTTGTTCAGGACGGCGATATCATGCACTTCCGTTTTAATGTTTAAACTAAATTTTCCCGACCGGGTTTTTATTTGATTATGGAATCGAAATACAATTGGGAGGAAATAAAGGCTTATGAGGAAATTCGTTATTCCTATTTTGAAGGAATCGGAAAAATCAGCATTAACAGGCCGCACAAGCACAATGCATTTACGCCGCTAACGGTTTCGGAAATGATTGATGCCATTCAATTGGCCCGGGAGGATGAACGCATCGGGGTTATCATTCTAACTGGCGAAGGTGGAAAAGCCTTTTGCAGCGGTGGCGATCAATCTGTGCGTGGCACTGGTGGTTATGTTGGTGAAGACAAAGTGCCGAGGTTAAATGTTCTGGATTTTCAGAGACTTATCCGTACCATTCCTAAGCCCGTTGTGGCGATGGTTGCAGGCTGGGCGATTGGCGGCGGACATGTACTTCATGTGATGTGCGATCTGAGCATTGCTGCCGAAAATGCACGATTTGGCCAGACAGGTCCGAATGTTGGAAGTTTTGATGGTGGTTTCGGTGCATCGTATTTGGCCCGAATTGTGGGACAGAAAAAGGCCCGTGAAATCTGGTTTCTCTGTGATCAATATGATGCAAAAGAGGCATTGGATATGGGCTTGGTAAACAAAGTTGTTCCGCTTGAAGAGCTTGAGGAAACGACAGTTGGATGGTGTAAGAAAATGCTTGAAAAAAGTCCGTTGGCCCTAAGACTTTTGAAATCAGCATTCAATGCAGAGCTGGACGGACAGGCTGGAATTCAGGAATTGGCAGGCAATGCAACTTTACTTTATTATATGAGCGAAGAAGCTCAAGAAGGAAAGCGTGCATTCCTTGAAAAGCGAAAGCCTGACTTTGGAAAATTCACTCGCCTTCCATAGTCCATAACATAACTTAAAATTGTTCTATTTTATAATGGAACTCGAGTGTAATTTTTTACAACTATTGTTTTGTAATTGATTACTAACCAACTTGCGCCACCTTATTTAGAGTTTAAACAGACTTAGTGCTGGGTATTATTTTATGTTGTCCCGGAATTTTAATTTAAAATCAAAAGTTCTCATGCCAAAATTTTCTTTCATGAATACCATGAAAACGCTTAGGTATTCCTTCCTTTTTGTGGGATTTTTTGTGACAATGAATGCCTTTTCATCACGATTTTATGTGAGCAACAATCTTGGGGCAGATGCAAATCTTCCGACCCAGGGCAGTAGCAGTGCTCCATTTAAAACCCTTGGATTTGCCATTACTAAGGCTACTACTGGGGATACGGTGGTGGTTTTACCGGGCACTTACACCGAAACCAATATCATCGTAAGCAAAAGTCTTCGGATTTTTGGTAATGAATCTCTCGGCAATCCGGGGATCGGAGAAAAGCCGGTTTTTAGTGGAACAGCTTCAACCGCCAATAGCTCGGTTCTGATTCTTCAGGCCACCAATATCGAAATCCGCAACCTTGAAATCAGGGTTGACCAAGACAATGTCTTAAAGGGAATTTTTGCAGCAGCCGGAGGTTTTAATGGAGCCTTGATTGCTGAAAACCGCATTGTATCCACCAAGACAGGTGTGAATTCAGTATTTGGATCGTACGGAATTATCCTCGGTCAGAATATATCAATTGCAGGCGCAGATTCAAGTTTGATTATCCGCAATTTGATTGAACCAGCCAGCGGTGCGGCACATTTTGGAAGGGCCATCCGACTTAATGGTGGTTTTAGTACAGTTGGTGGAACCGATATCGATGATGGAAATACACTTACTGGCGATTATGGCATTCAGTATGGAAGTGCAGTTGGTGGCAGGGTAAGAATCTTAAATAATATTATTCTTGCGATTTCCGCAGGAATTGAATTCAACAATCCAACTTTTGCAGGCACCCATAGAATCGCAGGAAATTCCGTGAGCCCAATCCCGGGCAATCAGGTCTTGATGATGCTTGAAATTAAGAACCACAACAAAGTTGGTTCTGTGCTTGAAGTCGATGGAAACACATTTAACAACTATATGAACTTTGGAGTTTTCTCTTCAAAGTCTGCCAATGTTTTTGTTACCAACAATACTTTTAATCCTGCAGATACAGCCCGTAACTTTGTAAGTCTTGCTGTAAATACGAAACAGCAAACTACAGGAATAGAAACAGCCAGTGCTTCTTCGATTAGCATTACTGGTAATAATTTTAAATCTGCTGGTGGTTTGGGCGGAACAGCCATTTCATTTCAGAACCATTACTCTGGTATAAATCCACCATTTCAAAATGTTGTGATTGGAGGAGCCGGTGCTTTGGCAAATACTTTTGGATTGTTCCTTTCTAAGGTATGTGAATTGGATGCCCGTTCAGGAGCTTCCAATACCTTGGCTCTTTGGAGTCCTGCCAATTATAAAATAACGCAGATGGTCCCCGCAGAAGGTGACTTCGATTTAAGCCAAAATAAATTTGATCTTGGAACAGGTGCAAAGCTTCCAAGCCTACTTTCTACTGCGGAGTTAATGGCGCTTGAGGATAGGGTTCAGCATCAGGTAGATTTTGATTCACTTGGTTTTGTAACGGTTGTTCCGAACAATGTTTATGTAACATCAGGCAGTGTGGTTTTCCCAAAAACAGTCACTCCGTCTCTTAAGCGTGGTTTGGCCGCAGTAAATTCAGATGCTTGGACCATCACGGCTTCTCCATTTGATTTTGCTGAAAGTCTTACCATCGGTAGCAGCCTTTCACTTAAGTCAGAGCCTGCCGGTGAAATCGGTCTTGCCTCAGTTACGATGGATGGAGCAGGAAAAACGCTTAGTCTTAAAGGTGATCTTTTATTGAATTCATCTCTTACCCTGAATGCAGGAAATATTGATCTTGGTTCTTCCAATCTCAGCCTTGCCAATGCTGCAACAGGAAGCAACGGATCTGCAACTTCTTATGTTGTAACGAGTGGCACAGGTAAATTTGTTCGCAAAGGTTTGGGTTCTGCCTTCACTTTTCCGATTGGAACTGCATCAGCCTTTACCCCAACAATTTTAAATAATACAGGCAGTGCCGATGACATCGGACTTCGTGTTCAGAATGATGTGCTTTCAGCAGGTCTTACTGGAAGTCCTGTTGATTCTGTTGTGGGTGTGACCTGGGTGATCAATGAGGCAACTTCAGGCGGATCTAATTTGAATGTAACCGCACAGTGGCCTGGTTCAGCAGAGAAGGCTGGTTTTAACAGGTCTGCAACATTCTTTCAAGGATTTGCAGGAAGCTGGACCACGCTTTCTGGTTCTGCAGTAGCAGCCTCAGGAACAGGACCATTTACCGCTTCTTACACTGGCATTGCTGGTGATTTGATTGATTTGCCGCTTCGTGTTGCAAGTGCTTCTTCTCCTGTTTCGGAAAGTAAGGTTTATTATGTTTCAGCAACAGGTGGCGATGATAGCCGGACTTTGTCGGATGCAAAAAATCCTTCAACACCTTGGTCAACAATTGCAAAAGCCCTTGCCTCTTTGGATAATGGCGATACTTTGCAGGTACTAGCCGGTACTTATTCAGAAAGCAATCTTGCTATTACGAAGGGAATAAAGATTTTCGGAAATGTAGTTGGAATCGGAACCGGAGTCGGTACTGGTACAGGTGTAAAGCCTGTTGTGAATGGAACTGTTTCAGGAATTGATAAATCAATTTTTGTTCTCAAATCGACCAACATTGAAATTCGGAATTTTGAAATACGTGTAGATCAGGACAGCATTCTGAAAGGAATTTTCGCCGCTGCCGGAGGTTTTAATGGCGCAATAATTGCTGAGAACCGCATCTTATCTACCAAAACAGGTGTGAGTTCGGTTTTTGGATCTTATGGTATCATTCTTGGACAGAATACATCGACTGCTGGGAACGATTCCAGTTTAATCATTGGCAATGTGATTGAAGCTGCAACAGGTGCAGCCCGTTTTGGACGCGCCATTCGTCTAAATGGAGGTGCAAGTACAGTTGGTGGTACCAACCCTACCGATGGCAATACACTTACAGGTGACTATGGTATCCAATTCGGAAGTCCAAGGTTTAAAGGTTCTCAGATTCTGAACAATACAATTTTTGCTATTTCTGCAGGTATTGAATTCAACAATCCAACCGTTGCTGCTACGCACAGAATTGCTGGAAATACAATCAGCCCGATTCCGGGAAGTCAGGCTTTGATGATGGTTGAAATCAAGAACCACAACAAAGTGGGTTCTATCCTTGAGATCGATGGAAACACTTTTAACAACTACATGAACTTTGGAGTTTTCTCTTCCAAGTCTGCCAATGTTTTTGTTACCAACAACACTTTTACTCCGGCCGACACAGCCCGCAACTTTGTGAGTCTAGCTGTGAATACAAAGCAGCAAACCACAGGAACAGAAGCGGCAAGTGCTTCTTCAATAACAATTACCGGAAATGATTTTAAATCTGCCGGTGGTTTGGGTGGAACAGCCATATCATTCCAGAACCATTTCTCTGGTGTCAATCCTCCGTTTCAAAATGTTGTGGTAGGAGGTTCGGGCACTTCAATCAATAAGTTTGGACTTAACTATGCGAAGGTAATCGAACTTGATGCGCGTTCCGGTGCATCCAATACTGTGACGCTTTGGAGTCCTGCCAACTATAAAATTACGCAGATGCGCCCAGTTGAGGTTGATTTTGATATCAGTCAAAATGAATTTGATCTAGGATCTGGTGGAAAACTACCGACATCATTATCGGCTTCTGAGCTTATGTTGTTGGAGGATAAAATCCAGCATCAGGTAGATTTTGATTCACTTGGTTTTGTAACGGTTGTTTCAAACAATGCTTTCGTAACCTCGAACAGTTTCCTTTCACCTAAAACAACAAGTCCATCACTTAATCGTGGTGTGGCTGCGGTTAATTCAGATTCATGGACAATTACAGCATCTCCGATTAATTATGCTGAAAGCGTAAGCATCGACAGCAGCCTGACCCTTAAGTCAGAGCCTGTTGGTGAGATTGTGCTTGCTTCAGTTACGATGGATGGAACAGGTAAAACGCTTAGTTTGAATACTGATGTTTTGCTTAATACATCTCTTACCCTGAATGCAGGAAACATTGACCTTGGTTCTTCCAACCTTAGTCTTGCGAATGCTGCTACAAGCGGTAACGGATCTTCCACTTCTTATGTTGTAACGAGTGGCACAGGTAAATTTGTTCGCAAAGGTTTGGGTTCGTCATTTACCTACCCGATTGGAACTGCATCAGCCTTTACCCCAACAATTTTAAATAATACAGGTACTGCCGATGACATCGGAATTCGTGTTCAAAACGATGTTTTGTCGGCCGGACTTACAGGAAGTCCTGTTGATTCAGTTGTAGGTGTAACCTGGGTAGTCAACGAGGCAGTTACAGGTGGTTCAAATCTGGATGTAACCGCCCAGTGGCCAATTTCTTCTGAAAAGGCAGGATTTGACAGGTCTGCAACATTCTTTCAAGGATTTGCAGGAACTTGGACAACACTTTCTGGGCCTTCTACAGTAGCAGCCTCAGGAACAGATCCATTTACTGCTTCTTACACAGGCATTGCTGGTGATTTAGCAGAGCTTCCACTTCGGATTGCAAGCAGCTCAACACTGGTAGAAACAGGTAATATTTACTATGTATCAAATGCCACTGGTGATGACAGCCGTTCTCCGGCCGAAGCCAAAAACCCAGCAACACCATGGCTTACCATTGGAAAAGCAGTTTCAACTGTAAATGATGGTGATTCTGTTCAAGTAATGGAAGGAACCTACGCTGAGAGCAACATCGTAATGAATCGTGCTGTCAACCTTTTCGGAAATGTAGTTGGAATCGGAACCGGAGTCGGTACTGGTACAGGTGTAAAGCCTGTTGTGAATGGAACTGTTTCAGGAATTGATAAATCAATTTTTGTTCTCAAATCGACCAACATTGAAATTCGGAATTTTGA
>CAMDMI010000073.1 GCA_945902135.1 Spirosoma fluviale
TGATTGCCAATATTTTTAGCATGAATTTGAATAGCATTCCCATTCCGTGGCTGTCTTCTTCATTTGGCTTCTGGCTTTGCATTGGCCTGATTTCTCTGGGCAGCATCGGCATAGCGCTTCACCTTCGAAACAAGAAATGGACCTAAAACTAAAAATTGCGGTGCACACATTTTTTTACTCCCTACATTTATCATTATTTCAAGCACCCAATAATTTCAAGCAAATGGCCCTTCTTGGCAACCTTGTTAAAACTGGAATCCGAATAAAAAGCAGACGGAGAAAGGAACCGTCTTCGGCCTTGGACGCACAATTAAAAGTGCTGCAAAAATTGCTTAACAAAGCGGAAAAAACTGCCTTTGGCAAAGCTTACGATTTTACAAAACTGGTGGGACTGCGTAAAGCAGGCGAACCTAAGGCAAAATACAAGCAGTTTTGCCGACATGTACCTACCCACACTTACAACCAAATATTTAACCAATGGTGGTATCGAACCTTGGCAGGAGAAAAAGACATCTGCTGGCCCGGGAGTCCAAAATTCTTTGCGCTTAGTTCTGGCACCTCAGAGGCTTCCACAAAACACATCCCCTTAACCCGTGAAATTATCCGGACGAACCAAAAAACAAGCGTCCGGCAAGTTCTAACCTTATCCCATTTCAAGGATTTGCCCGGCGACTTTTTTTTGAAAGGAATACTGATGCTCGGCGGATCAACCAACCTTAATTTCAATGGAATCAGCTATGAAGGCGACCTTTCTGGAATTCAGGTAAGTCAAATTCCGTTCTGGTTTCAGCCCTTATACAAACCAGGATCTAAGATTGCTCAGGAAAAAGATTGGAATAAAAAGCTGGATGAAATTGTCTTGAAAGCCCGGTCTTGGGACATTGGTTGTATTGCAGGCGTTCCGGCTTGGATTCAGATTTTACTGGAGAAAGTGATTGCCCATTACGGAGTTTCTAACATCCATGAAATCTGGCCGAATTTTTCAGTTTTTGCCCATGGTGGGGTTTCCTTTGAGCCATATCGAAACGCATTCGACAAATTGGTCGGCAGGCAATTGATTTATCTGGAAACCTATCTGGCGTCAGAGGGATTCATTGCTTATCAAAGCCGACCCGACACCAAAGGCATGAAGCTCGCGCTGGACACCGGCATCTTCTTTGAGTTTGTGCCATTTAACGATGAAAACTTCAGCAGTGAAGGAGAAATGGTGGCAAACCCAAACACCTTACTGATTGATGAAGTTACACTCGGAAAAGATTATGCCATCCTGATTTCTACCTGCGCAGGCGCCTGGCGGTATTTAATCGGGGATGTAATCCGTTTTACAGATCTGGAAAAATCCGAGATCGTCATTACTGGCCGGACCCGGCACTTTATGAGTCTTTGTGGGGAACATCTTTCTGTAGAAAACATGAATTCTGCAATTTCAATGGTTCAAAAAGAATTCAATGTGAGCATCACCGAATTTGCCGTGGCAGGCATCAAATCGGGGACTCTGTTTGGTCACAAATGGTATGTAGCGTGTAATGATAAAATAGACGAAAAAGAATTGGGTCTTGCCATCGACAGAGAACTCAAATCCCTGAATGATGATTATAAAACCGAGCGGGGTCATGCCCTCCGTGAAATTCAGTTACAGGTTTTACCCCTATCTGTTTTCCATGGATTTCTTGCCAAAAAAGGCAAATTGGGCGGTCAAAGTAAATTTCCAAGAGTGCTGAGAAATGCACAAATGGCAGAATTTGAAGACTTCATTAAAGAAGAAAATCCGAACATAAATCCATAAGCAATCAGGATGCATATTGCAAACATGTTGGACAGAAGCACAGCACCCGCAGCACGCAGGCCCTCCCTGCCAAAACTGCGCAGGCCCGAAACCGAATTCCTAGCCAATGGAATCGAATTAAGTACTTTCCTGAGCAATGAACAGGGAATTACCGTGTTGGAACTTTTATTTCCGGCAGCAAATCTAGATTCAGCTACCCGACAGCGGGAAGGATATCTTTTCAGAATGCTAGGTGAAGGCACCCAGGGAAAAACGGCCAAACAGCTTGCCGATGCCATTTCATTTCTGGGTGCGAGTCTGGAGTTTTCACACAACGCAGACTTCGACTCAATTCAGATTTCATGCCTGCCGCGGTTTTTTCAACCAATGTTACGCATTTTGGAAGAAGTCTGGATGGAACCAAGTTTCCCTGAGAAAGAGTGGAAAACCATTCAGGAAACCCAAATCCACCAAAATGGAATTCAATTGCAAAAAACTTCCTTTCTGGCTGGAAGGCTGTTAAAAGACAAACTCTATTCAACCAAACTCGATTACGGTTATTCCACCGATGTTGCACTGATTGAATCCATAAAAAGGGATGAGTTTTCAAACCTATTTGAAAAAACAAGAACGATTGGTCCGGCGCTTGCCCTCGTTTCGGGTGCCGTCAGCGATATTGACATCAAAATACTCCGCAATTGGCTTGGCGGTTTCAGTAATTGCAGGCAAATAACTCGGCAAACAGATCTCGCATTGCCGACATTCACTCCTGGCGTATACTGGGCTGAAAAATCAGAATCAAACCAGACTTCGCTAAGAATCGGCCAGTTTGCGATTGATTCAAGAAATTCAGACTCCGCCCTATTTGGACTTACGCTAGAAATTTTTGGGGGATACTTTGGTTCCAGATTGATGTCGAATATTCGGGAAGACAAGGGATGGACTTATGGTGTTTATGCACAGAGAGTTCCATTCGCCGCAAAACCCCATTGGGTAATTTCTTGCGACATCAATTCAGAGTCGAGCCTGAAAGCCCTCGAGGAAATCCGAAAAGAATCCGAAATCATGCAGCAGGAACTTGTTGGCGAGGAAGAACTTGAAAAAGTAAAAAACTATATGCTTGGTCAGTTTCTTTCATCCGTTACCAATGTTTTCGAAATAGCAGACAGATACCGTTCTGTCTGGGCAAACGGAACAGACTTTAACCGTGTGGAGGAAAATCAAAGAATTATCAGAGAGGCAAGCACTCAACAGATATTGGAAACTTCAGGAAAATACCTGAATTTAACGAATACGATTACCTGCCTTTCTGGCAAAATCCCAGATTAACAACACAAATTTTATACCCAACCAACAATGAAAAACTACCAGGAATACTATCGCCAAATGGGCAATCTCATGTATTGCATGGCCATGATTGACGGCAAAATTGCTGTAAAAGAATGGACAGAACTGAGGCGAATCGTAAGAGAAGAACTTGTTCCAGCCGAAAAACATGGTGACGAGTTCGGAACTGATTCTGCTTTTGCAGTAGAATTTCAGTTTGACATTCTGGAAGGCAATAATGTAGAATTCGCCATGGCCTGGGAAGAATTAGAAGAATACCTAAAACACAATGCAGGCTTGCTTCCAAAAATCGACAAAACCCGATTGTTGCTTGCTGCCGAAAAAGTTGCATCTGCATTTCACGGAATCAACCAAAGTGAAAACCAATTGCTTGCCAAAGCAAAAGGTCTTTTAAAAATCTAAATCCTGAAACCAGTTGCCCGTGATCGACAGCATTGTCATAATTCCAACTTACAACGAAAAGGAAAACGCTGAGGCCATTATCCGAGAAGTGATGGCATTGGAGCCAGAATTCCATGTCCTTATTGTGGATGATGGATCTCCGGATGGAACAGCCGAAATTGTAAAGAATCTACAATCCGAATTTGAAGGAAGGCTATTTCTTGAACAAAGAAAAGGCAAACTCGGTCTGGGCACAGCCTATATCCATGGTTTTCGATGGTCTTTGGCGAGGGGTTATGAGTTTATTTTCGAAATGGATGCTGATTTTTCGCACAATCCTAAAGACTTGCTGAAGCTACGCGATGCATGTAAAACAGGTGGCGCAGACCTGGCAATCGGGAGTCGCTATGTGGTGGGCGTAAATGTTGTAAACTGGCCAATGGGCCGAGTTTTGATGAGTTGGTTTGCAAGCCATTATGTGCGGTTGATAACAGGAATGCAGATCAATGATACAACAGCTGGGTTCAAGTGCTACAGGGATGTAGTCCTCAAAACAATCAATCTTGATAAAATTGATTTTGTAGGATATGCATTCCAAATTGAAATGAAGTTCTTGGCTTGGAAATTTGGATTCAAAATAGTTGAAATCCCGATCATTTTCACCGACCGCACCAAAGGCGAATCAAAGATGAGTCCTGGTATTTTCAAGGAGGCAGTTTTGGGCGTACTTCAAATGAAAATCCAATCTTGGTTCAGGGATTTCCGCAGAAACTGATATTGAACTCAAGCCTAAGAAATTCCGTTCTTTTTTCTTTCCCTTTGTAAGCGTTTTCGGGTTTCCTCCAGAGGAAGGGCGATGGTAAAAACTGACCCTTTTCCTTCAACTGACTCCACAAAAAGCTGGGCATCATCCTTGCTCAAGAATTCCTTACAGATAGACAATCCGAGTCCAGTACCCGCCTCATTGTTGGTTCCGGCCATGGAAATTGTGCTATTGGTGAAAAGCGTGCGCACAACAGCATCCGACATTCCCACTCCATTGTCCTTCACATCAATAAAGTGATACGCTTTGTCCGAGCGATAATGAAGCCAGATATCGCCGCCCTCTGAGGTAAACTTTATTGCATTGGAAATCAGATTGCGAAACACCGCCTGAAGCATGCCTTTATCCGATCTGATTTCTAGGTTTTCTGGAATCTGGTTATGGATCCAAATTTTCTTCTTTTGAACCTGCTCGCTGTAAAGCTCTGAAATTTCTTTCACCAAAATGTGGACATTGAGATCCTGATATTCAATTGGAATTTTATTCAATTGTAGCCGGCTCCAAGTCAGAACATCTTCCAACAACTTGTTGTAGTTTGAGGAAGTCTGCTCCAATTGGTGAATACAGTCGCTGATGTCTTCCTCCGACATGCCTTGGCGGTGATTTTTGAGGATGTAGATAATCGCATTCAAACCAGACAAAGGCGACCTTAAATCGTGGCCCAAAATTGAAAACAACTTAGACTTATCGTCATTCAAAAGCCTGAGGATTTGCTCAATCTTTTTTTGGCGAAGGAAATCCTGCGTGGTTAATGTGGTGGCAAAAATGGCAGCAATCATGGCGGTGATTACGAGCAAAAAATTGACCTGATCGCTTATTTCAATTTTTCGCTGGAGATATCGAATGTTGCGGTTCATGGAGTGCGACAACTCTCGCCTCGCAGATTCCGTTAAAGCATTAAAATCCATTAAATTATCCTGAACCTGTTCGTTCAGAATGGGAGAAATAGGTTCTTCTTTTTTAATTGGAACCAACTGTTTTTCTATCAACTGAACCCTGACATTAAGAAGTGTGAGAAGATCTTCCCGTTTATCCGTGGTGAGACTGGAAGAATCAGAATTACATAAAAAATTTAGATAGGACGCAATACTGATGTTGCAAGCTTCGAACTCTTGCATCCTGCCTAGACGGAATTTGGCCAGCAACATTCTTCGAGACTTTTCCGATTCTAGAAGTTTCCTTTCAAGCAAGGAGATGTTATTCTGCGTTTTATAGAGCTTCTCAGCCTCTTTCATTTTCAGGCTGAAATCATTGTTAATCTGCCTGTTAAAGGAAATATTCACAACAATAACGGTGATAATGGCAATGAAGGTGAGCACAACAATGCCCAAAGCCCGGTTCCGAATAATGGTGAGGAAAATCTCCTTCATCTGCCTGCAAAAGAAAAACTAGCGGGCCCGAATCTAAGTTAAACTAGCGGGCCTGATGCAAGGAACAAATTTCAGGGGAAAATTGCCATCAGTTTTTCTGCCAAAACCTGCCCCCGCAGATTTTTAGCCGCAATCCGACCTTGCGGATCAATGAGAAATGAACATGGAATCGAATTCACATCATAAAGACGCGCGGCAGAATTTTTCCATCCATTCAGGTCGGAAGCGTGGGCCCAATTCATTCCATCCGAAACAACTGCTTTCATCCATAATTCTCTTTCTTCATCCAGACTCACAGAAAAAATCACAAGCCCTTTGTCTTTGAAACGGCGGTTCGCTTCTGCCAAGACTGGATTTTCTGCCCGACATGGTTTACACCAGGAAGCCCAAAAATCAAGCAAAACCCACTTCCCTTTGAATCGGGAAAGTGAAACAGCTTTTCCAGAAGGATCTGGCAATTCAAAATCTGGAGCAGGCTTTCCAATGGCAAAACGCCTTGGCGCTTCCATAAACGAAGACATTTTAAGCGTATAGGCACGCCCAGGTTTTTCTTTTTCAAAACGAAGCGCCAAAGAATCGAGATATGGAAAATCCTCTTCAGGAGAAAGCATGGAAGTTGCCAAATAAGAAACCGGATTTGGCCCGATGCTGTCAATAAAGAACTTTACCTTCAATTTATAATTCTTCTGAAGCGACTCAAAAGCCCTGAGTGCCGAATCGGCCCGCGAGGCTACACCAGTGTACATGGCATTTTCATAACTGGCTTGAAGCTGTTTTGCCTGATCTTCAAAACCTATTCGAAGGCCTTCGGTACGGTGCATTAAGTCCGTTAATGGCGAACCAGAAAACTGTGATGACTGATAAAGCCGGGAAAAATCCGCTTTCAGAACATGGGTACCGGATTCCATAAAAACGGGAAGAAACTGATCACCAATTTCCAAACGGTAAAGCCTTTCGCTGTCGGCAGGAACTTCCATAGAAAAGGCACCAGCCGAAATAGACACAGAATCAACAGTTTCAGGCCCTTTGGGGCCTACCCTTCTCAGCCTTACCTCTTTAATATTGGAAGGAACATTTTCAATTTGGGCTTCTATCCGGGCAACAGATTGTTTTTCGCTCTGTTGGGAGCATGAAGCCAAAAAAAGCAAAATCAGAATTAAGCCATTTTTCATGCCAAAGAATTTACAATTTTCTGCCTCATCAATTCAAGTTCTTCAGGGTCTGGCGACAACTTTGGCTTTGAAAAGTTGATGTCAGCAATTGAATTTATTGGAACCAAATGAATGTGGGTATGAGGAACCTCCAGACCAATAACCGAAATACCAACTTTTAAACAAGGCACCGCAATGCGAAGGCGAGTTGCGACTTTGTGGGCAAAGGCCCAAAGCGCGGTATAATCAGAACTATCAAGGTCAAATATATAATCAAGCTCTTTTCTGGGAACCACCAGAACATGCCCGGGTGCCACTGGCTGAATATCTAGAAAGGCAATATGTGCCTCGTCTTCTGCTACTTTATAACAAGGGATTTCTCCATTGATTATCCGGGTAAAAATGCTAGACATAGCAGTTAAAATCCTGAGGCAATCTCAAGTACTTCAAATTCAATCGTACCAGCAGGGATTGTAATCATGGCTTTTTGGCCAACTTTTTTACCCAACAGACCATGTCCAATTGGACTCTTTACTGAAATCTTGCCAGCTTTAAGATCCGCTTCTTCTTCCGCTACAATAGAATAAATAAGGGTAGCTCCGCTTTTAGAATTCCGAATTTTCACCTTCGTCATTATTGAAACCTGACTGGTATCAATGGAAGAAGCATCAAGCACGCGGGCATTTGCTACCAAATCATCGAGCTTAGAAATCTTAAGTTCAAGGTGACCCTGGGCATCTTTTGCTGCATCATATTCAGCATTTTCACTTAAATCTCCTTTGTCACGGGCTTCCGCAATTTGACGGGCCATATCCGCTCTTCCACGGACTTTAAGATCACTTAATTCATCTTTAAGCCTTTTAAGGCCTTCTTCAGTATAGTAGGAAATTGCCATGAGTTCTTTGGGAGTTAAAAAGAAAAAACGGCTCGCGGGAACCGTTTCGTGAAAACAAAGGTAAGAAAATTCTAAAGCGAAAGAATAATAGAGAATCGATGGGTGCCACCGAAATACCGTGTAGTGGTATAAGAATAATCTAAACCGAATACTTTAGACTTTACAGCACCTTCATTCAAATCGTCATTGTTAGGCATAAGTTCGCCAGATTTGCTTCTGGAGAAAGGAAGCTGAACACTGGCACCAAATGACGGTCCAAGGTTGGCATTGCTTGCATCCGCCTGAGAAAAGACACCTTCCTGATAATCGTATCCGGCACGAACCATAAAACGCTCGTCCCAACCCGCCTGTAATCCCAACTGGTACTGATCAGATGTAAATGAATTGGAACGGAAGTTGAAACATGGTGTTAGCTTCAATTTCATCACTTCACTCTCAACATAAAAATCATAGCCTACACCCAGATTTAACATGGAAGGCTGCTCAAATGCTGCTGTAAGTAATCCTACAGACTGAGAGTAACCAGTGCCTTGAACGGTACCACGATTGGTAAATGCATCCCCACCAAAATTGATTTTTGGACCCAAATTCAGAAGTGAAACACCGAATTTAAATTCCTTTCTTTTACCGGTTTGATATTGAATGCCTGCATCAAAAGCAAGACCAAAAACTGAAGCAGAATAAGCAGACTGTGAAACGCCCCTTACAAGAAGACCCGCAGAAATACGCTTTGAGAAGTTTTTGGCATAGGCCATTCCGAAATTAAAAATTTGCGGAGAAAAAACGATTCCAGTTCCATCAGGCATGTCATTGGTAGTTTCATAAAAATCACCAAGACTAAAAGAACTTAAGGTAAGGCCCATTGCGCCATCTCCAACTTTGGTTCCAAATCCCAATGAATTAATCCTCATGTCAGTGCCAGCAAGGTAATTTGCATTGCAAAAATTGAATTCGGTGCGTCTAACAGCAGAAAGACCTGCCACATTCAATCCCATTGATTCCACTCCACGAATTATTCCGGAATTGGCACCAGCCATACCGGCACTTCTGGACCAGGGATTAATCAGGAGCTCAACCGCGCCTGCCTGTCCCCTCTTGGTATCATTTCCAGCTAAGCTGTTGAACGAAGTCAACAAGCCAGCAAAACCAAGTATTATTAACTTTCTGTATTTCACGGTTTCCTGTTTTAGAAAGGATGAAAAATCAATTGAAGCTATCAAGGTCAATAGGCCTAAGCACACCAAACCATTTGATTATCTTTTCTCCAAGCTTTTCAGATTTCACATGGATGATATAAACGCCGGATGCAATCGGAATGCCATTTTGGTTCTTAAGATCCCAATCGAGGAAGGTCTGATAGTTTGTTCCTCTGCTGCTGTAAACATTGTTACCAAAAGAGTTACTCGAATATGGAAGTGAAGAACTTTGATCGAAATTAAACTGCCTAACGAGCGTACCTGAAAGGTTAAAAATACTCACAACACATTGAGAAGGAAGATTTACAATTTTCACCCGGTTGTCAATCTGCGAGTTTTCATACAAGGATTGAGAGAAATACGGGTTAGGCGCTACACGGATCAAATCCAGAGCTGATTTACCAACGTCGGTATTGTTGCGAATATTGATGTTGTCAATCTTAAACCGGTATGTAGGACTAGAACCAAACTCTGTAGCAGCTGACCCATAATTGGCGTATGATTTTTCAACCCGAAGTTTTATGCGAGCATCAGTCAAAAGCAAAGGCAATTCTTTGGCGTTGATGAAATCAATTCCTCTACCCATCAAACCTGCATACATAATGTTGGAAACAGACCATTTGCGATATGCCTCAAGCGTTGGATTCAAGGAAGTGTTCACCGTGAAAATACTGTCAATTGAACGCTCAGCAACTTTTCCTTCATCATAACGGGAATTCATCACCATGATAAAATTCCTGTTACCCGACAATCCAACCCTTGGTTCCCATTGAAGATTATTGCCATTTTCAGGATCAAGAATTACGCTCTCACTGAAAATCATATTCAAACGAACACCTTTATCCAAATCAATTGCATATCCAGGGAACCAGCTCATACCGCGTGAAGCCAAAGCCAAATCGTAAGTTGAAGCACTTCCGTCCGGGGCAAAGTCCTTATTGACAGACAAGCGTCTGCTCTTGGCCATTGTGAATCTCTTCCTTGTACTTCCGCTTGAACCACCAATTGAATCACATTGTAAAACAACGCAACGAGTCCATTTGGATTTGTCTGCTGTAAAGACAACATCCACATTCCCAATCTTGGAAAGCGCAGAGAGAGTCAATTCAGAATTGTAATCGAAAGGATTTGTGGCCTGAACAATCTGAGGACCACCTTCACTATTCGGAGATGTTGCACTTAAAGGAAGCGTAGCCTTTTCAGAAAGGATATATGGAATCCAGCCATTTTCTGCGAAAGACTTATAGATACCCTTTGGATCAAGTGCATAATAGTCGGCACCTACAGCGTATGCATCACCACGGATGTAATTGAAGCCTGGGTCAAATAGTGAACCATTGGGCGAAACCCCATAAATCCATTGCTTCAAAGGATCTGAATCCGTAATAAGCTCCGCAGAAATAGCGCCATTTTTAGACAAAGGATTAGAAATATCAGCTCCTGGGTTGGCAGGATTTTTTGGACGAAGAGAAATACCAAACTCAGGAATTATCTGTTCAGAAACTGCTGAAACTGGCTTTTCGGCACTAACCGAAAGACCAGAATTCTTTTCAGTTAATGTCCAGTAATCGAATCGCGCGAATTCTTCAGTCAAACCAGATTTTGAGGTATCAGATTCTAAACGGAACTTTAATCCTTGCTCACCAGACTCTTTCAAAATGAATTGTCCTCTCTCTAACTCAGCAAGATCAAGCTTGTAAGAGAAATCTCCTGAATTAAGAGAAAGATCCAGGTCCAAATCAACATATCCTGAACCTGCAGAAACAACTCTTTTCACCACTGCACGACCTTGTGCCAACGGCTCACGCTTTCTTAAAAAGTTAAATGGTGCAATTACAGGTCTTGAAGTATCTGAAATAATGACATCACCAACAGAGAATGCATAGCTACCTGGCTTGTAGCGCAACCTAGAAGAAAACTTAATTTCAAAGTCCCCACCGCGAATCGCTTTTGGATTGTAAATCTTAATATCAACTGGTCCTGCACCTGCCAAGTAAGAAACTTCATCCTTAAATCCATTCTGAAGGATGGCTTGTTCTTCACCTTCTGCGAGTTCGAGTTTGTTTCCATTGTTTCCAATTCCATTGATTCGGGTTACCGGAAGTCCTGAACCAAATGTAAAGCTGGTTTGAGTTCCGAAAACCTCAGGATTAATCTTGTGCGGAATGGCTGCATACACATTGAAATTTTCAACACCTAAAATGAATGGTCGCTTTTCCTGATTGTTCCGAATATAACCATAACTGATTACAGCATAGTAGTACTTCTTAAAGTTAGAAAGTGTACCACTAGAATTAAACATATCTCTCGAAACCTTAAATGTTCTGAAAATGCCTTTATCGGGAGAATTCTTCACCATCGGCGTTAGAATATCAGCATCAAGGTCTGGATTGAACAATAAGTTACTGATGTTGGTAACTCCGTCTTCTAAATCCATTACACCCGAAAAATCAGAATTTCCATCGCCATCAACATCACCTTCAAGCAATCTGGCTCTATCCGCATTTCCTAAATCCTGAACAGAAACCTTGTCATCCGCCAATTGATAAACTTTGTAGCCCTGAAAACGGTAAAGAAGATCTTGAGGATTGGCAGGATCACCAATGGAAACCCTTCGGTCAAGTTCAGTATAAGACTCAGTTGTCATTAATGGAGACCTAACAATGGTATCAGGAATAATAGAGAAAACGAGTTCCTTGTCGTTTTCAATAATTTCAAGATCTGGACTGTTTGGACCTACATTTCTCTTGAAGCAATCATTAAATCTTTCTTGTGCCAAATCATCGGCAGCGAGAAGCTTACTAAATGAACCAGTTGGACCACCAGAAGTTGCACGGGCCCAAACAATACCGATGGTACACTCATTAAAATCTCCTGGCTC
>CAMDMI010000074.1 GCA_945902135.1 Spirosoma fluviale
GCCAGCCAGCATTACTGGTCCTTTGAATGTTTGCGAAGGAAATACCTGCAACTACTCCGTTCCTGCTCAAGCCGGAACCATTGGATTTTCATGGAACCTTCCGGCAGGATGTCAGTTCTTGAGTTCAAATGCCGACTCCAGCAGCATCAGCATCTTGTTTACAGGAAATGGCGGGGATTTAACCGTTTCTGCAATAAATGATTGTGGAAAAGGTTTACCGAAAACCATTTCACTTTCACCAACCCAGGTTTTGCCAGCTTCTGTTACTTCCATTGCCAGTTCAGCTACCCCATGCCTGGGAACTTCTGTAACTTTTACAGCTACAGCAGTGAACGGGGGGCTTGCTCCACAGTATCAGTGGATGAAAAACAACTCCCCAATTGATGGCGCAACTGCACAAACTTATTCTACTGCCACCTTGGCAAGCGGAGACAAGTTCAATGTAATTCTGGTATCGTCTCTCACTTGTGGAACGCTTAATGCTGATACTTCAACCGGAATACTAATGACCGTTACGCTTCCTAAAACACCATTGGCGACCATCGAATCTGATGCTCAAGCTGACACTGCATGTATTGGAATCCCAGTAACATTTCTTTCCACCATCAATACTGGCGGAGGAACAAGCCCAGCCTATGCCTGGTTTAAAAACACCACCCAAATAGGAGGTCAAAACCAAGGCACTTTAACTGTTAGCAATTTGGCCAACGGAGATTCAGTTCGCCTTCGCCTGACCGTAACAGGAACCTGCCTGACGAGCAATGTGGTTTTCAGTCCAGCAATTCGCATTGCCATTGTAACCTTAACTTCCAATGCCGGCGTCGATACAACCATTTGTCCAGGTTCCAGTGTTCAATTGAAAGGCCGCCCTGCCGGAGGAACCTGGTCTGGAAACAATGTTGTAGGCAGTGGCGTGTTTACAGCTCCAAACAGTGGAAGCTCTCTTCTCACCTACACCGTGAATAAATATGGTTGCAGCAAAACGGATTTGAAAGTGGTATCTGTTTTTCAGATTCCAAATGTCACTTTTGCTGTGAATGTTGATACACTTACCGGCAATACCACTGGCGCAACTGCCTGGGCCTGGTATCTGAATGGAAACATAATTCAAGGAGCAAGTTCTAAGAAGCTCACAATTCAGGAATCCGGCGAATATTGCTGCGAGGCTACTTTTGGAAATGGTTGTTCCAAAAAGAGTCTTTGTCAGCAGGTAACAATTACTGATGTTACAGTGCTTGAAAACGAAAAAGGATTTAATGTTTGGCCCAATCCTGTAAATGGTTTGTTGAACATTCACTGGGATGGAAAAGCCAGCAAAATCAACCTTTATAATGCGGAAGGAAAAATATTGGTTTCCATGGATGCTGAATTGCTTCAAGGAAAAGCCAATATGAACATGGAAAACCTTCCGGTTGGAATGTACAGACTGGTTATTCGCAAGGAAAATGGTTCAAGCCTTGGCATGAGCCTTATGCACCAGTAAGATCCAGTAGATTGAATCAATAAAAAAGCCGGCGCATTGCCGGCTTTTTTATTGAGGTATGGTTGAGGGCAGAATTATCAGATGTGAAAATCTTTCAACCTAACCAGCACCAACCATTACAAAACTGCCCCAGTATAATGGCTCAGGCCTGGTCTTTTTCAATTCCTTTTTCGCCTCCGAAAAAGCCTGTCTAAGATCCATTCCCTTGTTAATCCAGTTTTCATAAAAGCGTGACATTAATTCCTGGGTAGCCTCATCTGGAACCATAAACAAACTCATGATTACAGACCTGGCACCTGCAACCTGAAAAGCCCGCTGCAGGCCATAAACCCCCTCACCTACCTGAACTTCGCCTCGACCAGTTTCACAGGCGGAAAGCACCACCAATTCCGTGGAGTTGAGATTGAGGTTCATTGCTTCATAGGCGGTTAGAATGCCTTCTCCAACTTGAGGCTGGTTTGTGCCAGCCCTTTTGTCCAGAATTGTGCCGGCTTCATTGAGGTAAAGTCCAGACCGAAGCAATGGGTTGTCAATGGCTTTGTTTTTCTTAAGAAAAGAATAAGATTCATCATTCACTTCCTGCAGCGTGTTCTCCAGGAAATACCCATGGGTTGCCACATGGAGAATTCTGGGATTTCGAGCCGCTTTAAGAGAACTTTCAGAAGCAGCAGAACCTAAAAGTGCATTGATTTCCCATCGCTTACCTTTCAAAATTTCTGAAATTCCATTAATTTCAACTTTTGTACCCGGAAGCGGTTCAAGGGAAACTTTCAAACTATCTATTTGGCTCTTCGGATAGTAATCAGGATTACCCAAAAGCAATGCGAGGTTTTTTTGATCGGCAGATCTGGCACGGATTTTACCTTCCCGGATAATGTCTTTTGTATTTGAAACCTGGAAGAAATTTTCAGAATCAATCAAAAAAGCTCCGTTCGATTCCTGAAACGCCTCCGGATTCAATTCATTGAACACACCATCCGGAGAAAAGAAAATCCGCCCTCCATCTGTAAAACTGGATTTCATGGGTTTCCAGAAAACAGAATAACTCAGGGTATCCTTCAAGCCATAACGAACAGAATTTCTGTAATACTTGATAAAGCGCTTTTCCATCTGGTTTCCTTTTGGAAAAATCACAAGCTGGGGCGCAGATTTTGTGTTAGGCGTAATGATCAAAGCAGCATACAGCACCGAGTCTGTGAATTGCTTTTGAAAATGTCTATATCGAACAATCTCCACCGCTGCATCCCTGGGTTTAAGCGAAGAGCGAACCGATTTCCAGTTTATTTCCGATTCTTCTTTGGCTTCTCTGAAATCCTCAGAAAGAGAACCAAGCCTGGCCTCAAGTTCTTCCGCCTCGCGTTCTAAATTCGATACTTCAATACCCGCATGTTTTCTCTCCTCAGGCCCCATTTCTACCGCTGCATTTATTTCCTCTTTTTTTCGAATCCAGGAACTGTATTTGGCCTTCAATTCGGGATTACCAGATTCCATAATTCTATCTCTTACCCGGATGCTTGATCCCAACAGTATCGCTTTTGTATTCAGTATTACATCATACATTTCGGCAATCAATTCTTTTTCATCAGATTGATATTGAACGGCTAGCGTGTAAAAAAAATCAAAGGAAGTCTTCATTGAAGTCCACATTTTGGTTTTCTCTCTTTCCGACATTGAGGGAAAAAAATCACGAACAAACTTCAGGTTCTGCTTGTTCGACAACCTCGCAAATTTGAGGGCCTTTTTCCTATTTCCTTCCACAAAATAGGATTGAGAAATTCTGGAAAGAATGGCCACATATTTTGGGTGAATTCCATTGAATGAGTTCTTATAGATTTCTGATGCCCGTTCAAAATAATCCCTGGCTTCTGAGAAGCGACCATATTCCCAATCAATCTCACCCCTTAACATCAATATTTCAGCTGAATGAACATTCTTATTTCCAAGTTTCTCTCTCCAGATGCCATCCGCCTTGTCTAATAAGACAAAAGCATCCTGAAACTTTTTTGTTTGAATGTAATAGGCGGCCAGGAACTGCAAAGATTCTGCAAATCTTGGGTGCTTGTCACCAAAACTCTTTTCGTTAATGGCACTGGCACGGCTTAAAAGGGGCAATACTTTTTCTTTTTGTCCTTTATATAACAATACCATTGCCAAATCTTCAAGCGGCTGGGCAACCTCCACATGCATGTCTCCATAAAATTTTGCCATGCCATCCAAACTCTGACCCGCCAGTTCCATAGCACGGTCGTAATCGCCAAAGGCCGACTGAACCCTGCAAAAGATTCCAAGACTTCGAAAATAATTCATGCTGGAATCTCCAAAAATTGACTTACTAATCTGGCAGGCACGATTTGCCATCGCCTCCGCCTTGGCATAATTGCCAATTGACGCATATACATTGGCCCCAATTTGATACGGAAGAATTAAAGACCGATGGTCCTTTTTTCCATATTTCAACATTCTGCCGATGATCAGATTCTCGGTTTTTTCCTGTGCTTCTGAAAAGAGTCCCTGGTTCAGGAGAAGCATAATTTCTTCATCCATTCCATTGAAAGAGAGAATGTTTTTCGTGTTGTTTTTATTTCTAAGGGAACGAGCTAAATATTTGGCGGCCTCTTCGTACCGGCCTGTTGTGATGTAAAGACGCGAAATCAATCGAAGGCTTTCCCTGTATTCGGGATTTTCTTTCCCCATTTTCCTGCCAATAACATCCCGGGCAGATAAATACTTTTCCTCTGCCGCAGAAAACTCGCCGAGGTTGAATTCTGCGTTGGCCACCTTCAACTTTTGAAGGGCAACCTCAAAACTCTCTTTTCCAAATTTCCGCTCAAGTACCTGAAGCACATGGATAAAATCATTGATCGATTTTTGATGCTGGTCTTTCAATTCATAATAAACTCCTTCCCGGTTCCATGCATCAAGAAGCATGGAGGATTCTTCAGATAATTGTTGCGCCAAACCCTGGTGCAAACTCTGTTGAAAAATCAAACCAGATAGTTCAATTTTATCAGAATAAACCGCGTAAAAATCAGCGAGTTCACATCGTTTTTCATGGTAAAAAACCGAGTTGGCTCCCAAATATTTTAGTAAGTAATCTGAATGTCTTTCCAGAAACATTCCGGCCTTTTCCAGACTATCAGATGACAGACTGGACTCTTTTAAGTATGAAAAAATTCTTTGTGCATATCTGGGAGGCAGGTTATAATCCTCAATGTCTTTGAGGGATTTTTTAACGGTAGCAAATAATGCATCATCGCGGCGACTCCAATCTGAGGCAAGCGGAACTCGGAGGCGAGCTTCAAAATGCTGTGATTCAGGGTAGTTATTCTTAATAATTTCACGATATTCCTTGCTATAATCTTTTGCCCGATTGAAATCTCCTATAGCCACAAAAACACCCACAATGGTTTCAAGCATAAGAAAATACTGTTCATGGGTTTTGGCATAGGTAATAGAATGATCCCTCCGGCCGCACCAGTAAAGCGCTTCTTTAATTTTAAGGATGGCGGCTTTTCTATCTCCTAAAGCCAGATGGTATTGTCCATATTCAAACAGAAATTCGATGTTGGACTGATCTTCAAGCTTGATTTTATTCTTTTTGAAATCAGATTTGAGACTTTCCAATTCTTGAAGTTCCGCCTTGTATTCCCCCCTCATCCTCAAAAGGCGTGCTTTCAAAACCCTGGCCTGCATAAGTTCATGCTTCCTGCGCGCAAGGTCTTCTGAACTTAATTTTACAAACCTTGAGCGACCCTTCCGGTCAAATTCTTCCCGCCTTTCGAGCAGACGATTTTCTGCTTTGAAAATTATTTTGTCGATAAGTTGGGAACCAGATTTAAGGCAACCCATTTCAATATCATTCTTGGCTTCTAAAAATCTGGCCCGAAAAACCAACTCAGAATCCGCAGCCTGACTTATCCGGTTGAATTCAAACAATTGATTCAGGGCATTTCTGCATTGAAAAAAGTCGAAAGATTCATGAGAAACTGTTGCCCTATTTAATAAAATATCCAAATGATAAGCGGAGTTTGACCCGAGCTTCGCAGCAGATTTGTTCTGATATAACTGTGCCAGCTCTTCGGAAGTCGAATAATTACCTAGCATTTGCTGGTACCGAGATTCTGCATACAGCATCTGGATTGAGTCCTGCACAATCAAGGTCTTGCCTTTGATCCTTGACCTTAGTTCTTTAATTTCTTCTTTAACCGACTTAATATCTCCTTTGAGAAACGCGACATCGAGCTTTTGAAAAATCTTTTCAAGTTTTTGGGCATTCAAAAAAGAAACTGGGGAGAAAAACAGAAGAATTATAAAATATAAATGCCTGAATACAAGTCTCATAAATAATTATTGGGTGACAATGCAAATTATAAAAACTGAGCCAAAAGGCATTCAAAATTATTTTGTCTCGGGATAAGGGAACCTTAGCTTTGCATAAAATTTTATAAAATGAAAAAATCAATCCTGCTGGCAGCCTGCATTACTACAATGGGTGCTGCATACGCCCAAAAAACAGGCGCTAAGAAGAATTCTAAAACAGAAAATACAAGCAAAGAAATGCCAGTTGCTGCACCTGTTGCAGTTGCTAAAACTGAGGTTGCTACGATGCCTGAGTCAAAAGTTGACAAACTGAGTTATGCCATCGGTGTAAATTTTGCAAAGCAGTTTAACTCCCAGAAAATTGAAATCAACCCGGATGTCCTTCATCAGGCGATCAAAACAATCATGAGTGGAGGTACACCAGTGATGAACGAAGAGCAGGTAATGAATACCTTGCAGGAGTTCGAAAAGGAAATGCAGGAAAAAATGAAAGGCGATATGAAGCAGGCATCCCAGGCAAATATTGAAAAATGCAAATCTTGGTTAACTGAAAACAAAAAGCGTAAAGGTGTTGTAGAACTCCCAAGCGGCCTTCAGTATGAAATCCTCAAAGCTGGTACTGGTGAAAAGCCTAAGGCTACAAGCAAAGTAACTACGCACTATGCAGGAACCCTTATCGATGGAACCGAATTTGACAGTTCAATCAAGCGCGGAGAACCAGCTACATTTCCTGTTAATGGAGTGATCAAAGGATGGACTGAAGCTTTGCAGTTAATGCCGGTGGGTTCGAAATGGAAATTATTCGTCCCTTCTGATCTTGCTTATGGAGATGCAGGATCGCCTCCAAGCATCGGACCTGGCGAAACACTGATTTTTGAAGTGGAGCTAATATCAATTCAAAACTAATTCCTGCGAATGCTGGACAATAAATCAAAAATTCAAACTGAGCCAGACGAAATAGACCTTACCAAGGTTGTCATTTCTCTGGTTCGGTTTTTTCAAAGAAACTGGATCACCTTCCTAATCTGCAACGGCATTGCCTTGAGTCTGGGAGTAGTCTTCTTCTTCACAACAGAACGAATTTATTCGTCAAGGTTTACCGGCGAGTGTATGCTTTTGCCTGACGGTAGAACCATTGAATTGATGAAGGATTTGGATGGATTACGCAAGAATGAAGACTGGGTTCAATTAGGACGCCGTCTTGGAATGGGTGTCAAAAAAGTTAAAAAAATCAAAGAAATCCTACCTCTTCCGAACGCAACCATTGATAAGGAAAGTCGCGGTACCGAAGATTATGTGCAGCAATACAACCCTATGCCGTTCAGCTTTTCGGTGTTGGTAAAGGTAACCGATAATTCAATTCTGCCTGAATTGCAAAAAGGGATGGTTCGCTATTTGAGCAACAATCCATACAACAGTATAAGGGTTTCCAGGTTCATTGAAAACAGGAAAAATCTACTCGCCTCAGTCAATACTGAAATTTCCAGGTTGGATTCGCTTTTCAGAATGGATAAGGTGATGAGGTTCAAAACTGTTTCCAAACCAGAAACAAACAATGAAATTTCGGTCAAAGACCTGCTTTTTGAACTTCACGAGAAAAGGGAAATCATCGAAGACGAATTGAGATTCGCCTCTCCAGTGAGGATAATTCAGGAATTCACTGCGTTTAAAAAACCAATATTCCCTGTAAAATGGCAAATTGCACTTGCATGCTTGATTGCTGGAAATTTCCTGGCCTTTTTCATCATAGCGTTTTCAAATCTCTCAAAGGCTTATAAAAAATCTGAATGAAGCTCCGTGTAATTATTGTTTCAAGCCTCCTTTCAATGTTAGGTGGTTTTTATTCCTGCAAAAATTCAGGACCGAAAGACAAGCCAAACCTTGAAGTACTCGAATATTCGAAAGCGCTTACATCTGCAGATTCATGCTGGACGAAGATGATTGCTTCAGATGACAATAAATTCCACAACATGATGCGACTGACAGAAGAGCTGTTGCTGATTGATGGTTGTGACAGCCTAGCTGTTCAATTGGCAAAAATTGAGATTGAAAAAGCCCAAAGTCTTCGGTATTCCCGCGAGCGAATTGGAGAAAAAGGCGCTATTGAGCGTCACGATTCGCTGACAGACCAGACTTTAGCCAGCCTTCGAAAAGAAGTTGCACGGAATCCGAACGCAATTTCATTTCAAATTGTAAACCAATTGGTTTCGGAAATTAATCAGGCAGACGACAGTGTACTCTTCTACCGAAAAGATTATGACCATCAAATTGACAAGCTGAACCTGCTTTTAAAATCGAAGAAAAGGGAAATCGCTCAAGGAATCCCTTCCGTTGACAGCATTGAAAGTTTTCCAGTTTTTCGCCTGAATCCTTAAAAACTCAGGTTAATTTCTCTGAAGATTTCCACAGTGCGACCTAAATTGCACTACTCTTTTTAGTTCTAAAGAATGCAGAATTTCGTAGTATCCGCCAGAAAATACAGGCCTTCCACCTTTGAAATGGTGGTTGGACAGGATCACATCACAACCACACTACGAAATGCAATTTTATCAAAGCACTTAGCTCAAGCCTTCCTTTTCTGCGGGCCAAGAGGCGTAGGCAAGACCACTTGCGCGAGGATTCTTGCGAAGACCATCAATTGCGAAAACTTAAGCCCAAGCGGTGAGGCTTGCGGAAAATGTACTTCCTGCACGAGTTTCCAAAATCAAAATTCTTACAATGTCCACGAACTCGATGCCGCTAGCAACAACTCTGTGGACGACATTCGTCAATTGAACGAGCAAGTACGAGTACCGCCTCAATATGGAAATTTCAAGGTGTACATCATTGATGAGGTGCACATGCTCACAACTCAGGCGTTTAATGCATTTCTAAAAACACTGGAGGAACCACCTTCCTATGCCATTTTCATTCTGGCTACAACGGAAAAACACAAGATCATTCCAACCATACTTTCCCGCTGCCAAATATTTGATTTTAATCGAATTAAAAACAGCGACATCGCCTTACAACTAGAGAAGGTAGCAAAATTAGAATCTATCCCTTACGAGCATGAAGGCCTGCTTCAAATAGCCAGAAAGGCTGATGGAGGAATGAGGGATGCACTGTCCATGTTTGACATGATCAGCACTTTTGCTATGGACAGAAAAGTGGGCTTATCCGCTGTTCTTGAAAACCTTCATATCCTCGATAGCGATTATTATTTCAAGATTATTGACCTAATCCTGGAAGGAAACGGAATGCCACTTTTCCTGATTTTAGATGAAATCTTGAGAAAAGGTTTCGATGGACATCATTTCCTTCTTGGGCTTGCCGAACATGTACGGGATTTGATTTTAGCAGGCGACCCAAATACCCATGTTCTTCTCGAACAAGGCTCGGATACAATCGGAAAACTTCAGCAACAATCCAGTAGGGCGAGTCACGGTTATTTTCTCAACCTCCTGTCTTTGGCCAATACTGCAGATCTTCAGTATAGGAACAGCAAAAATCCAAGACTGCTCACAGAACTTTGCCTCATCAAAATGGCAAATCTGATGGCCTATGGCCAGGCAATTGAGTCAGAAAAAAAAAAGGCAGCTAGTACAGCCGAGTCTTTCAAAATAGGCGGACCGAGTCTTACCGAGGTGAGACAGACTCCACAGCCCATAAAACAAGAGTTCAAAAGAACTCCAAGTCTGAAAGATAAATCAACACAAGACGAATCTGCCTCTCAGAATTTTGCATCAACACAAAAATCAAGCGCTGCCGAAAAGCTTCCGTTAGATCTGAATACCGCCAAGGATAGTTACTTAGCTTGGTTTCGGGAGAACGAAAAAGAGCCGGTTTCAAACTGGTCTCTTGCTGTTTCAGAAGAAATTACAGCATCCGGCTTCAGGCTGACATTCAAGTCAGGAAGTATTGCAGAGGAGGATTTTCAGGAAGAAATGAAATTGATTAAAAATTACTTTTCCAACCATTTTCTCAATGTTCCTTCATACGAGATAATCTCTTCTTATGAAAAACAAGCAGATTTGGCGCCCTACACAAACAATGAAAAATTTAATTTTTTAGCCAATAAAAATCCAATGCTTAAAGACCTGAAATCTGCCTTAGGACTGGATTTCAGCTAATTGGAAAATAAATCTTATTTAGAATTCCGACGCTTAGCTGCCTTTCTGCCTGGCTGCGCACCACCACCTTTCGGACCTCCACTTCCTCCGCTTTGACCTCTCCTCATTCCAAGGAAATTGAAAAATTTGACATTCGGTATTTTATATTCTGCTTTTACACTCATAATAAAATACCCATCTTTCGATTTAGGGTTTCCCCTTGTGCCAGTTTTTCCAGCAGGACCTCTGTATTGAAGTGCAAAGGCAACAGGATCAGAGAATGAATTTTGATCCGCATACTGTGTACTTATGTCATCCAGATAGTCGGTGAAACAATACCGATAACCGCTGGTAAAACTGAAACTAAACTTGTCATTTAATTTATATCCGACCCCCAAGCCAAATGGAATAACTGGTGCAACTGCCGAATAACTAACTTTTTCAGTCATTAGAGGTCTCAATTGAACATAAGTTCCTCTATATAAGGTTTGGGGATTGTTTGTTGTGATGCCAAAACCTATAAAAGAAAAAATACTAATGGGAAACTCCTTTCGGGTTAGGTACCTAAAAGTATTGTAATTCAAAAATTCAAAGTTTCCTACGAGGCTGAATTCGTAATTATCAGCCCTAAATGAAAGATTTCGAGGCAGGCGAGATTCATTACCACTTAAGGCATCAGAACCAGAAATCCTGTAATACAAAGCATTAAAATTGAAAAAGAAATAATCATTCATTCTAAGATTTAACCCAAGGCCTGCACTGCGATTTACCTTAGTATAACAATCCTGTGTGGGACATAAATCGCCGAAATAACTAACGACACCCAACTGTCCTGAAACAGTAAAAGACTTCAAACTTGGATCAACGAAATCAAATACACGATAACTTGGCTGAGCCCAAAGCCCACTGCTCAGCATAAATGCAGGCAATGCAAAAACCAATTTCTTGAAAAAATCTATCATCGTTTATTCCGTGATACAAAATAAGGCATGTATTTTCGGAATCACAATAACAAAGTTCCTTATCTGGAAATAAAGTACTTAACCTCAACCCTTCGATTTTGAGAACGACCGTCCTCTGAATCATTTGTGGCAATTGGGTTAAGTTCCCCAAAGCCCTGAACCTTAATATTTTTTGCAGGAATGCCTTGGGTAAGCAGGTATTGTCTTACGCTGTTGGCTCTTTTTTCAGACAACTTTTGGTTATAGGCCTCTGGACCTACATTATCAGTATGGCCCTCGACCTGAACTTTATACAATTTATTTTTGTTCAACCTGCTCACCACAGTGTTAAGTCCTTCTTTGGAGTCCTCACGGATGATGACCGAATTAAACTCAAACAAGGCCTGAGAAAAGGTATCTACCCTTGCTGGCTCTTCCTTCACCACAACAGGTGGTGGCAGAGGAATGGTATCCTTTATCACTACAACTGGAGGAGGTGGTGGTGGCGGAACGAGGTTTATGGCAAATATATCCCCAGAGCCAGAATTTCCTTCTCCACTTATATAATATCCGATGCTATCCGAATCCATTGAAAACGAGCCATCAAATCCACTTGTGTTGATTTTAGAACCTAGATTCTGCGGAACTGACCAATTCAACCAAGAATCATCAAGTCGTGTTGAACGGAAGATATCGCCATCTCCTTGTCCTCCTCTTCCATTTGAACTGAAATAAAGTGTTTTACCATCAGGTGAAAGCACAGGTGATGTTTCAATACCCTGGGTGTTCAATTTCTCTCCCAGACTAACCGGA
>CAMDMI010000075.1 GCA_945902135.1 Spirosoma fluviale
GAAGCCCAAATTCCTGGGGGAATCAAAAGTCCTTTGTTTGGCCTGTTGAGGAAAAATGATTTTTTTTCAAATCCATCATCAGCCAGCACTTCAAAACTACCAGATGCTGCAATTAAAAATTGCCAGCATTCCTTGTGTGCATGTGCACCGCGCGATTCACCTCCGGGAATATCATAGAGGTAGAAAACTCTTTTGGTTTCAAAGGGAATCTCTTTGAGATTTTCGATTGGCGAAATATTTCCAGCCCTGAAATGGATAACAGGCAATTCAATTACTTGTAAATCTTGAATTGTATTCATTGCTCAGTTGGCTTATTTGAGGCTAGTACATCAAAATCACGAATGTAATCTGCAGGATCGAAAAGTGTAGAGGACGAAACAAGGCAAACAGCATTTGTTGAAAAATTCTCCATATGGCGCCATATAAGATTGGGAATATAGATTCCAAAATAACTTCTGTTCAATTGGATTCTTTTCATGTCTCCTGTGGCATCTTTTACCACCACATCAAAACTGCCCGACAATGCCACTATAAATTCCATCTGTTTAAAAAACGCATGTCCACCCCGGGTTTCTCCTCCTGGAACATCATAAATGAGGTAATTCCGTTTTATCTGAAATGGAATCTGGTTACTATCTTCAAAAAACGAAAGATTTCCTCTGGGGTCGAGGTGTTTAGGTAAATCAATGACTCTGCAGTCTGAAATGTTAAACATAAATTTCTTCTTCTTTTTTCTCTGGCGAGGTTCGGTTGAATAAAAAATTTCTTCGTTGAAACATAATTTTTTTGCTAAAATCCTTGTATCTGGATACAAAGAAAATTATAGGCCAGAAACTCATCCCAATAAATGCATAGATTCCAGGCAAATCTCCTCCCCTAAGTAATGGGATGATGGATGCTATCGTTGCTCCTTTAATCAAATGCCGCGTGTCTGAATTGAAATTTAATGAGTTTTTTATGATAAGATTAATTGTAAACGCATAAAGAACACAAAAAACAACAATGCCCATCAAACCTCCTTCGCCATAAAATGTGCCGTAAAGAGATTGTGAAATGCCTACGGAGCCTCCGCCCATATTATCATTAAGACCTAATTTGTTTGCATAACCACCTAAAGGTTTATCAGGCCAGATACTCCTTGGAATTGGTCGGTAGAGGATTTCAAGGTGTTCTGTTCCATAGTGGTAGTTTAAGTGTTGGGGGTAAACCTGAAGCACCATCATAAACCCATCCAGCATTGTAGCATCTTCAGTTGATTTGTTGCGTTGCCATGCAGCAGACAATTTTTCAAAATTTCCCATTTTGGTGGTGTCCACTCTGCGGCTAACACCTGCAAGGCCAAAGGCAAGTGAAATGGCAAGCCCACCCAGCAAATAAATCCGGAGTTTGTAAAATGGATTGCTGTCTCCAACCAGAACAATTCCGATGGTAATTGCCCATGAAATAAATTGAAACCGACCTGAGGAGGAATAGGTCAAAGAGGCAGCAAATGCCATAATAGCCCCAATTGCGATTTTTGGAATGAATTGGGTCTTGAGTTCAAAGCTTCTGAAAATTAAATACATAAGAGGAATTACCCCGCCAAGTCCAAATCCAATCATAATATAGTATGATCCTCCCAATGCAATTCCTCCTCCGGAAGCCATAAAGGAATTTACGAAAGCTCTTTTGGCATAAAAACTAACGCTGGCGATCAACACAAACCCGGTGATAATGACCGCCTGGTTTTGTTTCAAAAAGTACAATAAGGTTATTTTATCATCATAAAATGTGCCCGGGGGTTTTCGGTAAAATGCAAAAAGTGCATAGGAGAGTGTTATCACCAATGTCCCCAGAAAGAAATAATTCAAAGCCTGGAGTCCTAACTCGTCGTTCAAATTAAAAATATTCTTTGAGTAAGCCACGGCTACCCACCTAGAAGCACCGGCTTTAACCAGACTATATCTTTGAATCCCCGAGGTGTAGAAGAACAGAACAAATAGAATAGGCAGTTCGTCATTCTTAATAAAAAACATCACCATGGCAAAAAGGCCAAGGAACATGGTGCCAGTAAGAATGTTGTCTGCGGTAAGCACTTTTAAGAAAGGTTGAAAAGCTGATTTATCCATCTGCCGGGAATTTCTCCCGCCGCTGCCATTTTGTAATCCTCTTCGCTGCAAGGCAGCATTTCGAACAACCCTTCTTCCGTTTTTGCCGGAATTTTCATCCACCATTTTCCTGAAACGATTCCTTGATAAAATTCGACAGGATTATCGCTCAGTTTCGGTAAAAGCACTGAAAAACGGGTGGTTTCAGCGGGTGAAAAACTCAGTTCGTCGTTTCGGTTATAAAAGCCATCGATGAAATACCAGACCATCGTTGCCAAGGTGGAGGCGGTGATGTCTCTGTAATCCAAACCCGGGTTCATTTCGCTGAGGAAGAAGACAGACATTTTTTCACTGCAACCTGCATACCATGCAATCTGACATGCTTCTTCACCGGAAAGTCCGTAGGGATAGGCTTTTGGGTTTGCAGGGGCTTCGCTCATTCGGATGGCAGAAATATCGAAGCTTAAAAAATCTGCATAACGAACCATGGGCTCTACCGTGCGGAAGTTTTCCCTCAGTTCTCCAAGCCTGACTTTGTAGTAGTGGTGCTGGTCTATTGCTGCCAGAATATTTTCGTCTACCAAATAAGTTTGGTAGCCGAGATGAATGTACTTGTTCAGGATTTCCTTATGCCGTGTGAGCATTCGGCTGATGTGGTGCTGGGCCATTCCCTGACTCGCATTCGGCTCAGTGTCCGAACGGCTATCCACATTAAGGAAAACAAATTTCCTTTCCAGTTCTTCAAACGCCCGTACAACCGAAAGACTCATGTCATGCGTTCCGCCAATGATGATGGGCACGATGCCTTTTTCAAGCAAAGTTCTTACCACTTCCTTCAGGCGTAAGGAAGAATCTTCCAGGGTTTCTCCCGACCTTAAGTTGCCCAAATCAGCCACATTGTAGCGCACATGAGAAGCCCTAAGTCCATAAAGCGCCCTGCGGATGGCATCTGCTCCCGAATGGGCGCCTTCATTTTCGGGGTTTCCCCGATCTTCTGTGACGCCCACAATTGCCATATCCAGTCCATCGAGTTGCGGAAAGGTATCCAGGTTTTTGCGGAACCGCTGGTTGATAAAGCTGTAGTGCTCAAAGTCCAGAGTATCCTCTACCTGGACTGGGTCAAACATTAGTTGAAGACTCATTGCAATGGCTTTTTCTGCCCAATTTAGGCAACAACAAAGAAAGGCATTTAAGGAATATTCTGCGGAAACTTTTTTTGTTGCGAAAGTTTCCGGAGTTTTGCACCCGAATTTCACAAATGAAAGCAGAAGGCACGGAATCAATGGAGAAAATAATCCTCAAAACAGAGGAGCTTTTTATGCGATATGGCATAAAGAGCATTACTATGGATGAGGTTGCACGGCATTGCAATATGTCGAAGAAGACCATTTACCAGTATTTTCCGGACAAGGACACGCTGGTAAAATCCATCATGGAGAAGCACATGGCACAAGATGTTTGCCAGGTGGGATTGCTTCTTGGTCTTGGCCTGTCTGCGCTTGAGGAAGTACTCAAGATTTCAGAGTTCATGAAAAAGAACATCCTCCAAATTCACCCTTCTGTGCTTTTCGATTTGAAAAAATACCACAGTTCGGCCTATGAGGTATTTGAGAATCACCGCGACAGCCATTTTATCAAGGTGGTTTCAGAAAATCTAGAGAAAGGCATTTCTGAAGGTGTTTATCGCCCTGAAATTGATGTTCGATTGTTTTCCAGGCTGCGGATAATTGAGGTTGAAGCCTTATTTGACCGAAATATTTTCCATGAATCAGAATGGGATATTCTGAGGGTTCAGCTTTTTTTCATTGATCATTTTGTAAGGGGCCTTGTAACATCAAAAGGCCTGAAACAATGGGAGACCATCTCCGAAAATCTCTTTAAAGAAATTAGATAATTCAGTTAAAGTATATGTTAAGAAAATCAATTTTCATTTTTCTGGTTCTGCCAGGTTTGGTTGCCCTGGAATTGTCGGCGCAAGTCAGGACTTTCTCGGCCAATGAGGCAATTCAGTTTGCACTGGAAAACAGTCAGCTTGTGCGCAATGCAAAACTGGATACCGACATAGCAGCTGCCAAAGTTCAAGAAACCATTGGCATTGGTTTGCCGCAGATTAGCGGTTCAGCCTCGGTTTTGCATTATCCTAATATCCAGAAATTTGTTCTTGAGAATACCCCAGGTACTCCATTTTTCATCTCTCCGGATGCTTTTAAAGGCGCGCCTGCCATTAATGCGCCCATTGCCTTTGGCCTAGCATTGGAAAACAGTCTTACTGGAAACATTCAGGCTTCTCAGCTTTTATTCAACGGTAATTACTTGGTTGGGCTCAAGGCTTCAAAGACCTATCAGGAATTGTCGGCCAAACAACTCAAACAGGCCAGAACCAGCATAGCTGAACAGGTGAGTAAAACCTACTATGCCATTTTGGTAAACAGTGAAAAGTCGCGTTTGCTTGATTTGAACCTCAGCCGTCTTGATAGTACCTGCCGCGAAATCCGCTTGCTTTTCAAAAACGGTTTCGCAGAGCAGATTGATGTAAATCGTCTTGAAGTTGCCCTCAATAACCTCAAATCAGAAAAACAAAAAACAATCCGTCTTCTGCAGCTTGCCCGCTATGGATTAAAACTGCAAATGGGAATGCCGGTTGGTGATTCTCTGGTTCTAACCGGAAAACTGGATGAAGTAAATCCTGATTCGCTGCAAGCCTTTGGTGGAACGGTCGATTATTCCAGAAGAATAGAATATTCCACCCTTCAAACCCAGAAAGCACTCACCGCACTGGATCTAAAAAATGTGCAGGCAGGCTATTACCCTACCTTAGTTGCCATAGCCACCCTCGGTGTGAATTCCGCTGCATCTAAATTTTCTAACCTTTCGAATGTAAACGAAAAATTCCGCTATGCCCCTTTCAGTTTTTTCGGAGTGAATCTAAGCGTGCCTGTTTTTGATGGCCTCCAGAAAAAGTACAAGGCCGAACAGTCGCGCATTAACATGATGAAAATCAGTAATGGCATGAAGCAGTTGGAGAATGTGATCGACTTCGAGGTTAAGCAAGCCAACATCAACCTTGCCAATGCATTCGAAAGCTATGCCATTCAAAAGCGAAACCTGAAACTGGCCGAAGAGGTGGTAAGAGTGAGCAAAGTGAAGTACCGTCAGGGTGTCGGTTCAAATCTGGAAGTTACAAATGCGGAATCTTCGTTGAAGGAATCCCAGACCAATTACTACACGGCGCTATATGATTTTATCATCGCCAAAATCGACCTTGATAAAGCGCAGGGCCAGTTGTTAAGAGACTAATTCAACCGAGCACGAAAAATGAATTCTACATTAAAAGACCGCTGCGCTTCCATTCTCAGGGATCACTTTTTGGTGGACACCCGAATTCTTCGGAATGGGAAATATTTAGAAGACCTGGGACTCACAAGCCCTGAAAAAAAGGAACTCCTCAATCTTTTTGAGGACGAGTTTAAAATAGAGCTCAGCGAAAAAGATGAGCGAAAAATCCGGACAATCCGGGATACAATTTTCATTATCAATCAATATATTAATCCGGATCTCCGGATGAAAACAACTTAATGCTGAGTAACATGAAAAATCTGATAATTTCTTTGGCTGCCATTTTTCTATTGGGAATAGCTGGCTGCAACAAAAAGGATACTTCCCTGGAAGGAAAGAAAACCAGCCTTGCCGACCTGAAGAAAAAGGCTTCTGAATTGCAATCTGAAATCCGGAAACTGGAGGAGGAAATTGCCGCTGCTGACAGCAATGCCGCTTCTGAAACCAAGGTAAAAAGCATTTTGGTTTCTGAGGTAGACGCTTCGGAATTCCGCCATTATGTGAGTGTGCAGGGAAGCCTGGAGGCGGAAGAAAACCTAATGGTAAGTTCTAAGATGCCCGGTATGATCAATTCCATCCGTGTAAAGGAAGGTGATTTTGTGTCCAAAGGTCAGGTGCTTGCGGTAATGGACGACGAAGTTTTGAGGAAGTCCATTGATGAGGTGAAGGCAGGCCTTGAGCAAATCAGCGTTTTGTTTGAAAAGCAAAAGTCACTTTGGGACCAGAAAATTGGTACAGAAGTGCAGTATCTGACCCTGAAAAACCAAAAGGAAGGTCTTGAAAATAAGCTTGTAACCTTAAAGGCTCAGATGAGTCAGGCACAAGTGACAGCACCATTTTCAGGTGTGATAGATGCCGTATTTGCCAAAGCCGGATCTATGGCCGCACCCGGAGTTCCTTTGATGCAACTTGTAAACACCAGTCAAGTGAAAGCGGTGGCCAAGGTGCCGGATTCTTATGTTTCGTACATCAAGCAAGGAGACAAGGTGCTTGTAGATCTGCCCGACCTCAACAAGCAAGTGGAAGCAAGCGTGAGTTATGTGGGCCGGATTGTGGATCCCATGTCCAGAACTTTTAAAATTGAGGTGATGATTGCGGCAGGCAACCCCGACCTGAAGCCAAACCTTCTTGCAATGGTTCAGATAAACGACAAAACCGTAAAAGATGCCATTGTAATTCAGGAGAATATCATTCAGCCGACCGAAAATGGGAAGATTATTTTTGTGGCCGGAAGTGAAGGTGGAAAGCAAATCGCCATTCAGAGAACTGTTACCACCGGGCTTTCCTACAATGGAAGGGTTGAGGTGCTTTCCGGCTTGGAAAAGGGTGATAAACTCATTACAACTGGCTATCAGGATCTTTCTGACAAACAGGTTATTCGCTATTGATACCCAAGCTTCCAAGATAATTCAAAATGAATCACAAGGAATTTAAGCCAACCTCCTGGGCAATTGAGAACAAGACCACGATTTATATCGTGACTTTCCTGGTTTCCCTGGCAGGTCTCATGATTTATGGAAGGCTGCCAAAGGAGCAGTTTCCTGATATTGTTATCCCACAATTTGTGGTTTCCACAATTTACCCGGGCACAAGTCCTGAGGACATTGAAAACCTCATCACCAAACCCATTGAAAAACAGCTGAAGTCTGTTTCTGGAATCAAGCGTGTAAAATCGCAGTCGATTGCGGATTTTGCCCTGATTACGGTTGAGTTTAATACGGGAATTGCCGTGCCCGTTGCAAAGCAAAAAGTTCAAGATGCGGTGGACAAGGCAAAGGCCAAACTTCCAAAAGACTTGGACAATGATCCTGCTGTTCAGGAGGTTGATTTCTCGGAGTTCCCCATCATGAACATCAACATCTCTGGTAATTTTCCACTCGACAAATTGAAGAAATATGCCGAGGCGTTTCAAGATGAAATTGAGGCCATGCCGGAAATTACCCGGGTGGACATTATCGGCGCACTGAACCGGGAAATTCAGGTGAATCTGGATGTGTATCGGATGCAGGCTGCTGGTTTTACTTTCCGCGATGTTGAAGGTGCCGTGGCTGCTGAAAATGTGAACATCTCGGGTGGTGAACTTAATGTTGACAATGTTCGCCGTACCCTTCGTGTAACGGGAGAATTCAAGGATGTTGAGGCAATTCGTAACATTGTAATTCGTTCATCCACTGGTGCTTCTGTTTTGCTTCGCGACATCGCCGAAGTCGAAGATGCCTTTGCCGAAAGGCAGGATTTTGCCCGTTTGGATGGCAAATCTGTTATTACCTTGAATGTAATTAAGCGCAGTGGGGCAAACCTAATTGAAGCTTCCGACAAGATTCAGGAGATTTCAGAAAGGTTTGAAACCACCAAACTTCCGCCCGGGGTTGATATTACGCTCACGGGCGATCAATCCGAAAAAACCCGGGTTCAGCTCAATGACCTGATTAATTCTGTAATCCTTGGATTCATTTTCGTTGTGCTGGTGCTCATGTTTTTTATGGGTACAACCAATGCAATTTTCGTTGGCCTGGCTGTTCCGCTTTCCATATTGCTGGCGTTCCTGTTTATGCCATCTCTGCATTATTCACTCAATGTAATTGTAATGTTCTCCTTCCTTTTGGGATTGGGAATTGTGGTGGATGATGCCATTGTGGTGATTGAAAACACGCACCGGATTCTTCATGAAAATAAAAATCTGAGCATCGTGCAGGCGGCCAAGATGGCGGCAGGAGAAGTTTTCCTTCCTGTACTTTCCGGAACCCTAACCAATGTGGCTCCGTTTTTTCCATTGTTGTTCTGGCCGGGAATTGTGGGTGAGTTTATGAAGTACTTACCTGTAACACTGATTTTAACTCTTTTTGCATCGCTTATAGTTGCCTTTATCATGAACCCGGTTTTTGCTGTGAGTTTTATGGACAGGGATGATCCACATGAAAAAAAGCGTGCTAAAATTTCTTCGCTATTAAAACCAGTTCTTATCCTCGCGGGTCTTACGGGACTTTCCTATGCAATCAGCTTTGGTTTTGGAAATTTCATGGCGAGCATTCTGGTGCTCTATCTGGTGAATTTCTTCCTGTTTACGCCGATGATTGCGGCATTTCAGGGGCGGCTTTTACCAGCTTTTATGTCCGTGTACCGTAGTTTTATTCGTTTCTTAATTCAAGGTTACAGGCCTTATGGTGCTTTGGCCGTGGTTTTGCTGATTTTCGTTGCCGTACTTGGAATTTTTAAAGCATCGAAACCAAAGGTTGAGTTTTTCCCAAGTGGCGAGCCCAACTTTGTGTATGTGTACAACCAGTTGCCGATAGGAACAGATGCACATGTAACCGATTCAGTAACCCGTGTGATTGAATCCCGTGTGAAGGAGGTTTTGGTTCCATATCGTCGGTATGTGAAATCTGTGATTTCAAATGTTGGAATTGGCGCTGGAGATCCGCAGAATCCTGATAGGGTAGTGGCTCCGCATAAATCAAAGCTGACGGTTGCATTTGTAAATTTTGATGAGAGGCTGGGGGTTTCTACTTCCGAAATTCTGAATAGCATTCGCGAAAAACTCCAGGGAATTCCAGGCGCTGAAATTTCAGTCGAAAAAGAGCGGGCTGGTCCGCCGGTAGGAAAAGCCATTGTGGTTGAAATTGCCGGAGAGGATTTTACAGTGCTCAAAAAACTGGAAAAGGATGTCCGGAAAACCATTGAAAAAGCGGGTATTCGGGGCGTTGAAGAGTTGAAATCCGATTTAGTACTCAACAAGCCAGAGATCATTGTAGACATTGACCGAATCAAAGCAAACCGTCAGGGAATTTCAACTGCACAGATTGCCTTGGAAATCCGTAATGCACTTTATGGAAAAGAAATAACCCAGTTCCGTGATGCCAAGGAGGAATATCCGGTGATGTTAAGACTGAAAGTTGACAACCGAAATCAGATTGAGAAGCTACTTAATCTGAATATCAGCTACCGCGATATGGTGGCAGGCGGGATGTTTAGGCAGGTTCCAATCAGTACACTTGCCACGATCCGCTATGAAAGTGCTTACTCCAGCATCAATAGAAAAAACCAGGAGCGTGTTGTTTCCCTTTCATCCAATGTGCTGAATGGCTATAACGGAAATGAAGTTGTGGGTGAAATCAATCAGGCCATTTCATCGATGGATACGCCCCAGGGGTATGAAATTCGTATGGGAGGAGAGCAGGAAGACCAGAAGGAAACATCCAGCTTTCTCGGAATTGCATTCTTAATGTCACTGGGTTTGATTTTCATCATTCTGGTTACACAGTTTAATTCCATTTCAAAGCCGTTTATAATTTTCGGAACTGTGGTGCTTTCACTCATCGGTGTTTTGCTCGGGTTTGCCTTAACCCACATGACATTGTCGATTGTAATGACCGGTGTTGGGGTGATCGCCCTTGCTGGAATTGTGGTGAAAAACGGCATTATCCTCATTGAGTTTATCGATGAATTGCGGAGCCGTGGTTATGGCCTTTCCCGCGCCATTACAGAAGCTGCCGCCATCAGGCTAACCCCTGTTGTACTTACAGCCTCTGCTGCAGTTTTGGGTCTTATTCCCCTCGCACTTGGATTGAACATCAACTTTGAAACCTTGTATACCCACGGGAATCCGGAGTTCTTTTTGGGTGGTGATTCTGTGGTATTCTGGGGCCCTCTGGCCTGGACAATCATTTTTGGTTTAACATTCTCTACCTTCCTCACGCTGATTATAGTTCCTGCCATGTATTACGCGGTAGAAAGAATCAAACTGAGGATTGCTGGCAAACTTGATACAGCAGAACTCGAAACAGGAGTTAGCGCAGCAGAGCAACATTGATTTGATTTTTGGTTATATGGTTTAGAAAAATCCTCTGGTTTTCAGGGGATTTTTTCTTTTAAAGTGTCGTCGGGTGTTTCATAACCATACGGCGACTTAGCCGAAGGCGCTCTCCGGATTTTCAAATATCTGCAGGGACTCCAGTCACAGTCGTGGTGTGCAATGTATGAGTCCCCTGGGTCTAGAGACCCTCACATATTATATTGGCCGTCCTGTCTCCGCTTCGCAAGACTCAGGACAAATGAGACAATATTTTGGTGACAAATTTTCGAGTCCAAATTTGTCACCTTTTTTGGAGGGCACAATTTTTCTGGTACAAAATGGAAGGATCAAAATTAGGTACCCGTTTAACAGAAAGACTTGTCCTACTATAAGTTTATAGATTTTTAGATTGAGCCTGAAATGGGTTGGCGGTTGTAAACCGGTTTGTCGGGGTAGAATTTTTTCTTCCCTTTCGGAAAATCATTTGGTGAGATTGTTGCACGGTAAAAAGAGCTAAAATTTGGTCTAAAAAAGTTAAAAAATACGAGTTAAATATTTGTTGTTCAGTTGGTTAATTCCTATTTTAGCAGCTCATGCGGAAACAATATCAACAAATGAGTTTTTCACATTATGACGTTAGCCGGAGAACGGCCAAGAATATCTTTTATACTCATATTAATACTGCAATCAGTTGGCAACCAATTGAAAATGAGATAAATAAACACTATTCTCCTGGAAAAAGTGCAACAGGACAAGCCGCTTATCCTGGCATCCTGCTGTTCAAAATGCTTTTGGTTGGCTTTTGGTCTGGGAGTATTTCCGACAGAGCTGTTGAAGAAATGGCAAATGAAAATCTCTCGGTGATGCGTTTTTTGAATCTCCGGCTTGAGGACATGGTTCCCGATCATAGTGTTCTTTCCCGATTTAGGTCCCAATTGGTTGAAAAGGATGCATTTGATTCAATTATGAATCTGATAAACAGTCAATTAGATGCATATGGCATACTGGTAAAAACCGGAGTGAAAATCGATGCCACCATAACAGATAGTCCAAGAAAGCCGAAGGGTAAAACGACTTATGAAATTGCCGAAGACAGAAAGGAGGATGAAGTTTCAGATGCTGAAGTTGAGAAACAAAGCACTAAAATTAAATTAGTTAAGGTAGTACAACCAGGAGTTGATACAGAAGGCAGATGGATAAAAAAAGGAGGTCAATCCCGATTTGGATACAAAAAGCACATTTGTACGGACGAAGGTGGTATGGTGTTGTCGGTAACCACCACATCGGCCAATGTGCATGATAGTAAG
>CAMDMI010000076.1 GCA_945902135.1 Spirosoma fluviale
TCACCTGCCACTTGCTCTCTTGCAAGTCTCTCTATTTTTTCCCCTTTTCTTGCTGTCTTCTCTGCGACAGCCCCGAATTGGGAGTGCAAATGTCCGACTTTTTTTCTCCTACGCAAGTACTTCATACAAAAAAAATGAAAAAAGTTTTAAAGTCATTGATTGTCAATGATATAAATTTTCCGTCTCATTAATTATAGACCGAAAAACACCAAAACAGGTAATTCAAAGCTAGGACTTTCATACTATTCTCCTTCTCCCTTTATCCCATATAGATTCAACAGAAGACACCAAAAAGATAGTCACGAAAAAAGGACAAGGCCATCCAGAAAAATTCCAGACTAATCGAAACTGCCATAAAACTAAAATGCCCCACATCTCTGTGAAGCTTTTTGCGGTCTCCGCCCACAAGTGGTCGGACAAGTACCGCCCACAAGTGGTCGGACAAGTACTGCCCACAAGTGGTCGGACAAGCGGACGGGACTCCCCCGCATGTGTGAGGCAGTCAGGCAGGGAACCCTGGCGACCTCCCAAGTGCTTTTTCTATAAACCGTTTCCCGGCTGCTGTTTTTAAATATTTCTCCCTTAGACGGCCAGATGCAAAATCAGAAGAATCCTCCTTGTAAATTAAAACCCAAGGAATATGCCCAGAAGTGAATTTTGACCTTCCTGAGTTGTGCTCCTTTAGCCTTCGAGGCAAGTCAGTTGTCATCCCAACATAGTGCTTTCCGCTGGCCGCACTTTTCAATACATAAACTGAAACTGCCATAAAACGAAAAAGCTCCACATTTATGTGAAGCTTTTTGCGGTCCGGACGGGACTCGAACCCGCGACCTCCGCCGTGACAGGGCGGCATTCTAACCAACTGAACTACCGGACCGTTTTTCGATTGGGGTGCAAATATGTGGTTTCGTTATTAGGAGTCCAAAAAAATCAACAGAAAAATTAAAAAAAAGAGGCCCCATTTTGGAGCCTCTTGTATATGAGTCGAATACAAATCAATTTTTTCTCTTCTGATATGCTACGAGAATCTGAACCAGATTCTGATCTTTCACTTCGCGAAGGGGCGAAATTTCAGTTTTTGAAGGGTCAAGCACAAAGAAATGCCCGTCGTATGCAAGATATAACCGCTTCTCATTGTGCTGGTTCAGTTCAAGAACCTCATACAACTTCTCATTGAAATCTGCATACAACACCAACTTCCCTTCCGAAAACTGATAATGGAACTTATCCTTATTGTCACGCTTGATGACAACCTCTGGCTGTATGCTCTCAGGTGAAGTCATTCCAGAAATACCATCTTCTGGCTGGACCAAATCCCTCGAAGTTTCTGGCTGAGCAGCCTTTAGTCCGGGCTCCAATGCTTCAGTTTCTGGCTGAAATGAATTTTTAACCGTTTTGGAAGTGCCACTTTGAGCAGAAGTGTTTGCAGCGCGCTCCAAGTCTTTGGAACCGGAAACCAATGGCTCAGGATTTAAAGCAAGTACGTCTGGATGAGATTCTTCAACTTTATTTTGGACACTGGACTCGGCAAGACCAGATTTTTTAAATCCAATTTCTGACTGAACCTTTGGCGCAGGCACAACTGATTTTTGTTGCACTTGCTGGGCAGCCTTGACAGGCTCCGGAGCTTTTCCCTGCTGATAATAATAGTAAGCACCCAAGGAAGCAATGCCCAATCCGGCTGAAATTGCAGCAATGCGGGCAATCTCCATCAGTCCGGTAGACCAAAGGGAAATGTTCACATTCTGCAGGCCGGACTTAAGCGCCAGAATGCGCTCTTGCCGGATTGCGCCAATCAAGGCTTCCTGCCTACGCACTTCCTCGTGCAAGTCTGCATCATCGTGCATGCGGCGCTCGAATCCAGACCTATCAAGATCCGTCATATCCTGACGGAGATAAGTCTCAATCTGCTGCTGTATGCTATCGTCGGTGTATTTCATTTCTGTTTACTAATCCTGAAAATCGCTTGGTCTGTAGTTCAATTTTACGAGTTTGTCAAGCTCTGTCTTGCATTTGTATTTTTTTGTCTTGGCGGTATCTGCATTGGCAAATCCCATTTCCTTGGCAAGATCGACCATTGACAACTGGTCGAAATAATACAGCGTCAGGATTTTTCGGCAGGTTTCGCTCAAGGACTTCAGGCATTTTTGGATTACCTCCACTTTTTCCTGTCGTTCCCATTCGGGCAGCGAAACCCCTTCCTTCATCTCTCCAGAGTTTCTCAACTTCCTGTCTAATTCTTTGCGCCAAAGGTTTTGGGCAACGCTGAACAGATAGGTCGATATCTTGGAAGTAAGTACAAGGCGATTGCCCCGAACTTTCTCCCAGAAAACGATGAGTGCATCCTGAAAGACATCCTTCGCCTCGTCCTCCGTACCTGAATTCCGCATGATGAGTTTTACAACCATCCTGTAGTTTTTTCGATATAGAAATTCCAAGGCCTTCTCGTCGCCTGACTTAATAAGTTCGACAACTTTTTCATCTGTCATACAACGAGACGCTTGGCTTGTATACAGTTGAAGGTGGTCATGGTAACCTCAATTATCAGATATATTTTTCACCAACAACATAACACTATACCTGACCTACATTTCTGCCATTATCCTAAAAGCTTCTTCCAGATAATGGTCCTTCGAAATCCTTTGAATAAATCCCTTCTCAACTTCTTCACGGGCTGGATTTGACTTATTCAATTCGATGTTGGTTTTCAATGAAGCCGCCTTAAATCCTGGAATGGCTTTGTTGAAAGATTCGGATTTTTCATCCGAATCCTTGAAAGAGGCCTGGTTGGCTTGATAGGTTTTCAAATCCAAGGGATAAGCGGATGCATCCTGCCTTTGCTTTAATTTGGAAGCCTCTGAGAAAATATTCTGAAAATACGGACTATTGCTCATTCGGTTCTTTGTCTTAGTGCGAAGTCTTGCGATGTCGCTTTTCTTATTCCAGCGCTGAAATTTTGCCGGGATGGTTTGGTCCCAAGGCATTACAAAATCCAGCTCCTTCTCCCCTACTTCTATTTTTTCATACACATCAGGCAAAATGATGTCTGGCGTAACTCCACGCAACTGAGTTGCACCACCGTTAATCCGGTAAAATTTCTGTGTCGTAAGCTTTACTGTACCAGATGGCCTTTCGCCTCCAAAATTTAGATTGGACATGCCGCCACTCAAATCTGTCATTTTCTGAACGGTCCCCTTTCCGTAAGTCTGGGCACTTCCAACAATCACAGCGCGACCGTAATCCTGCATGGCAGCCGCCAGAATTTCCGATGCTGAAGCCGAAAAGAAATTGGTCATAATGAGCAATTTACCATCGAAATCAACACCCGGATTCCTGTCATCCAAAACCCAGGGCGCACTTTCACGGGTTTTCACCTGCACAATCGGGCCTTCATCTATAAACAATCCCCCAATCTTCACCACATCCTGCAAAGAGCCGCCACCGTTGCTCCTCAAATCAAGAATAATCTGATTGATGCCTTCCGACTTAAGCTTGGTAATTTCTTTTTTCATATCGTCGTAGCAATTGCGTCCACCACGATTCTGGCTGAAATCAGCGTAAAACGAAGGCAGGTAAATGTATCCGAACCTTCCCTTCACATTGCCAAGCTCAAGAATGGCCGATTTTGCGTAAGTCTCTTCAAGCACAACCACATCCCGCACAATTGGAATCACCACAATCGAGCCATCGGGCTTTCTAATTGTAAGTTTTACGGTGGTACCTTTTTTGCCGCGGATCAATTTTATGGCATCGTCTACCTTCATGTTCACCACATCAACAGCATCTCCATCTCCTTGGGCAACTTTAAGGAAAACATCATCAACTTTTAGCTGACCTTGTTTCCAGGAAGCAGATCCAGGAATGATGTTTGCCACTTTGATAAAACCGTCTCGCTGAGAAAGGGTAGCACCAATACCTTCGAATTGCCCTGTAAACTGAATGTCGAAATTCTCTTTTTCCTTTGGTGTTTCGTAGTCGGTATGCGGATCATAGCATCTGGCTATGGAATTGAGGTAATCCGCAAACTGGTCTTCCTCAGAAGTTTCAATCAGACGCTTAAAAAAGTCCTTGTAGTTTTTCAAGGTTTTTTCACGCGCCGAGATTTCAAGTTCTTCAACTGTTTTCACTTTGATTACCGTGTCTTTTCTGGCTTTTGCCTTGTCCTGAATTTCAATCTCAAGGGCAACCGAACTCACAACCAGGTAGCGGAAATAATCCTGCCACTCACGGAGCATTGTGGTGGTATCGGCCGGATACTGGCGTTTATCAGGATCTGTTTCAATGGTTCCGCCTGCACTTAAATCGATTGGTTTGGAAAGATAAGCTTCATACATGCGGGAAACCGAATTTAGCCGCTGTCTGTAAGTACCATTCACCAGATTGTAAAAGCCAAAAGACTCTTTTAAAATATCATCATCAATGCTGTTTTCAAGTTTACGAAATCCCCCAAAATCCTGAAGGGTAAAAAACCGCTTCTGGAAATCCAGCGTTTTAAGGTAGGATTGAAATATTTTTACGGATGTGCTGTCATTAAACGAAAGTGGCTGGTAATGTTCGTTTTCCAGCGTGTTTACAACGGCTTTCAACAGAACCTTTCTTTTGGAATTTTCGTCCTGCGGGGAAAAACAAGAGGAAACAAACAGAATGCTGTAAAGCGGGATGAATAAGAGAATCCTTTTCAAAGTATTAAATAAATTTTGGACAAGATAAAAGCGATAAACCTGCATTCAAATGGATTAAAGGATAAAAGCAGAATTCATTTGTAAGAATGGCAAAAAATCTAGAAAATTCTGATTCTGCTGGCCCAATGCCAATTGAAAGCAGCTGGTAAAAGAAGCATTTTTTTGAATTGTTCCTTAAATAAAATCAATTCAACCCTTTAGAAAAGTTCTTTTATGCGCCCACTCACGCGCTGGAGGTCGGCTATTGTGAGATTACTTCCGGATGGAAGACAAAGGCCAGTTTCAAACAAGTACTCTGCAATTCCACTACTGAAAAATGGATAATCTGAAAAAATAGGCTGCATATGCATTGGCTTCCACAAAGGTCTGCTTTCAATGTTGTCTTTTTCGAGATGGATCCGAATATCTTCTCTGCTTATTCCGCCACTTTTTTCATCATCAACCAAAATACAAGTAAGCCAGCGATTTGAAAATGCGCCTTCTGGTTCTGGCAAAAACGAAATACCGGATAAGGGGCCAAGTTCTTGTTGATAATAACTGTGATTTTCACGACGCTTCTGTATTCGTTCGGGCAAAACTTCCATTTGACCGCGGCCAATGCCGGCAAGCACATTGCTCATTCTGTAATTGTATCCAATTTGAGAATGCTGGTAATGTGGCGCCGGATCCCGGGCCTGGGTTGAAAGAAATCTAGCTTTCTGAATTGCATCCGCATTATCGGAAACAAGAGCCCCACCTCCGGAAGTCGTAATGATTTTATTGCCATTAAAAGACAAAACCCCAAAATCTCCGAAAGTACCCATGGCCTTTCCTTTCCAGGTGCTACCCAGCGCTTCTGCAGCATCTTCAATTAAGACCATTTGAAACTCTCTGCAAATTTCCAGAAAAGGCTCCATAGGTGCCGGCATTCCATACAGATGGACCAAAACCAGGGCTTTTGGTTTTTTCCCCTGAGAATGAAGTTTTAAAATCGCCTTTCTGGCAAGATCTGGATCCATATTCCAGCTTGTTTTTTCTGAGTCGATGAAAACAGGAATTGCTCCCTGGTAGACAATCGGATTGGCAGAAGCAGAAAATGTAAAAGAAGAACAAAGCACATAATCGCCCGACTCAACGCCAGCCTGAATCAGGGCAAGGTGCAGCGCAGAAGTTCCGGAAGTAAGGGCAGCTGCATGTCCGATGCCAAGATAATCCTGTAATTGCTTTTCAAAGCCATCTACATGCGGACCAAGTGGTGCAATCCAATTGGTTTCAAATGCCTGCGATACATATTGTTGCTCGCTTCCGCCCATGTGGGGGGAAGAAAGCCAGATTTTTGGAGATGAATTTCCTGCCATGAAAACCAGGTTTTAAGTGAAGGACAAGATTAGCTAATTTTTCATTTACGGCCTTTGGCTTAATGAAATCAAGCGTAAATAGAAAAATTTAAAGCACCTTAAATTCAATCCGACGATTCTGAAGGCGCTTTTCATCATCGGAATTGTCATTCAATGGTTTTGTCTCGCCGTATCCTTTTGGAATAATTCGTATGGCCGGAATTCCCTGCTTCACCAGATGGTCGCGTACCGAATTTGCCCGCTTTTGGCTGAGCAGGAGATTGTCCGGATCCTTGCCAATATTGTCTGTATGACCTGAAACTTCAATTTTCATGGTTGGATTCTGGCTCATAAGCCTTGCAATTTTTCTTAACTCAGGCATTGAGGCTGGCAGCAAATCTGCTTTTGCACTTTCAAAAAACAAGTTGTTCAGCACAATGGCGGCGCCTTGCCTGATTGGCTCCAGCTTTACATCTTTTTTAATGCCCAAACTTGGATCGGGAAGAGAATCTGTATGTACAGCAAAACTGGCAAACAAATATCCCGGTCTTGAAACATACATGGCGTAGGTCTGACCAAATGTGAGTACGGCAGTGTAGGTTCCCAAATCCTTGTCGCTGTTCATCGAAAATTCCGTTTTGCCAGTAGCCATGTTCACCAATTCTACCTTCGCTGATAATTTTTGTCCGCTTACAGCATCAGTCACAACTCCATTTAAAAAAGTACAGGACGGTCCAGTTCTCATCGATGGTGGAACTCCAAAAAAACGAATCTGGGATGAAATCAGGTCACGATCTCGTCGGTCTTCAATGCAAAACATGCCAGTCTTTCCGCTGGCAGTTATAAAAAGTCCGGATTCATTTCCTTTTCCGTTAATGCTTCGTCCAAGGTTTTTTGGTTTGCGCCAAGTGTTCCCTGAGCGGGAAGTGGAAAAGAGGTCTATTCTACCAAAGCCAGGATGTCCGTCAGATGCGAAATACAAAGTCTGTCCATTCGCATGAATGAATGGGGTTTCTTCTTCAAAAGGTGTGTTGATTTCCGGACCCAAATTGAATGGCGTCTGCCAGATTTCATTGCTGTCTTTTTCTGCGCACCAAATGTCCATTCTCCCCTGACCACCTGGCCTAGCTGATGTGAAAAAAATCCGCCTTCCATCTGCAGAAAGACTCGGATGGGAATCCCAATTTGGCGAGTTGATTTCCTTCAAAGGCCGAGGTTGCTTCCAAATATTTCCCTCTCTTTCTGTGATGAAAATGTCGCAACTCCCCTGCCCTTCCGGCGAACCGCAACGGGTAAAAACAAGGATTCTTCCATCAGCGTTTATCGAGCTGGTGCCTTCGTTTTCAGTTGTATTAATAAGGTTGGAAATTCCCTGAGGCACAATCCAGTGGCCATTGATTTTGCGGCTCACATAAATATTCTCATCAAAAGAGGCATGGTTGCCTTTTCGCGCTGTAAAAATGATGAAGTTTTCATCCGCTGTCATCGCTGGAAAATACTGCAGGGGAAAACGATCTACCTCTTCACTCAAGGGCTGTAAATCCAAGACCTCAGCAGGAGTTTTCATTTCCTCCATTACAAATTCTGCATTGCGTGTAATCTGCAATGCCCGACTTTTCATGGCAATGTCTCGACTGGATAGCTTTATGGCCAAGCTTGACTCTGTTAAAGCATCTTCCATTTTTCCAGAATCGAAATTCTCCTCTGCAAAAGCCAGGTGCACTTTGCCCGCCAGATTGCTTTCAGGCAAATGCTTCAGAATTTCCGGATACAATTCCTTCAGCTTCTGGGTGTACAGGAACATCTCGTAATTCTTCACCAGCAAGGCATAGGCTTCCTCAAACTTTTCATCTTTCCGGATGGCAGATTCAAGATTTTTTATCGCCAGATCAAAGCGGCGAATCCTCTGCATTTCAATGGCTTCCCGAAAAAGATTCTTCGCCTTTTCATTATCCGTATGAAAAATCAGTGGCTCTTGTTTCTGGCTAAAAGCCAGATTGGCCGACAGTAAAAAGCAGAAAATTAAAAAGTGTTTCATCCTCAGTTTACAACTTCGATGGAATAGTCGCAGGAAAAGGACGCTCCTTCCTGTAATTTCATAATACCGGGTTTTTCAGAAATATCTGCCTCAAATCCAAATGGATCTGCATGACCGTGCCAGGGCTCAATGCAAATAAAAGGGGCACCCGGTTTTGACCAGATACCAAGAAATGGAAAACCCGAAAAATTTACCCGAAGGCCCTGAGAACTACCCTCCTGGAAAATCCCAAGCGAGGTAGATTGAAGGTCCTTAAAAACCAGTGCATCTTTTAAGAAAAGATCTTTTGTGATTTCTATGCGCCGATTTTTCAATTCAAGATTCATTCCTTCGCCGGTCGCGATCAAACCATCCTGCAAGCCCATGGTGGATAGATTTTCTTCTCTCTCGAATTCAAGGAAATACTTTTTTGCCGGCCAACCTTCAAGAGAAAAACCAGGATGAGCCCCGATTGAAAAATACATATCCTGCTTGTCTTTGTTGAGAACGCGGTACAAAACTTCAAGGCTAGAATCAATCAATCGATATTCGATTTCAAGAGAAAAATGAAAAGGATAAATACGAAGGGTTTGCTCATTGGAATCCAGCCGGTAAATCAGAAAATCATCCCAGCTGTCGATCAGGTTAAACTCCATATCTCTAGCAAAACCATGCTGAGACATTGGAAAAAAATCACTGCCATGCCTATAACTATTCTCGTTGAGCTTTCCCACAATGGGAAACAAAACAGGCGCAGTTCTTGGCCAGAATTCGGCATTTGCCTGCCACATCCATTCATGCATACCGGCATTGCGACGCAAACTTCGAAGCTCTGCACCATTGGCTGCAACCGAAATGCTGATGGATTGATTCCGAATGGTCGTGATTTTCATCGAAATGAATTTATGGGCAGATGTTCAGGGTAAAAGTATTCTTGGAATTGGAAATTATATCATTTCAGAAACAAAATATCCTGATGTTTTATTCCGAGCCTTTTCGTAGCACCTTCCAGAATGACTTCTGTTTCTATCGCCGAAGAAAACAAAATGCCCGTTTTTCCTTTCCACATCAAATTAAGTATTCCATTATCCTGCCTTTTTCTAATGAGTTGAAAATCGCCTAAATCCTGCATTCCTTCCATGAATGGACAAACTGTATTCTCCGGAAAAGCAATTCTGCGAAACCCGGTTTTTTCAATTTCTGGAAAGTCCTTGGTGGAAAAAATATTTTTCATTCCAAGCAGAGAAGCGGTACGAAATTTAGATGGGACAAATCCAACTTCCAACCTGCGAAGTCGCTCGATGATTCGACCGGAATCAAGTGTCCAGATTTCATCGGCAAGCCAATGGGCATCCCCACCATGGTGACTTACAATCATAAAGGCAATTCCTTCAGCGGCAAGCTCTAAAAGCAATTTAGCCAATAGATTTCTACCGGGCTGGTCGAGATCCGAAAATGGCTCATCAAGCAAAATAAGTTCAGGTTCACCCACCATGGCGCAGGCAAGCGCAAGCCGCCTTCGCTCTCCTCCGCTGATGCTCCCGGTTTTTTGCCGAAGCAAACTGCGAAGCTGGAACATTTTTATGAATTGCTTCTTTTTGCGTTCTGTGGTTCCGGGATCAAAAATCCGAAGATGTCGTTCCAGTTCTTCCTCCACCAAAAAATGCGGATTCAAATCGGGTTCCTGGCGGATAAGCTCAATGCCCCTGTAGCCAGGCATAAGTTTTTCGGAAAGCGGTGGAAGCAATCGGCCCTTCACCCAAATGGAAGCACCGGGCAAATATTGCCTGCCTGCCAGAAAGGAAAGCAAACTCGATTTACCAGCGCCGTTGTTCCCAAGAACGAAAATAATTCGCCCTGCAGCCAGGCTAAGTGTGGGAATGTCGAGAATTTTTCCGCGTCTTCCATTTACGCCGAAAACTATGTTCTCGGCTTTCAAAAGCTGAATGTTTTTTGCCAATTCTGAAGTTTGGTTTGTATCCTTGCCGTGGCAAGCAAACGAGTAAATTCCTTTTATCAAAATGTACACCGGCATACTCCATACCCATGTTCTTTCTGTAGCACTTTTTCTACTGCTCTACATTGTAAAAACCTACCTGCTTGCAAGCGGCAAGCACATAGCATTGGATAAAGTAAGCAAGGCAACCAAGCATCCAGAGCGCCTGATTAGCGTATTGTTTCTGGCTACGGGTATTTATCTGTTGATGAACTCAGGCAATGTTACCAATCTGGTTTACATCAAAATTGCGATGGTTTTCGCGTCCATTCCTCTGGCTGTAATTGGCTTCAAACGCAAAAAGCCTATTCTCGCCATTGTTTCAGTTGTGCTTCTGATTTTAAGTTATGGTCTGGCTGAAATGAATGCCAAAAGAGCTTCAAAAAATAAACCAAAACCCGAAATCAGCCAGCAGGCAAATGAGGCTGAAGTAGGCAAAGCCCTCTACGAAAATTATTGCCAGAATTGCCATGGAGCCGAAGGAGATGCCGGACTTTCGGGTGCGAAGAATCTGAAATTAACTGCGCTCAGTGCTGAAGAGCAAGCCTCGATTATTTTAAATGGTAAAGGCGTTATGCCGGGTTTCAAGAACCTGAATCCAAACGAGGTTCAGGCCATTGTAAAGCATGTTCAAAGCTTAAAATAAGAATCGCATGGGCAAGAGAGAATTCCGATGGGGAATTCTGGGTCCGGGCAGAATAGCACGGAAGTTTGCCAGCAGCCTTCCGTTTTCGCAAAATGGACTATTGAATGCTGTTGCAAGTTCCAGTTTGGAAAGGGCCGGGAGTTTTGGGGCAGAATTCGGGACAAAAAATGCCTTCGAGACTTACGAAGGAATGATCAATTCCGGTCTAGTCGATGCTGTTTATGTAGCACGTCCCCATAATTTTCACAAGCAAGACGCGGAACTGTGTTTGCACCATAGAATTCCGGTTTTATGTGAGAAACCACTTAGCACAAATTATAGCGATACACTTAACCTAATCTCCCTTTCAAAAGAGAAAAGAGTTTTTCTAATGGAAGGCTTGTGGACAAGCTGCTTACCTTCTTTCCAAAAAGCCCTTGAATGGATAAAAGAAGGCCGAATTGGAGAACCATTGCATGCAAATGCAGATTTTGGCCATCCTGCTGCCAGAGATTTTAGCCAAAGACATTTCAACCCGGAATTGGGCGGTGGTGCCATGAAAGACATTGGAATTTATCCGCTTGCCCTGTTTATGAAGGTTTTCGGGCATGGCTTGAAAATTCAGTCATCCAGCATTCAATTGGAAAATGAGGTTGATGCGCAGGTGGTTTTTCAAGGAACATCCGCATCCGGCCAGCAAACATTTCAGGGGATGGTAAGCTTTCTTGGCGCAACGCCATCGGTGGCAAGCATCATCGGGACCGAAGGCCGAATTCAATTTTCGCCCCAGTGGTTCCGGCCCGTTGAAATTTCACTTGAGATACCGGGTAAAGAAGTTTTGATTTT
>CAMDMI010000077.1 GCA_945902135.1 Spirosoma fluviale
AATGGAATTCCCTTTTACCAATTTCCTTTATCAGCCGGGTGAATTAGAAGCAAGCCCGTCCGTGCGCTTGTTGGTTTTTTTGCCGGCAAATGGCTTGCCATCAATTGATGAAATGGCTATGCTCGAACGCATGTTAAAGGCAATGGGACTCAGCCATGGCACCTGGCGTTATCTTTATCACAATGGTGACTTCAAGTCAGAACTTGTGATTGAGTCTGAAGTTGAAATTCTATTTTTCATGTCAAATGATCAACCTTTGTTGCAACCTGAAAAGGTGGATGCAGGAGATAAAAGCCATTTTCGACTGCCATCATTGGCCAAAATTTATTCAGACTCTAATATAAAAAGGGCTGTTTGGGAGCTGATTAAGCATTGATTAATAGTGATTTGACAAATCACAATAAGTGTTTGAAATATTTTTCTTGAAATATTTTTGCTTCGTTAAATCAATTTTCTACTTTTGCACTCCCATTTTGAAACCCTCCGCCTGCGGAGTAAAGTCAAAAAAACACATGTCAGGAATAATAGGAAAAAAAGTTGGTATGACCACCTTTTATGGTGAAGACGGTACCAGTAAGGCTTGCACCGTAGTGGAGGTTTCTCCCAATGTGGTAACACAGGTCAAGACCATTGAAAATGACGGCTACAATGCCGTGCAGCTTGGATACGGCGATAAGCGCGAGAAAAGTACCAGCAAACCTCTACAAGGACATTTCAAGAAAGCAGGTGTTAGCCCAAGGGTTAAACTTGTTGAATTTAAAACTTTTGTTTCAGCGCTTCAGTTGGGTCAAGAAGTTGGTTTGTCTATTTTTGAGGCTGGCGATTTTATCGATGGCATCGGAACTTCTAAGGGTAAAGGATTCCAAGGCGTTGTAAAGCGTCATGGATTTGGTGGTGTTGGTGGGCAAACCCACGGTCAGCACAACCGCGCCAGACACCCAGGTTCCATCGGCGCTTGTTCTTTTCCTGCACGCGTTTTCAAAGGTCTTAAAATGGCCGGTAGAACTGGAGGAACCCGCGTTAAGGTTCAAAATCTTCGCATCCTTAAGTTGTATCCAGAAAAGAACTTACTTCTTGTGAGTGGTTCTCTCCCAGGTCATAACAATTCATTTGTAATTTTAGAGAAATAGGCAATGAATCTTTCAGTTATAAATAAGGACGGCCAGAACACAGGAAGATCTGTTTCTTTGCCCGAGTCAATATTTGCCATTTCCCCGAACGAGCACGCGGTTTATCTTGATGTGAAACACCATCTTGCCAATCAGCGTCAGGGAACCCACAAGGCGAAGGAGCGTGCAGAAATCTCTCGTACAACCAAGAAGCTCAAAAAGCAAAAGGGAACAGGAGGTGCTCGTGCCGGTTCAATGAAGTCGCCACTTTTCGTTGGTGGTGGTCGTATTTTTGGACCTCGTCCCCGTGATTACGATTTTAAGCTTAATAAAAAGGTGAAGGACCTTGCAAGAAAGTCTGTACTTTCTTCAAAGGCGAGTGAAGGCAAAATTGCACTTCTTGAAGCAGTTGTCATCGGCAACCCTTCTACCAAAGAATTTAGCAAAATATTAAAGGCTATTTCTATGGATGGGAAAAAGTCAGTTTTTTACACAAACGGTGTAAATGACAATTTTTACCTCTCCGGCAGAAATCTGCCATCTGTTACCATCCTGCCTGTGCAGAATGTGAGCACATACGACCTAATCAACTCCGATATGGTTGTTTTTGAAGAGGGCGCAGTAGAAGTTTTACAATCAATTTTGAGTTAAAATGCCAGTCCTTAAGAAGCCGGTAATCAACGAAAAGTTCGCCAAGCTAAACCAGCAAGGTGTCTATGGTTTCATCGTAGACAAAGGCGCGAACAAAATCGAAATCAAGAAAGCTGTTGAAGCCATGTTTGGTGTGAATGTTGACAGTGTCAACACCATGATCACTATTGGAAAGGTTAAGAACCGCAGCACCAAGACAAGGTTCATTTCCGGAAGGAAAAGTTCCTACAAAAAAGCCATCATTACGCTGGCCAAAGGTGAAACAATAGACATTTACGCTGCTATTTAACATGGGTCTCAAGAAGCTAAAACCAGTCACTCCAGGCATGCGCTTCCGCGTAATGCCGGATTTTGAAGAGATTACGGCTGCAAGGCCAGAGAAAAGTCTCGTAACTGATCTCCGTAAATCAGGCGGAAGAAACAATGTTGGTAAAATGACCATGCGCTATATGGGCGGTGGACACAAGCGCCAGTATCGTATTATCGATTTCAAACGTGATAAATTTGATATTCCAGCTCGTGTAGCAACTGTAGAGTATGATCCGAACCGTTCGGCAAGGATTGCACTTTTGGTCTACGCAGATGGTGAAAAGCGTTATATGATTGCGCCTCACGGTTTGAAAGTTGGTCAAACAGTAATGTCTGGTCCTTCAGTACCTCCAGAGCTCGGTAACAGTTTGCCTCTTGCAACAATACCTTTGGGTACTATTATTTTTAACATTGAACTAAAGCCAGGTAAAGGCGGAGCACTCGCTCGTTCAGCGGGTTCTTATTGCCAACTTGTTGCTCGTGAAGGAAAGTATGCTACGCTTAAAATGCCTTCTGGCGAAATGCGCATGGTATTACTTACTTGTTATGCAACCATCGGTTCAGCTTCCAATCCAGATCACATGAATGTGACTTCAGGAAAGGCAGGAAGATCTCGTTGGTTTGGTCGCCGCCCTCGTGTAAGAGGTGTTGCAATGAACCCGGTCGATCACCCTATGGGTGGTGGAGAGGGAAGAGCCTCTGGAGGTCACCCAAGAAGTCGTACTGGTCTTATTTCAAAAGGTAAAAAGACTCGTTCAGCCAGCAAGTATTCCGATAAACTTATCATTAGCCGTAGAAAAGCCAAGTAATGGGTAGGTCACTAAAAAAAGGTCCGTATATTGATTTCAGGCTGGACAATAAGGTCCAGGCCCTGAATGTTTCAGAAAAGAAATCCGTGATTAAAACCTGGTCACGCAGAAGCATGATTTCTCCTGATTTCATCGGTCATACTTTCGCAGTTCATAACGGAAATAAATTTATTCCTGTATATGTAACCGATAATATGGTAGGCCACAAACTGGGTGAATTTGCTCCGACCCGTAATTTCCGGGGGCATGGCGGTAAAAAAGATAAAGGCAAAAGATAATGGAAGCAGTCGCCAAACTTAAAAATGTTCCTACATCACCTCGTAAGATGAGGTATGTGGTTGACTTAATTCGAAATAAGCCTGTTGCAAGCGCATTAAGCATGCTTCAATACCTTGACAAAGGCGGTTCGGTATTCGTGGACAAGCTTCTACGTTCTGCCATTGCAAACTGGCAAGCCAAGAATCCTGATCTCAATCTTGAAGATGCTAACCTACATGTAACGAAAGTTTTCGTCGATGGTGGTAGAGCACTTAAGAGGTTGCGTCCGGCTCCTCAGGGTCGTGCGCACAGAATCCGCAAGCGTTCCAATCACATCACATTAGCAGTAGATTCAGTAGCATAATATGGGTCAGAAATCAAATCCAATAGGCCTTCGCCTCGGCATCATCAGAGGTTGGGATTCCAACTGGTTCGGTGGTAAATCTTATGCCGACAAAATTGTGGAGGACGACAAGATCCGTACCTACTTAGGTCGTCGGATTGTGAAAGGCGGAATTGCCAAAATTATTATCGAAAGAACACTTAAGCGTGTTACCCTTACAATCAACACAGCAAAACCTGGTGTTGTAATTGGAAAAGGAGGCGCAGAAGTCGATAAAATTAAAGAAGAATTAAAAAGCTTCACTAGCAAGGATGTTCAAATCAATATTTTTGAAATTAAACGTCCTGAGCTTGATGCGAGGTTGGTAGGTGAGAATATCGCCCAACAACTTGAAGCCAGAATTTCATTCCGTAGGGCAATGAAGATGGCAATTGCATCAACAATGCGCTCTGGTGCACTTGGTATAAAAGTTAAGGTTTCCGGCCGTTTGGGTGGTGCTGACATAGCTAGGTCTGAGCAGTATAAAGAAGGTAGAATTCCTTTGCATACGCTGCGCGCTGACATTGATTATGCTATTTCTGAGGCACTTACAACATTTGGTAAAATTGGTATCAAGGTTTGGATTTTCAAAGGCGAAGTCTTTGGAAAGCGTGACTTGACTCCGAACACAGGAATGAATCAAGGTGCTGGTCCTGACGGAAACGATAGGAGAGGAGGAGATAGGCGTGGTGGCAATGACCGCAGAGGTGGTGATCGCGACAACCGCGGAGGAGCAGGAGGAGGTCGTGGCGGTGATCGCAACAAACCTAGAAGAAACGAAGGTTCAAGATAATTTGAAATAAGATGTTACAGCCTAAAAGAACCAAGTTTAGAAAACAACAGAAAGGACGCGTTCGTGGTTTAGCCACTCGTGGATTCACTGTAGATTTCGGAAGCTTTGCGATAAAATCACTTGAAACTGGTTGGATTACAGCCAGACAAATTGAGGCCGCTCGTATTGCAGTGACCCGTGCTATGAAGCGTGAAGGTCAAGTTTGGGTTAGGATTTTTCCTGACAAACCAATTACCAAAAAGCCAGCTGAGGTACGTATGGGTAAGGGTAAAGGAGCACCGGAATATTGGGTTGCTTGTGTAAAACCTGGAACCATTATTTTTGAAGCCAATGGTGTTCCCTTGGCTGCTGCCCAGGAATCTCTTCGACTTGCGTCGCAAAAGCTTCCTATTAGAACTAAATTTGTAACCCGTCCTGATTACGCAGAATAATGAAAAAGAACGAATTTAAGGCGCTTTCTAAGGAGGAGCTTCAAGCCAAGCTTGATGAACTCATAAGCATCCTGAATAAGATGAAGTTTGCCCATGGGGTAACCAACCTTGAGAATCCGCTCCAAATCAGGATCGTACGCAGGGACATAGCTCGAATCAACACCTACCTTTCTGCTGCTAAATAATCATGGAAAGAAACGAACGAAAAGTAAGGACCGGCCGCGTAGTCAGCGACAAAATGATGAAGTCGGCCACAGTGTCTGTAGAAAGAAGTTTCAAAGACGCTAAATATGGAAAGGTTTTGACCCGCACCAAAAAGTTCATCATTCATGATGAGAATAATGATTGCGGAATCGGTGACCTCGTTAAAATTATGGAAACCCGTCCTCTCAGCAAAAGTAAGCGCTGGAGGTTGGTAGAAATCATTGAAAAAGCTAAATAATCATGGTACAGCAGGAATCGCGTTTATCAGTAGCAGACAATAGTGGGGCAAAGGAAGTCCTCGTAATTCGTGTGCTTGGAGGAACAAAAAGGAGGTATGCCTCTGTAGGTGACAAAATTGTTGTTACCATTAAGTCAGCTCTAAGCAGCAGTAGCCTAAAGAAGGGAACAGTTACAAAAGCTGTTGTAGTAAGAACCCGTAAAGAAGTTCGCAGAAAAGATGGATCCTATATTCGTTTTGAGGACAATGCAGCCGTTATCCTAAACAACAACGACGAGCCGCGTGGTACGCGTATTTTCGGACCTGTTGCCAGAGAACTGCGTGAAAAGCAATTCATGAAAATAATTTCACTTGCCCCTGAGGTACTGTAAATATGATTAAGCTTCACATTAAAAAAGGCGACACTGTTCAGGTGATCAGTGGCGACGACAAAGGCAAGACTGGCCTAATTATGAAGATTGATTCCGAAAAGGGCCGTGCCCTTGTGGAAGGTATCAACATGGTGAGCCGTCACAAAAAGCCAACTACTGGTGATCCACAAAGTGGTGGTATCATTAAAAAGGAGTCATCAATCCACCTTTCCAACTTACTTCTGGTTAATCCAGGTAGTGGTAAGGGCGAAAGAACCGGTCGCAAAGAAAATGCAACTGGAAAACTCCAGCGTTTCTTTAAGTCTAACAACGAATTTGTAAAATAATGGCTGCTCCACGTTTAAAGGAAATGTACCTGAATAAGGTTTTGCCAGGCCTGATGGAAAAGTTTCAATACAAATCCATCATGCAGGTGCCAAGGATTACCAAGATCTCAATAAATAAGGGCATTGGTGCTGCTGTGGCGGATAAGAAATTAGTAGATGTAGGTGTTGAAGAGCTCTGCACTATTACTGGTCAAAGGGCGGTTGCTACCAAATCAAAGAATGCAATCTCAAATTTTAAACTTCGTGAGAATATGCCAATCGGAGCTAGAGTAACACTTCGAGGAGATCGCATGTACGAATTCCTTGATAGGTTAACTGCTGTGGCCTTGCCTCGTGTTAGGGATTTCAAAGGTGTAAATGAAAAAGGTTTTGATGGTCGTGGAAATTACACCCTAGGTGTGAAGGAGCAGATTATCTTTCCTGAAATCTCCATCGAAAAGATTGCCAAAATTACGGGCATGGACATTACCTTCGTTACAACGGCTAAAACAGATGAGGAAAGCTATGAGCTTCTTCGCATGCTCGGAATGCCATTCTCTAACATTACACATTAATAAGTAAAATATCATGGCTAAGGAATCCATTAAAGCCAGGGAGCGTAAAAAAGAAGCAACTGTAGCTCGTTATGCTGCCAAGCGTGCTGCTCTTAAGGCTGCCGGTGATTATATCGGTCTTGACAAACTTCCAAAGAATGCTTCTCCTGTTCGTTTGCACAATCGTTGTAAACTAACTGGTCGTCCGAGAGGATATATGCGTAAATTTGGTATCAGTAGGGTAACTTTTAGAGAGTTAGCAAGTTCCGGAAAAATTCCGGGCGTTGTAAAGGCCAGCTGGTAAAAAATCAAACCCTTGAAAATCAAGGGTTTTTTTTTATAATATACTTAATCAATCAATGCAAAAAATCAGAGTCAGATTTGCTCCTAGTCCTACGGGCTCTCTTCATATTGGTGGTGTGCGTACAGCCTTGTACAATTACCTCCTCGCAAAAAAGTTGGGTGGAACCTTCATTGTCAGAATTGAAGATACAGACCAATCTCGGTTTGTTCCTGGTGCAGAAGAGTATATTTTTAATTCATTGCGTTGGCTTGGACTCGAAGAGGATGAATCTCCATTGAAGGGTGGTCCTTTTGCGCCCTATAGACAATCAGAGCGGATGTCTATTTATTCCGCGCATGTTGATTTGTTGTTGAATAAAGGCCTGGCTTACTATGCATTCGATTCTACTGAAGATCTTGATGCTGCCCGCGCTGCCCAGCTGGATGGGTCCTGGCAGTATAATGCTGCAACGCGCCATGAAATGCGAAATAGTCTTTCTATGTCTGTTTCGGAAGTGGAAACGCTTTTGGCCAATGGAACTCCTTATGTGGTTCGCTTGAAAGTGCCTAAAAATGAGGAAATTCGTTTTCATGATGAGGTGCGTTCCTGGGTGATGGTTCACTCTTCTACTTTGGATGATAAGGTTTTATTGAAGAGTGATGGCATGCCAACTTACCACCTTGCCAATGTGGTTGATGATCATTTGATGGAGATTAGCCATGTTATTCGTGGCGAAGAGTGGCTGCCATCGGCACCGACCCATGTGCTTCTTTATCGCGCTTTTGGTTGGGAAGCAACGATGCCCCAGTTTGCTCATCTTCCTTTATTGTTAAAGCCTGTAGGAGATGGGAAATTATCCAAGCGAGATGGTGAAGCCTTAGGCTTTCCTGTCTTTCCACTTTCATGGATGGATGAATCTAGGAATGTAGAAATCCCTGGTTTTCGTGAAAAAGGGTATTTGCCAGAAGCCTTATTAAATTTTCTTGCTTTCCTTGGCTGGAATCCGGGAACTGAACAAGAATTGTTTAGCATGGATGAACTCGTTCAGGCATTTTCTTTGGAGCGAATTGGTAAGTCTGGAACGCGTTTCGATATCCAGAAGGCCAATTGGTTCAACCATCATTATTTACAGCAAAAGTCTGATGATTGGTTTAAGGAAGGAATAGAGGATGTTCTTGGTTTACCGGTTCCTGCAGAAACCCTTTCTAAATGGGTTGCGTTGGTGAAGGAGCGCTGCACTTTTCCAAACGATGTTTATGAGATGATTTCCAATCTCACCCATTTTAATGGTGAAGTTGACCAAATTCTATTGAAGGAAAAATGGCATGCAGATGCCAGTGCCGGTTTGGAGGTTTTTCTCGGCAGTATTGATTCTATTGGATCTTGGACTGCTGTAGAAATAAAATTGGCTTTCACCACCGCTGTTGAAGGAGCTGGTTTTAAATCCGGGAAGCTGTTATTGCCACTTCGGATTGCCATCACTGGCAAAGGTGCCGGTCCGGATTTAATGTTGTTTATGGAATTGGTAGGTCGCAATGAGTGCGCAATTCGATTAAGAAATGCGCTGAGGAGGTTTCCTGAACTTATTTGACCAGACCCAATTTCTGCTTCTTTTCTTCGGCAATTTGTCTCACCTTTTTTATTTCTTCAAGGGCTGTTTCTCGCTCCGAAACATTTCGAATTGAGTCTGATTTCAATTTCAGGTTCAGTTTTGAGTTGACATCTAGGTCTTCAATCAGCCTTGTTTTTTCTTTTCTTGTTCTTGTCAGCCTGTTTTTCAGGTCTTCTCCTTCCTGAAATCGTTTGTCGTGCGCTTTTACGGCAAGGTTTACTACCCTCTCGGCCTCGGATATTTGTTTTTTAAGGTCGTTCCTGTATTGTTCCAAAGCGAAATCGTAAACCATTTTGCGGATATTTTCTTGGTCAGCTTCCGATAAACCGGATTCTACACCGCTTCTATTGGCGCCCATAAATACCTGAACGCATCTGGGAGAAACGGTTTGTTTTGCATAAAAGTCGATGGCATCCGTTGAGATTGATTGAATCATTTGATTTTTTCCTTCCCATGCATTTCGTTCTGCTTTTGAAAACTTGCCTATAGATTTTATGTGTCGGCTGAGTCCCGTTTCTACTGATTTTGCATCTAATTCAATGCAAACTGTAAATCCTTTAATATTTTTTTCATTGATGCCGCATGTGGATTGGCTTACATCAATTTGCTGTGCCAGTAGCCAATTGCCTGAGTTGCAAAGGAACAGGCACAACAAGCTACTCCAGATTGGCAGGTAGATTTTTCTGCTTAGAATTTTATGATTTGCGGGCATGAAAAACATTTCTGAAATTGAAGGTTTTACCGGAAGTTTGGCTCAAATCTAAACAGCCTCCCTTGATAAATTTTAAAAAGCATAATTGTATTTTTCTGCGCCCGGCTCTGCTGGTCATAACGCTGTTTCTATTTTCCTCAGATTTGTTCTCACAGAACAAACAGGACAATATTTTTGAATTAAGTAAAAGAGTCGGGTCTGATTTGGATTCAATAGAGATTGAATATTTTAATGTTTTCCCGGAAATTGATTTTGTAAAAAGTGCTGTTTACCGGAAGGACAATTTTGGAAATATCCTTTTGCTTTTGAGTTTTTCCAATGGCCGCGACAGCACCGTTACAATATCCAAAATGGCGGGTGAGGAGCTTAGCCGATTGATTGATGGATTTGAATTGCTTGCAGATAAAGAAGACCTGATCAATTGGAAATTGTTACCCGGATTCTCCCCCAACAGACTTAATTATTTTGAAAATACTGGAAGGAATATCACTGTGAATACAAAAGAAAGGTCATTTTCTGGCCGAATTCTGATTGTTTCTGATTCTTCAATTTTCATTTGGCAGAAAAAAGGCAGTTTTCAGCCAGTTGATTGTGATAGATTTATTAAGCGTTTTCAATTTTCTGAAATTAATTCAATTGAGATTAAGCCAAGTATTTCTTCAAAACTTTTTGGGGCAAGCATTGGTGCGGGACTTGCTGTTGGCGCAATCCAGCTTGGTTTTAACCTCACTGATAGCCAAGACTATTTGTTTTCGAGTAATTCTTTAATTCTTCTGGGACTTGGAGGTCTGGCTGGTGCTGTTGGCGGGTTCTTTTTTGATGGCATTACTTCCATTGGTCGATATAAGGAAATTGATGGAAATTATGCCAAATACAAGCGGGTGAGAAACTCGATACGAGGCAATGCCATGTTTGATAAGATTTATCCACCGGAAATTTCAAAATTCCTCGGTACGCAAAACAACCAATAATTATGTCTTGGGAATTTCATGGGAAAGGAGGGATTAATCCGGAAATGCTATTTGCAGCAATTCCGGACATTGACTTTTCAAGAATAGCTTTCGGATTTCAATATTTTCCAGAAACCGGCTTTGCCGACTTTTTTGCTTGTGATTCGGAAAGTCTGGTTGAGCTTGATTCTCCAATTTCTCTATTGTCATACATTGGCAATAGCGGTTTCGTCGCATTCCCATTTCAACCTGGCGCAAAAGGATATCTTATTCCGCCTTTTCTTAATATTCAGGAATGTGTATCCCGCCGGTTTGTGGTAGAAGGGTTTTATCGCGATGATGAGGATTCTGACGGTTCTGGTGAAGCGCTTGTTTTCGATGAATCTGATGTGGTTTATAAGGCGCTGGTAAGTGCTGCAATTGAGTCGATTGAAAGTGGGTCTTTTGAAAAGGTTGTCCTGAGTAGGAGTGTTCGTTTGCCATTTTCAGGTAAAGAACTTGCAGGTTTCCTTAAACGAATCTGTGAGCGTTATTCCAGCTCAAATTTTGTGGTTTTTAATATTCCGGGAAAAGGCCTTTGGGTTTCAGCGAGTCCTGAAATACTCATTGCATCCGGGCATTCCATCCTAGGCGCAAATCACTCTCAGATTCTTGCACATGCTTTGGCTGGAACGAAGCTTGGTAATGACACTTCATGGAGTGAAAAAGAAATAATCGAACAAGCTTTAGTTGCTGCTTTTATCCGGAATAAGTTTAATGAAATTGCAGGACCAGGTCAGGCAAAGGAGTTTGGTCCTAACACCTTTGACGCAGGTGATCTGAGGCATATTTCAACGGTTTTCCACCTGGAAGGAGGAAACTCGGAACTGGCCGTTCGGCTTGCTGCATCTTTGCATCCAACACCTGCCGTTTGTGGTTTTCCATTCGATTCGGCTTATGGTTGGATTGTGGATAATGAGGAATTGGACAGATCCTTTTTTACTGGGTTCTCAGGTTCATTTCATCCAGAGCGGATAAAATTTATAGTAAACCTTCGTACTGCCTGTTTTAGGGATGAGCAGTTGATTTTTTACGCAGGCGCTGGGATTACTTCGGGATCTGATCCGGAGGCGGAATTGGCTGAAACTGTCGCCAAAATCAATGTACTTCGTCAGTTACTTTGAGTTCTAGATTCTTTGGATGTATCAATCCTGCTTGGCTTTGGATTGTTTTTTATAAAGTCATTAGTTTGGTTGAATCCTGGTTTTTCCTTTA
>CAMDMI010000078.1 GCA_945902135.1 Spirosoma fluviale
ATGTCGCGAAGCAGCTGGGAAAACTCCCCTTTTGCAAAAGGAAAATTCGACTGCTGGGTATTGATAAATCGATCAAGGGTTGTGCCAATAGGCAGAACCAGTTGTTCAAACTGTCCACTCATAAGTATACTGATAAATGGGTTGAATCAGTTCTGGAGTTCCATCTGGCGAGGCGCTCCAGCCATAATTTTCTCATCTGCAAGCTCCTTAAACTTATCAAAGTTTTTGAGGAACTGAGCAGCAAGTCCATTTGCAGCTACATCATATGCAGCCTTATCATTCCAGATATCCCTTGGGTTCATAAGGAATACAGGAACCCCCGGACAACTCATTGGCATCTGAACACCAAATACGGGATGTGCCATATACTCAACCTGATTGAGATGACCATTGAGAGCAGCAGTGATGATGGATCGGGTGTGTGACAAACGCATGCGAGAACCTACTCCCACAGGACCACCAATCCAACCGGTATTCACCAGCCAAACATTCACATTGGAATTTTTAAGTTTCTCTCCCAAAAGAGAAGCGTATTTGCCAGGATGCAAAGGCAGAAACGGAGCTCCAAAGCAGGAAGAAAATACTGCCTTTGGCTCCTTTACACCCGTTTCAGTACCAGCAACTTTCGCGGTGTAACCCGAAAGGAAGTGAAACATCGCCTGCTCCACATTTAATTTGGCAATTGGAGGAAGGATTCCCTGCGCATCCGAAGTAAGGAAGAAAATATTGGAAGGTGGAACTCCCGTAGAAACTTCTTTGGAATTCTGGATATAATGAATTGGATATGAAACGCGGGTATTTTCAGTTACCTCGGCGTTGGCAAAATCCACTTCTCTTGTACCGTCAATGAAGCGTGTATTTTCTAAAACAGAACCAAAACGAATGGCTTTGTAAATATCCGGCTCACCTGCTTCACTGAGGTTAATTACCTTGGCATAACAACCACCTTCAAAATTGAAAACCTCAGATTGTGCCCAGCCATGCTCATCATCACCGATGAGTTTGCGGTCGGGATCTGTGGAAAGTGTAGTTTTACCAGTTCCGGAAAGCCCAAAGAAAAGGGCTGTTTGTCCGTCATTGCCTTCGTTGGCAGAACAGTGCATTGAAAGAATCCCTTTTTCTGTAGGAAGGGTAAAATTGAGAACGGTGAAAATACCCTTCTTAATTTCACCAGTATATCCGGTTCCTCCTACAATGATGCATTTTTCTGTAAAATTGATGATGGCAAAATTCTTACTTCGAACACCATCAACAGCAGGATCTGCTTCAAATGCTGGTGCATTTATTATTGTCCATTCCGGCTCGAAGTTGCTAATTTCATCGGCAGTAGGCCTCAAAAACATATTGTGCACAAAGAGATTGTGGTAAGCCAGGGTATTAACTACCCGAACGCGTATCCTGTGTTCCGGAGAAGCACAGGCCACTGCATCACGAACAAAAACATCTTTGTCTTTCAAGTATTCTGTGAGTTTGCCACGAAGATTGGCAAAAACGGAAGGCTCTACAGGATGGTTAAATTCTTTCCACCAAACTTGATTTTCGGTAAGTGAATCACGCACAATAAACTTATCGTCTGGTGCGCGACCGGTAAATTTACCCGTGTCACACATCAGGGCACCGCTTGAAGAAAGTACACTTTCTCCAAGTGCAAGACTTTTTTCAACTAGTTCTGGGGCTGAAAGATTCCAGAATACTTTTCCGGATGTAGCTAGGCCACAGGCCTCTAATCCACTAAAAGCGGACTTAATGCCAATTTCATTCATGTAGGTAGTGTATTAATGGTGTGTATTAATAGGCAGCTAATGCAGAAGGTAACCTTCAACATTACTGTTACAAATGTCCGAAAAAAAATATTAGACCTGCAAAATTTAATTTGCCACAAAAGCTTAAAAAACACACTTCCCAATCATTTTTAGTGATTTTTTATTCAAAAAACCAAAAAACCAAAATATTATATTGCAAAACAGCCAATTGTCTATTTGAAAATTCTGAAAAATAAATTAGTCTATTTAAGTTAAGTGTGGATAAGAATGAAATTGGTATGCTCGCGGAAGAGTTAAATTCAGGCAATTACCTCCTCATTCTACATTCTAAAGAGTGAGGGTTTGAAGTATTAACTTAGAAAAATTGGAAGGGCGAAGGCTCTTAAAACAAGACTGAAAAACCAATTTGACATGAATCCCTTTTCAGGCTGACAATTCCAATTTAAGTCGTTAAAAATGCAATGCTCTTTGCATAAACCAATCCCAAATATGTATGGAAACGCATCTTACAAAAGCCAAATGGAATCTTGACGCTTCACACAGCAAGTTAATGTTTAAAGTTAAGCACCTGATGATTTCCAATATTAAAGGGGAATTCAGAAAATTTACAGCCGAAATTGACGGTGATGATTTCACCAAAGACCCGATCATGGTAAGCATGGATACCGGCTCCATCTTTACCAATGATGAGAAACGGGATGAGCACTTGCGCGGGGAGGAGTTTTTCGATTCCGGAAAATTTCCGGAGATCAACTTTGAAAGCACCTCAATTTTACCAAATGGCGTGAACCATTATTATCTGAAAGGCGTCCTTACAATGAAGGATATCAGCAAAGAAGTGGTCTTGCACCTGATTTACAATGGCAATAACCGCGACCAATGGGGCAAGGAAAAGGCTGGATTTAGCTTGAGCGGAACAATTAATCGAAGCGATTGGGGCCTCATCTGGAATACACCACTCGAAACGGGCGGATTTCTGCTGGGCGAAATTGTTCAACTGAATGCAGAAATCCAGATGGTACGCCATTTTTAGGACTTAATCCATTCAAATGCACCGTAAAGATTTTCTCGGTTTATTGGCATCTCCTTCAATTTCTACAAAAGCAATGAACCAAAGCCAAATTTTTGACAGCCGGGAAAATACAAATGGAAGCCTTATGCCACTGCTGTTTCTTGGGCATGGAAGTCCAATGAATGCAATTGAAGAAAATGAATTTGTTCAGGGATTCCGAGAAGCCGCAAAGAAAATCCCAAGGCCGAAAGCCATTCTTTGCATATCAGCTCATTGGGAAACAAAGGGCACCTTTGTTACAGCCATGCAAAATCCACCCACAATCCACGATTTCGGCGGCTTTCCCAAAGCGCTTGTTGATGTTCAATATCCAGCACCCGGAAGTCCGGCCCTGGCGGAGGAAACCCGTAAGGCAATACACAACACAAAAATTGAACTCGACAACAGCTGGGGTCTTGACCATGGTGCTTGGTCGGTTCTAAAACACATGTACCCGGAGGCCAATATTCCGGTGATTCAAATGAGTCTGGATTACACCCGAAAGCCGCAGTTTCATTATGAATTGGCGAAAGAACTCAGTGCCTTGCGCAAGTCTGGCGTACTCATCATTGGAAGCGGGAATATGGTACACAACCTTGGCATGGTTGCCTGGGATAAGCTCAACCAAAATTTTGCATTTGACTGGGCTGAGGAGGCAAGTGAAAGGATGAAAAGCGCCATAATTTCAGGCAACCACGCTCCATTGATCAATTTTCAAACCCAGGGAAAATCCTTTGATCTGGCGATTCCAACTCCTGAGCATTTTCTTCCGCTTCTATACATCCTTTCTTTAAAACAAAAGGATGAGGATTTGAACTTTTTCAACGACAAAGCTCTGGCAGGCTCCTTATCGATGACATCCGTTAAAATTGGCTAGAAATTTAAATGATGGGCAATTATTAAAATTATGCAGTATTTCGGAAACAACAGGCTTTTATTTTTCAATTTAAGCGTTGAACTTATGGACTGGACAGATTGTGAAATTCTTTTCAAAAAACTAAAAATGGTACATGCAATCAGATAAATAACTATGCAAAAAAAGACTTTCAATTATCTCACTAAAACATTAATAAATGAGAAAAAATAATTAAACAAAGTATTTATAAAATAAATATTTAGACATTATAATTAATAATTAATCGTTTAATGGTTAATACTATTTACTTATATCTTCTTTATAATTATCATATAAAATATTAATATTTAGCTTAATTATAACAATTGACAATTTAAATATTGAATATACTCATTTGCATAAAATTTAATATCCTTCGTAATTGCAATGTTTTATATGTGATTTATCGAATCCGAATTTCGATTCGGACCAAAAAAACTGATTATTTCCGAATGAATAATTACCCAATAGCTGAAAACGAAGAAGAAAGGTTGGCTGCACTTTACCAGCTCAATATTTTAGATTCTGAGCCTGAAGAAGTTTTTGATGATATAGTAAAATTGGCTGCTACGATATGCGAAAAGCCTATTGCGATGATTTCACTCCTGGATAGGAACCGTCAATGGTTCAAAGCAAAAACAGGCATGGAAATCAATGAAACTCCAAGGGAAATGGCGATTGGCCAATATTCGATTTACAACAATGAACTTTTGGTGATTGAGGATGCACAATCCAATGAAAAATTTAAAAATCATCCGATGGTGGTTTCTGAACCACATGTCCGCTTTTATGCAGGAACTCCGCTGGCTTACGACCAGTACAACATTGGCACACTTTGCGTAATCGACACAAAGCCTGGCGTATTAAACGAAAGTCAAAAATCAAGCCTTCAGGCACTGGCCAATAACACCATGAAACTTTTTACGCTGCGTTACAAAATGCAGGAAGTTTCACGGATGCACGATTTGCTTCATACCCTCAAAGGAATTAACGAAGAATTTATAAAATCACATCAGGACAAGCACCTGCTATTCTCCAAAATTCTGGACTTCTTGTTGCATTTTACTGAAAGTAAATTCGGTTTGATTGGTGAGATAAATGAAAAAAAGCAAGAACCAAAACTAGAAGCATTTGCCATCAAATCCAGCTTAAACGGGCCTGAAAATCCATCTTCCTACGCCAGCATGGAGGATGCCGAGAAGGATTTTAAAAATCTCAAATCCCTCCTGACTCATACCCTTAGGACTGGTGAAAACCTGATATCCAACGACGCAGCCAATTTGCCGGTTAAATTCGATGTGCAGGATGAAAATGCCTTCTTGACAAAATACATGGGCATTGCCATCAAAGACAAAAAAGACAAGCTTATCGGAATGATCGGCATAGGAAATAAGCCATCTGGCTACTTAGAGAATGAACTTGAGATTTTGAAACCAATTGTATCCACCTGCGGAACATTGATTTTAGCAATCAGGTCGGAACTAAAGAAAATGGAAGTTGAGGCCGACAACCTCAAAATCACCAGGCAATTGGTGAATGCGCAATCCATTGCAAAAATCGGCAGCTGGGAATTAAACCTGAACACCAACAAGACCAACTGGTCAGAAGAATTATACAGAATCTTCGAAATACCACAGAAAACCAAGCAATCAGGCAGCAAAGAGTCCGACCAAATGCGACTAATCCGGCCCAAAAACCTACTTTCAAATGAGAAATTAATGGCTGAGATCCTGGAGGGAAAATCCATTAGTTACAAGCAAAAACTGGAATTCGAAGGTGGCCGAACCAAAGTTATATCGGTAAAAGCCAGTCCATTCAAAGATGATTCTGGCAAGGTCGTAATTGTGCAGGGAACCTGTCAGGACATTACTGTACAACGGCAAAAGTCAATAGACCTACAGCGATTTTTCGACCTTTCCCCCGATTTTCTTTTCATCATAAATGCAGAAGGACTCATTCTGAAAAACAGTTCTTCCTTCAATTTATTTCTTGGCTACTCAAGCCAGGAACTTCAGGAAAAAACGATTTTCGATTTACTTCATCCTGAAGATGTTCCCAATATGAAGGCAATGCTTCATGAACTTCACGAAAAAGGAAAGTTAAGTACCCTGAAGAACAGGATTTTAAAGGAAGACGGAGACTCTATCGACCTGGAGTGGACAGCCGCTTATGACAAAGAAAGCAAGCGAATTTATGCTTCTGCTAAAGACATAACAGAGAAAGCCGAACTGGAAGAAAAGATCCTTCAAAGTAAAGTTGAAGCCGAGAAAACTTTGGCGAAAGAAACATTCCTGGCCAACATGAGTCATGAAATTCGAACGCCACTGAATGCCATCATCGGCTTTAATGAAATTCTTGCCAAATCAAGTCTTACTCCCGACCAGCGAAAAAAAGTAGAAATCATCAATTCTGCGTCCAAAACATTAAGTGTTATTATCAACGACATCTTGGACTTATCCAAACTGGAAAGCGGCAAACTGGAATTGGATAAATTTCCTTTCAGTATTGAGACTGTCTGCAGACAGGTCATCCAACTAAAATATTCAGACGCAAAGGCAAAAGGGATTAAACTATTTTTTAGCTACGACAACGAAATACCTGAGTTGGTTAGCGGCGATGAAATTCGGCTCACACAAATTCTGATAAACCTGATTTCAAATGCAATAAAATTTACCGAGACCGGCCATGTGGAATTAAAAGTGAGAGAAGGATTCCATGAAGAAGAAAAAGCTCAAATAGTTTTCAGTGTTTCTGATACTGGCATCGGCATTCCTAAAAACAAACTGGATACAATTTTTGAACGGTTTTCACAGGCCGAAACCTATACAACCCGCATTTATGGGGGAACAGGCCTAGGACTTAGCATTGTTAAATCCCTCATAGAATTGCACAATGGTGAGCTGAATGTAAGAAGTACAGTTGGAGAGGGAACAACTTTTACTGTTTCCCTCAATTACGAAATCAGCAATGAAGGACATGAATTAAGCACAGCCTCTGATTCGGAAAATTTTCAGAATATTTCTACCATGCATGATCTTATGGTCTTGCTTGTGGAAGACAATGAACACAACCAGCTTCTGGCAGACTCCTACCTTAAAAAACACGGGGTAAAACTCGATAAAGCGAGTAATGGAAAAATCGCCCTTGAAAAGCTCAAAACCAAGTCTTACGACATCATCCTGATGGATCTTCAAATGCCCATTATGGATGGCATAGAAACCACAGAACACATCAGGAATATTTTAAATCTGAAGACACCCATCATTGCTTGTTCTGCACATGCAATGACAAGTGAAAGGAAAAAATGCCTGGCAAGCGGGATGAATGATTACATCTCGAAACCCTATTCCGAAAAAACCCTTTTGCAGGTAATGGCTCCCTTCCTGCCCAAATCCAGCAATAGAAAAATTAGTGTTGAGCCGGTCCTTACAAGTACCCAGCCACACAATGGACACAAGGAAACAAGAGAACCTGAACCTGCAGTTCAGAAAAATGAAGGTAGGAGATCGCCGGAATGGCTAGCCAAAGCGGTCCTAGCCAAACTTCCGCAAGACATTCGTATATTGACGGAAGCGTTGAAATTACGGGATTGGAAAGCATTAGAGTTTAAAGCGCACAATCTGATCAGTTCCTTATCCATTCTTCACGAAGATTTGGGAATTGAACTGTCAAGACAACTGGAAAAAGCAAGTCGGGATTGTGAAGAAAAAAATTCGATAATTGTTGGAACCGACCTGATTGAATTTTTAAAGACTTTAGAAACTTTAGAAAACAGAAGTTGAGATTTGTTCCAAATAATTCTGCTAAAAAAAAGACCCCAGCCAATTAGACTGGGGTCCGAAATGTTTGAAAGCAACCTTCTTATCAGGCAACTGTTCTCTTCCTTTCTTTGATTTTGGCAGCCTTGCCCTGTTTTCCACGAAGGTAATACAGACGCGCACGACGAACCGCACCAAGACGAACCACCTCTATCTTATCGATGGAGGGAGAAAGGAGTGGAAAAATACGCTCCACACCAACTCCATTGGAAATTTTCCTTACAGTGAAGGTTTCACCATTTGAGTTGGGATTACGGCGCTGAAGTACAACACCTTGAAACTGCTGGATACGCTCCTTGTTTCCTTCCTTAATTTTAACATGAACATTGACAGTATCTCCAGGACCGAAGTCAGGCATCCCGGCTCTTTTCTCTGCCAATTCCGCTTCAACGAATTTGATAAGCTCTGACATGATTATTTAAATTTTACTTTTTTACAATTGAATTTCTGTTAGTCTTGAATAAAGATCTGGTCTTCTCTCTTTTGTTCGCTCTAGAGATTGGTTAAACCGCCATTCTTCTACCTTGGCCTGATGACCACTTGAAAGCACTTCCGGAACAGTCCAACCCTTGTAATCGGCAGGGCGGGTATAAACCGGAGGAGCAAGCAAACCATCCTGGAAGCTATCGGTAAGGGCCGAAGTTTCGTCGTTCATTACACCTGGAACCAGTCGGAAAACGGCATCAGCCATAACAGCCGCAGCCAATTCTCCTCCCGAAAGAACATAGTCGCCTATGCTAATTTCGTGGGTTATCAGGTTTTCACGAACACGCTGATCAACACCTTTATAATGCCCGCAAAGGATGATAATGTTCTCCAGCATGGAAAAGCGATTGGCTGTTTCCTGTGAAAAATTTTCACCATCTGGAGTGGTGTAGACAATAGCATCGTAGTTTCTTTCTGCCTTTAGTGCGGAAATGCAACGGTCGATGGGCTCTATCATCATAACCATTCCTGCACCGCCTCCAAATGCATAATCATCGATTTGCTTTTGGTTGTTGGTGGCATAATCGCGGAGGTTATGGAGATGCACTTCAATTACACCGGCAGCCTGACCCCTCTTTAAAATAGAGTGATTGAAAAATGAAGCCAGTAAATCCGGCACGCAGGTTATAATATCAATGCGCATCGTCTTCTTCGGTTTCAGTTTTCGTGTACACTTCAAGGAGGCCATCCGGCAACATCGTATAAAGAACGGAAGCTTGCCGGTCGAATTTCAGAAGGATATTTTCATGAAGTGGAATAAGTACCTCAGTACCTTTCCAATCCATAGAAGCAAGAGTTTGCTGCGGCAAATCGAGAATTTCTCGAATTTCACCCAAGCGACCCAAAGCTTTGTCCTCTACAATACATCCGACCAACTCATGAAAATAATACTGGTCTTTCTCGAGTTTAGGGAGCGCTTTCTCCGGAAGCCAAAGCTTGCAGCCTTTCAGCGTTGAAGCTTTATCTCCGTTGTCGATGCCCTCAAGACCTAGGATAAGTTGGTTGCCCTTCTGTCCTGATGTCTTGTTTACAAGATACGGTACCAGCTGATTTTCTTGTTCTATAAACAAGGCATCCAGCTTGCGATAGCGCTCTGGCTGGTCAACATCGAGCACGGCAACAACCCCACCATCCAATCCATGGATTTTGGCGATGTACCCTAGTTCGAAACATTGACTCTTAACCATTTGCGCTTAGAGAAGATTTTATTCAGTTTTAAGCTTCAGTAGCAGGCTCTTCAGTAGCAGGCTCTTCGGTAGCAGGTGCTTCAGCTACAACTTCAGCAGCAGGTGCTTCAACAACAACTTCAGCAGCAGGTGCTTCAACAACAACTTCAGCAGCAGGTGCTTCACCAACAACTTCAACAGCAGGTGCTTCAGCTACAACCTCAGCAGTAGGTGCTTCAGCAACAACTTCAGCAGTAGGTGCTTCAGCTACAACTTCAGCAGCAGGTGCTTCAACAACAACTTCAGCAGCAGGCTCTACAACCACAACTTCAGCAGCAGGTGCTTCAGCTACAACAGGCGCAGCAGCCGCAATTTCAGCAGCAAGCTTGGCAGCCTGAGCCGCAATGCGGGACTCATTCACCTTTGTTTCTGCACTCATACGAACTTTTGAAGCATCAGCCTTGGCTTTGGCCAAATTGTCAACCCTTCCGGAGATTTTAGACTCCTTACCAGATTTCCAGGCTTCATATTTTGCGTCGGCTTCCTCCTGAGAGATTGCGCCTTTGTTGACACCTATTTGAAGGTGCTTCTTGTACATAACACCCTTGTAAGAAAGGATGGCACGAACAGTATCGGTTGGCTGCGCACCGGTCATCACCCATTTCAGCGCCTTTTCCTCATTGAGGACAATGCTTGCTGGAACAGTGTTCGGATTGTAGGTACCGATTTTCTCGATAAAGCGGCCATCGCGTGGCGCTGTGACGTTTGCGACTACGAGGTCGTACATCGCCATTTTTTTTCTGCCTCTGCGGGCAAGTCTGATTTTAACCATTTGGTTTTGAATTTGTGGGGATCACGTCCCCGGTTTATAAAAGGGCTGCAAAAGTAGTGCTTTTAAGGGAAAAATCCGACAAGACAAATTGAAAATCAGGAAGAAACGAAAACTGGACAAGCACAGAATTGAACCATGCAGGAAAATGCCCAGTCTAAAGTATTGATTTTCATTAATTTAAAAATTAATTGACTGAAATAACTGATTATAAATTCTTCACCAAAAACCAAAAACTACTGGCCTTGAATCAATTAAAATCTATGCTAGAGGAAAACAAATTCCTGTACAATTTCGCGCCCTGTTTCAGGCAATTAAAACCGATTTTTTTCAAAAAATAATGCACAAAAAACCCCTTTTCATGGAGCATGATGGCGCCATTGACGACCTTTTGGCTCAGCTTCTTATCCTTACGATGGACAAGTATGAACTCATCGGAATTAATGTAACGCCGGCGGATTGTTACATCGGTCCTGCAATGGAAAGCACATGGAAAATTCTGAAAGCCTTTGGAAAGGAAAACATCGAAATTGGAAGGTCGGATGCCAGTGGAATGAATGATTTTCCGGCTGCCTGGAGAGCGAAAACCGCCATAATTAACGGTCTTCCTGCCATCCTCCGACTGCCAGAATCGCCCGATCCTTGGTCGGCACCAGAAGCGTCCGAACTTTTGACCAGGAAGCTTTTAGATTCAAACCACCCGGTTACAATTTTAATGACAGGTCCCTGCAACAACTTGGTGAAGTCTTTGGAACAGACCCCGGAAATCCGGGAGAAAATCGAAACCATAATTTGGATGGGTGGTGCCTTCCGAACTAATGGGAATGTGCAAACATTTGACCACAATGGCTCTGCAGAATGGAATGTATTTTGGGACCCCGAAAGCGCCAGAAGGTTGCTGGAAATGGAATTACCAATCACTTGTATTCCATTGGATGCCACAGACAAAGTACCTGTTACGATGGAGTTTCTGAAGAACCTTTCCAGAGGAAAACAAACCCTCGCATCTGAACTTGCAGGTCAGTTTTGGGCGCTTACCATCGACACCATTCCTGGCTACCATTACACCTATTTTATGTGGGATATTCTGGCAGCCAGCTACCTTGAAATTCCTGAAGCATTTCGGGTGCAAGAAATAAAAGCCAGCGTAAGCACACGCCCACCGAATGC